>JADHZE010000192.1 GCA_026934365.1 Isoptericola sp. QY 916 | reverse complement strand
GGGGCGGGGGACGCGGCCGTCAGGTCCGCGGCGGACGAGGCGCGCGCCCTGGTGACCGACGCGGCCGGCTGACGCGCCGCAGCCTCAGCTCACCCCGGCCGCCGCGCGGAGGACGTCGAGAGCGACCGGGACGTCGGCGTCGACGCCCGTGCTCAGGGCCGCCTCGAGCCGCCCGGCCGCCTCGGAGAGCCCTACCTCGCCGAACGTCGCGGCCGAGCCCGCCATCGTGTGGCAGAGCCGTACGGCCTCCTCGCGGACCACGGGGTCGTCCCGGGTCTCGGCCGTCGCGAGGAGCTCGGTGAGCCGCCGTGCCCGTCCCCGGTTGCGTTCGCGCGCGCGCCGCCCGAGGGCGGCGATCGCGTCGTCGAGACCCGCGTCGTCGAGCCCGTCGCCGACAGGGCCCGGTGCGCTCCCGCCGTCCGACCCGGTCCTCGGTCGGCCGTGCGGCGTGCCGGGCGAGCCGGTCACGCGTCCCAACCCAGCACGTCAGCGAGGTCGGAGGACAGCTTCAGCGGGTCGAAGGGCTTCGTCAGCACGCCGGTCGCACCCAGGCCGTCGAGCCGCGAGATGTCCTGGCTACCGACCTTCGCGGTGAGGAACACCACCGGTACCTCGCGCAGCTCGGGGACGGCACGCAGCCGGCCGAGGACGGTCGGCCCGTCGTGCACGGGCATCATGACGTCCAGGAGGATCACGTCCGGGCGCACGCGCCGCGCCACGTCCAGGCCTTCCGTGCCGTCGCCGGCCGTGTGCACCTCGTGCCCCCCGACGGCGGACAGCGCGACGGCTGCCACCTCCCTGATCGACGGATCGTCGTCGATGACCACCACGCGTCGGCCCCCCGTCGCCACGTGCTGCGCCTCCTGTCAGTGCCCTTCTCCGATTCCGCACGACGGTACCCCCCGACACGCGAGGACGCCTTTCGTCGCTCCGGGCGTCGGCATCGGGAGCGGAGCGCGCGAACCTCTCCTACCCTCGGGCCCATGGGGGACTCGCGACAGGCGACGGCGCGGGCGCACGCGAGGTTCGTGCGCTGGTGCTGGGTCGCGGCGGTGCTGGTGCTGGCCCTGGTCGTGCTCCTGGCGGGCCCCCTGGACCAGGCCGCGCAGGCTGCGATCTCTCGCGGCGCCATCGCAGCGGCCGGCGTGGTCGCGGCGCTGAGCTGCGGCTGGCGCGCGGCGCGCTCGACGGGGCGTCGACGCCGTGCGTGGGGACTGCTGTCCCTGGGCGGCGCGGTCGGCCTCCTCGGCAACGTGTACGCGGGTCTGGTGGGCGACCCGGAGACCGGCGACACGGCCTACATCGCGGCGCTCCTGCTCGGCGTGGTGGGGATGGCGCTGTTCCCGACCGTGCGACCGCGCGGTCACGAGCTGGTCCGCATGCTGCTCGACAGCGTGGTCGTCGGAGGCTCGGTCCTGTACATCGCGGTCTTCAGCGTCGCCCTGGCGGGCACCGGCGGCTTCGAGGCCGAGCCGGCGCTCACCGCGTACGCGCTGCCGGTCGTGGACGCGCTCCTGGCGACGCTGGCCGTCCTCGTCCTCACCCGGTCGCCCGCGGCCGAACGGGTGCCCCTGGGCCTCGTCGGCATCGGGTTCGTCCTCTACGCCGTGGCCGACGTCGCGTTCGCGCTCCTCACGGCCGAGGGGGGCTTCACGTTCGGCAGCCCTGTCGACGTCGGGTGGGTGGGCGGCTATCTCGCCATCGCGGTCGCCGCCCGGCACCCGGCGGCATCGGGCAGCCCCGTGACCAGCCAGCGGACCGACGGCTCGCCCGTCCTCGGCACCGTCATCACCTTCGGGCTCTTTCTCACGGCGGCGCTCGTGCGAGTGGGGCAGGCGAACGACGAGTTCCCCTGGGTGGCGAACGCGCTCTGGGCGGCCGTGCTGGTCGCGGTCGCGGTCCGCCAGATCCTCGTCGTCGTCGACAACGAGTCGCTGCGCCACGGGCTGGAGCGGCGCGTCGAGGAACGCACCGCGCAGCTGCGCGCGTTGGCGAGCGAGCGGGAGCGCACCCTCGAGTCCGTCGCCGACGGGATCTACGGCGTCGACTCGAGCGGGCGCGTCACCTTCGTCAACGACGCCGGTGCCCGGACGCTGGGCGTGGCGGCGGCCGACCTGGTGGGACGCGACGCGCACGAGACCTTCCACGCGCCGGCCGAGGACGGCACCCCGTACCCGGCGGCGGGCTGCTACATCACCGAGGCCGTGCGCGACGGGCTCACCGCGACCGCGGAGCAGGACGTCTACCGCCGGCCCGACGGCAAGGACGTCCCGGTCGAGGTCGCCGCCAGCCCTCTGCGCACGGACGACGCGATCAGCGGCGCCGTCGTCGTGTTCCGCGACATCTCCGAGCGGCGCGAGGTGGAGCGCATCAAGGACGAGTTCGTCTCCGTCGTGAGCCACGAGCTGCGCACCCCGCTCACCTCGATCCGCGGCGCGCTGGGGCTGCTCGACAGCGGGGTGCTCGACCGGTCCTCCGACCAGGCCGCCCGCATGGTGCACATCGCCCTCACGAGCAGCGAGCGGCTGGGCCGGCTCGTGGACGACATCCTCGACGTCGAGCGCATGGACGCGGGGACGACACAGCTCGAGCTCGCCGAGCACCGGCTCGACGGCCTCGTCGCCGCCGCGGTGGAGCAGGTCTCGATCCAGGCCGACGACGCCGGGGTGACCCTGTCGCCGGACGACGGCCCCGAGCTGGTGCGCGTCGACGGCGAGCGCATCGTCCAGACCCTGACCAACCTGCTCAGCAACGCCGTGAAGTTCTCGCCGCGAGGCAGCACCGTGCGGGTGTCCGCCCGGCCGGTGGGGGACCTCGTCGAGGTGCGCGTCGACGACGAGGGGCGGGGGATCCCGCCGGACAAGCTCGAGACCGTCTTCCGCCGCTTCGAGCAGGTGGACGCCTCGGACGCGCGCGAGCGCGGCGGCACGGGGCTGGGCCTGGCCATCGCCCGCAGCATCGTCGAGCGGCACGGCGGGCGGATGTGGGCCGAGAGCGACGGGGACGGGCACGGCTCCAGCTTCCGGCTGACCCTGCCGCGCGTGGTCGAGCCCGCACCGTCCCGCACCGGGGCGCCGAGGGTGGCGTCCGACGCCGCGTCGACGGCGGCGTCCGAGCCGTCGCCCGTGGGGGCGGCCGTCGCGACGGGCACCCGGGTCGTCGTCGTCGACGACGACCCGTACGTGGTCGACGTGCTGCGCGCCGTGCTGGAGGCCCGCGGGTACGTCGTCATCGGGGTGACCGACGGGCGCGCGGCGCTCGAGGCCGTCGAGGCGGAGGCCCCCGACGCGATCGTGCTGGACCTGGCGATGCCCGGGACGGACGGCGCCGAGGTGCTCCGGCAGCTGCGTCTCTCGGCGGCCACCGCCGAGCTGCCGGTGGTCGTCGTGTCGGGCACCGCCCCGTCGGACGCCCGGGAGGCAGCAGCGCTCGCGGACGGCTGGCTCGTCAAGCCCGTCGACCCCGCCCGCCTCGCGGCGACCGTCCGCGAGGTCGTCCTGCTGCGCCCACACCACGAGCGCGTCCTCGTGGTCGAGGACGACGACGACCTCCGGGCCGTCCTGACAACCGTCCTGGAGAGCGCGGGCCTGGTCGTGACGCCGGCCCGTGGCCTGGCCGAGGCGCGCGCCGCCCTCGACGACGGCGGGGAGCCGCACCTGGTGCTGCTCGACCTGCGCCTGCCCGACGGCACCGGGCACGACCTCGTGGCGGACCTGCGACGCAGCGGCCGCCTGCACCGGACCCCGCTCGTCGTCTACTCGGGCGCCGAGGTCGGTCCGGCCGAGCGGGAGGACCTCCGCCTGGGCAGTACCGTCTTCCTCACCAAGGGGCGGGAGGCGCCGGACGCGGTCCTGCGCCCCGTCCTGGACCTCCTGGACGCCGCCGCGGGACGTACCGTCGACGGGTCCGCCGACCGCCCGACCCCGAGGACCACATGACCGAGCCCCTGACCATCCGCGTAAGCACCGGCACCGGGACGGGCCGCACGACGCTCGCAGCCTTCGACGCGGCCCTCGTCGCCGCCGGGGTGGGTGACTTCAACCTCGTGCGGCTGAGCTCCGTCGTGCCACCGGGCAGCGGGGTCCTGGAGGTGGACGGGCGCGACCAGCTCCGGGGTGAGCACGGCGACGCGCTGTACTGCGTGTACGCCGCCGGTCATGCCTCGCTGCCCGGCCACGAGGCCTGGGCCGGGGTCGCGTGGTCGCGGCGCGACGACGGCAGCGGCGCCGGGCTCTTCGTCGAGCACGACGGTCCGTCGCACGAGCAGGTCGAGACGGACCTCACGCACAGCCTGGACGACCTGTCCGCGATCCGCGGGGGCGCGTACCACCAGGAGGGGCGGCGGATCACCGGCCTGGCCTGCGAGACGCTCCCCGTCTGCGCCGTCGTCGTGGCGACGTTCCGTCGGGCCGGGTGGGAGGAGCTGGGCCGTGCGCGCTGACGTCACGTTCGAGCACACCGTGACCGGTGAGGTCGCCGAGGACTTCTGGCGCCTCTACCTGGAGGCGTTCGAGCCGCTGCGCACGCGCGCCGCGGCCCGCCACGTGCTGCACCGCGAGGAGTTCGACGAGGAGATGGCCGACCCGCGCGTGCTGAAGCTCCTCGCGCACGACCGTGCCGGGGAGTCGGTCGGCCTGACGACGCTCGCGACGGACCTGGCCGCGGTGCCGTGGGTGAGCCCGGAGTTCTTCGCGGCCCGCTACCCGGAGCACGCGGCGCGCGGCGCGGTCTGGTACATCGGCTTCACCCTCGCGCACCCCGGCCGGCGCGCCACGCGCACGTTCATGGACATGATCGACGCGCTGGTCGCCCACCTCGCCGAGCACCGGGTCGTGTGCGCGTACGACGTGTCCCGCTTCAACGACGACTCGCTGCGGTTCGCCGACAACCTGCGCCGCCGTCTCGAGCGCACGCAGGACGTCACGGTCGAGACCGTGGACCGGCAGACCTACTACGCGACGACGTTCCACTGACGGCGCGCGCTGCCGCCCACGCGCGTCAGGCCCGGTCGGGGTCCCGGTGCGCGACGTCGAGCGCCCGGGCCCAGGCGGCGACGTCGTCGGGCAGGTCGGGGCTCTGCGCCGGAGCCTCCGGGCCCATGAGCGCGACGACGTCCGGCGCGGGGACCCGGGCGTTCCCCGGGCCGAGGAACCGGCCGGCCACGTAGCCGCGGCCGTAGAGCTGGCCGCGGCACGTGAAGACCTGCTCGATGTAGATCACGCGCTCGTCCCAGCCGAGCACGCGCGTGGTGATCTCGAACCGGTCGCCCAGCTTCAGGGAGCGCTTGTACGTCATCGTCGACGCCGCGACCACCGGGTACCACCTGCGGTCGCCGATCTTGGCGAAGCCGTCGAGGTCGGCGATGAAGTTGGACCGTGCCACGTCCATCATCTGCAGGTACGAGCCGTTGTTGACGTGCAGGTACAGGTCGAGGTCGCCGGGGTGCACGCGCATGCGCGTCACGGACGGGTCGAGCAGGCCCTGGCCGGGCACCGGCTTGCGGGGGCGCAGGGACGCCCAGGTGAGCTGGATCATTCGAGTCACCCGCGCAGGCTATATCGGCGACCGGCGGTATCAGATACCGTTCGCCCGGCCGCGCGCGCGGACGACCCGCGGGTCAGACCGGGGGAGCGGGGTCGTACTGGATCCCCCGGCGCACCGCGCGCGCCACCTCGGGCGACTCGAGCCGGGCCACCAGGTGCAGGGCCATGTCGATCCCGGCCGAGACGCCGGCCGCGGTCACGACGTCCCCGTCGTCGACGAACCTCGCCTCGGTGTCCACGACGACGCTCGGGTCGATCTCCGCCAGCTCGTCGTAGTGGTCGCGGTGCGTCGTCGCCGGCCGGCCGGCGAGCAGTCCCGCCGCCGCGAGCACCAAGGCGCCCGTGCACACGCTCGCGAGGACCGGCGTCTGCACGCGCACCTGCCGCAGCCACTCCAGGTGGGTCGGGTCGGCCATCATGGCGCGGGTGCCCCAGCCGCCCGGGTAGACCAGCACGTGCAGCGGGCCGACGTCGTCCGCGGAGCGGGCGGGCACGAGCCGCAGGCCCTTGGCGAGGCGCACGCCGTCGCCGTCGCGCGAGAAGGTGCTCACGTGCGGCTTCGGCCCCGACTCGGTGCTCGAGTGCTGCTCCCAGGCCGCGAGGACCTCGAACGGCCCGACGACGTCGAGCTCCTCCGCGTCGTCGAACACGAGGATGCCGATGTGGAGCCCGCCGTCGGTGCTCATGCCTTCTCCTGCGTCGTCAGGGCCGTCGCGGCCCCACGGTCATGTCAGATCCCGGGCAGCGCCAGCATCTGGTCGAGCGCTACGCGGGCCCAGTGGGCGTCGTCGGCGTCGACCACGATCCGGTTGACCACGCGTCCCTCGACCAGCGACTCCATCGCCCACACCAGGTGCGGGAGGTCGATGCGGTTCATGGTCGAGCAGAAGCACACGGTCGAGTCCAGGTAGTGCACCTGCTTGTCAGGGTGCGCCTTGGCGAGACGGCGCACCAGGTTGAGCTCGGTGCCGATCGCCCAGGAGCTGCCGGGCTCGGCGGCGTCGAGGGCCTTGATGATGAACTCGGTGGACCCCACCTGGTCCGCCGCGGTGATCACCTCGTGCTTGCACTCCGGGTGGGCCATCACCGTCACGCCGGGCACCCTCGCCCGGACGTCCTCGACGTTGCGCGCGGAGAAGCGCCCGTGCACCGAGCAGTGCCCCCGCCACAGGATCGCGCGCGCGTCGCGCAGCTGCTGCTCGGTGAGGCCGCCGAGCGGCTTGCGCGGGTCGTAGACCACGCAGTCGTCCAGGCTCAGGCCGAGCTGGAGGACGGCGGTGTTGCGGCCCAGGTGCTGGTCCGGCAGGAACAGCACCTTGCCGGTGCCCTCCACGCCGCCCACCCGGTCGAACGCCCAGCGCAGCGCGACCTGCGCGTTCGACGACGTGCAGACGGTGCCGCCGTGGCGGCCGGTGAACGCCTTGATCGCGGCGGACGAGTTCATGTAGGTGACGGGCACGGTGTCGTCGGCGATCCCGACGTCCTGCAGCACCGCCCACGCCTCCTCGACCTGGCCGATCTCGGCCATGTCCGCCATGGAGCAGCCCGCGGCGAGGTCGGGCAGCACGACCTGCTGCGCGTCCGACGTGAGGATGTCGGCGCTCTCGGCCATGAAGTGCACGCCGCAGAACAGGACGAACTCCGCCTCGGGGCGGGCGGCGGCCTCGCGCGCGAGCTTGAAGGAGTCCCCGGTGACGTCGGCGAAGTCGATGACCTCGTCGCGCTGGTAGTGGTGCCCGAGCACGAACGCGCGCTCGCCCAGGGCGGCCCGCGCGGCGCGGGCCCGCTCCACCAGGTCCGGGTCCGACGGCGACGGCAGCGCCCCGGTGCACTCGACGCCCCGCTCGGAGGCGAGGTCGCGGCCCTGGCCGAGGAGCAGCAGCGCGGAGGGTGCGGGCTCGGCGAAACCGGCCGTGGTGCCGGTCGAGGTGCCCGCGGTGTCGTTCAGCAGGGTGGTCACGCGCCCATATTTCCACAGCGCCCGCGCGCGGCGCGCCGTGCGTCCGCGTCTCCGCCGGCGTCGCGTCCGGGACGTCGAGCGTCCGCGGCGCCGCCGGGTGTGCCACGATCGCGGCATGCAGGTGCTGCTCTGCGTCGGCGAGGACGCCGGCCCTCTGGCCCCCGCGCTCGCGACGGCGTGGCGGGAGGCCGCACCGTCGTGCGACGTGACCGCCGTCGTCCTGCCCGGCACCCCGTCCGACACGATGCCGCCCGGGGAGGCCCGACCGGCGCTCGCGGGCGTGTTCGTCCCCCTGGACGCCCTCGGGCTGTCGAGCGTCGCGGGGCCGGAGGAGGGGCCGCTCACCGGCCCGGCCGCGGAGGCCGACCTCGTCGTCGTGCACGTCCCCGTGCTGGACGGCACGACCCTGCGCGAGGGGAGCGTCCCCGCCGCCGTGGCGGCCGCCGCGCCGCACGCC
>JADHZE010000191.1 GCA_026934365.1 Isoptericola sp. QY 916 | reverse complement strand
GTCGTCGCGCGCCGTTCCGCGGCGGGGTGGGAGGCCGTCGACACGCTCGTCGCGCAGCGAGGCCCGGCGCCGCAGCGGGCCTCGGCGGCGGCGCTGGGGGTCAGCGAGCAGGCGGTGAGCCAGCGGTTGCGTGCCGCGCTGTGGGCCGAGGACGCGGCCGCCCGGCCGCTGGCGGCGCGCCTGCTGCGTGCGGCGGGCGCCGACCGGGACGATGTCACCGACGACGAACCGGACGACGAACCGGACGACGAGGCAGGAGAGGAGCACGCGCGGTGAGCTTCGGAGCGGTCGCGGCGGACGTCGCGGTGTGGGTCGTGGGCCTGGCCGCGAGCGTGGGCGGCGGTGCCTGGCTCGTGCCCTGGGTGCTCCGGCACGCCGAGCGCGAGCCCCAGGCGGCGGCGGAGGCGGTCGCCGTGCTGCGCGGCGGCACCTGGATCGGCCTGCTGGAGCGGCTGTGCGTCACGGGCTCGCTGCTCGCCGGCTACCCGGAGGGCGTGGCCGTGGTCGTCGCGGTCAAGGGGCTCGGCCGGTTCCCTGAGCTGCGCGAGCACCCGGTCGCGAGCGAGCGGTTCGTCGTGGGCACGCTGGCGTCGCTCGCCTGGTCGGCCGCCCTCGGTGTCGCGGGGCACGTGCTGCTGGTCGCGCTGTAGAATGTTCCGGGCCCTCTGCGGCCCGGCACGTCGACTCTCGCAGACATCCGCTGTCATCCGCTCCGTACCCGACCCCGAGGACGAACAAGAAACGTGGCTACCTCCAACGACATCAAGAACGGCACCGTGCTCCGCATCGACGGTCAGCTCTGGACGATCATCGAGTTCCAGCACGTCAAGCCGGGCAAGGGTGGCGCGTTCGTCCGCACCAAGATGAAGAACGTCGTGTCCGGCAAGACGGTCGACAAGACCTTCAACGCGGGCACCAAGATCGAGACCGCGAACGTGGACCGCCGCGACTTCCAGTACCTGTACATGGACGGCGCCGACTACGTGTTCATGGACACCGACACGTACGACCAGATCACCGTGCCCGGCGCCACCGTCGGCGACGCGAGCAACTACATGCTCGAGGGCATGAACATCATGGTCGCGTCCAACGACGGCACGCCGCTGTACGTCGAGCTCCCGTCGTCCGTGGTCCTCGAGATCACCTACACGGAGCCGGGCCTGCAGGGCGACCGCTCCACCGGCGGCACCAAGCCGGCCACGCTCGAGACGGGCGCGGAGATCCAGGTCCCGCTGTTCCTCGAGCAGGGCACCAAGGTCAAGGTCGACACGCGTGACGGGTCGTACCTGGGCCGCGTGAACGACTGACGGGCGCCTGCTGACATGGGTGCACGCACCAAGGCGCGCAAGCGCGCCGTCGACATCCTCTTCGAGGCGGAGCAGCGCGGGATCGACCCGCAGGTGCTCGTCGCGGACCGGGTGATCGAGCCGCACACCGAGGCCGCCGTGCCGCAGTACACCGTCGACCTCGTCGAGGGCGTCGCCGCCCACCGCGAGCGCATCGACGAGCTGCTGGCCACCTACTCCCAGGGGTGGACGGTGGAGCGGATGCCCGCGGTCGACCGCGCGCTGCTGCGGATCGGCACCTGGGAGCTGCTGTACAACGACGACGTCCCCGACGCCGTCGCGGTGGACGAGGCGGTCGACCTCGCCCGGCAGCTCTCGACGGACGACTCGCCGTCGTTCGTCAACGGCCTGCTGGGCCGGCTCGTCGACATCAAGCCGACGCTGCTCATCTGACGCCGGCCCGCCGCCTGTGGTGCGTTCCGGCGCCAGGCGTGCCGGTCGTGTGACGTACGCCGCGCCCGCATCGTGGGCACGCTCACGGGCGGTGCGGGGGCGACGGGATAGGGTGGAGGGCGTCAGAACGACACCCCGGGACAGCCTCCCGAGGGGCAGGAGAACCGACACCCTTTAACACCGTCCCGTGAGGCGGAGAAGGAGGTCGCCAGTGACTGCTGGCACCGGCATGCCCGGAACACCCGATCCGCGCGACGTCCCCGAAGGGACCGTCGTGCTCGGCGCGAGCGACGTCGCCCGCGCCCTCACCCGCATCGCGCACGAGATCGTCGAGCGCGCCAAGGGAGCCCAGGACGTCGTCCTGCTCGGCATCCCGACCCGCGGGGTCACCCTCGCCGCCCGCCTCGCGCAGCGGCTCGCGAGCATCGACCCCGCCTTCGACCCGGAGCGCGACCTCGGCGAGCTGGACGTCACGATGTACCGCGACGACCTGCGCCGGCAGCCCACCCGCGCGGTCGGCGTCACGCGGCTGCCCGCCGCGGGGATCGAGGGCAAGACCGTCGTCCTCGTCGACGACGTCCTCTTCTCCGGCCGCACGATCCGCGCCGCGCTCGACGCCATCGGCGACCTCGGCCGCCCGCAGGCCGTGCGTCTCGCCTGCCTGGTGGACCGCGGGCACCGCGAGCTGCCGATCCGACCCGACTTCGTGGGCAAGAACCTCCCGACCGCCCAGACGGAGCGGGTGCGCGTGCTGCTCGCGGAGGTGGACGGCTCCGACGCCGTGGTGATCAGCGGGCGCGAGCCCGGCGCCGCGGCCCCGGGAGAGGGGGACCAGCGATGAGGCACCTGCTCTCCACCGCCGACCTGGCCAAGGACGAGGCGATCGAGCTCCTCGACACCGCCGCGCAGATGGCCGCGACGCAGTCCCGCGAGATCAAGAAGCTGCCGACGCTGCGCGGCCGCACCGTGGTGAACCTCTTCTTCGAGGACTCCACCCGCACCCGCATCTCGTTCGAGACGGCCGCCAAGAGGCTGTCCGCGGACGTCATCAACTTCTCGGCCAAGGGGTCGAGCGTCTCCAAGGGCGAGTCCCTCAAGGACACCGCGCTCACCCTGCACGCGATGGGCGCCGACGCCGTGGTGGTCCGCCACTGGGCCTCGGGCGCCCCGTACCAGCTCGCGCACGCGGGCTGGCTCGACGCGGCCGTGCTCAACGCCGGCGACGGCACGCACATGCACCCCACGCAGGCGCTGCTCGACGCCTACACGATCCGCCGGCACCTCGGCGGTCACGGCGGCGGGCTGCGCCGAGGGGGCGACGACGGCGTCGGCGCCGACCTGGCGGGCGTGAAGGTCGCGATCGTGGGCGACGTCCTCCACTCGCGCGTCGCCCGGGCCAACGTGTGGCTGCTGCGCACGCTGGGCGCCGAGGTGACGCTCGTGTCGCCGCCCACGCTGCTGCCGGTCGGGGTCGAGTCCTGGCCGTGCCGCACGTCCTACGACCTGGACGCCACGCTCGCCGACTGGCAGCCCGACGCCGTGATGATGCTCCGCGTGCAGCGCGAGCGGATGTCCGGGGGAGCGGGGGCGTTCTTCCCGAGCCCGCTGGAGTACACCCGCTACTTCGGCCTCGACGGCCGCCGCCTGGCGCTGCTGCCCGCGCACTCGATCGTCATGCACCCTGGCCCGATGAACCGCGGGCTGGAGATCTCCGCCGAGGCGGCCGACTCCGACCGCGCCGTCATCGTGGAGCAGGTCGCGAACGGCGTCGCCGTGCGCATGGCCTCGCTCTACCTGCTGCTGTCCGGCACCGCCTCGTCGGCCGCGGTGCCCGCCTCCCTGCCCGCCCCTGTCTCGAGCACCACCGAAGGGACCGCCCTGTGACGACCACGACCTATGTGCTGCGCGGGGCCCGTCCCCTCGGCGGCGAGCCCGCCGACGTCGTCCTCGCGGACGGCGTGATCACCCAGGTCGCCGCCCCGGGTGCCGTGGACGTGCCCGCCGGCGACGACGTCGTCGAGATCGCGGCCGACGGGCACGTGCTCCTGCCTGGGCTGGTCGACCTGCACACCCACCTGCGCGAGCCGGGCCGCGAGGACGCCGAGACGGTCGCGTCCGGCACCCGCGCGGCCGCGGTGGGCGGCTTCACCGCCGTGCACGCCATGGCCAACACGTCGCCCGTCGCCGACACCGCCGGCGTCGTCGAGCAGGTGTGGCGCCTGGGTCAGGAGGCCGGCTGGGTCGACGTGCACCCGGTCGGGGCCGTCACCGTGGGCCTGGGGGGCGAGCGTCTCGCCGAGCTCGGCGCGATGGCGGACTCCGCGGCTCGCGTCCGGGTCTTCTCCGACGACGGCAAGTGCGTGCACGACCCGATCCTCATGCGCCGCGCGCTGGAGTACGTCAAGGCGTTCGACGGCGTCGTCGCGCAGCACGCGCAGGAGCCGCGCCTCACCGAGGGCGCCCAGATGAACGAGGGCGTCGTGTCGGCCGAGATCGGCCTGGCCGGATGGCCGGCGGTCGCCGAGGAGGCGATCATCGCCCGCGACGTGCTGCTCGCCGAGCACGTCGGCTCGCGCCTCCACGTCTGCCACCTGTCGACCGCCGGCTCGGTCGAGATCGTCCGCTGGGCCAAGGGCCGCGGCATCGACGTCACCGCCGAGGTGACGCCGCACCACCTGATCCTCACGGACGAGCTCGCCCGCACGTACGACCCCACGTACAAGGTGAACCCGCCGCTGCGCACCGCCGAGGACGTCGAAGCCGTGCGCCAGGGCCTGGCCGACGGCACGATCGACATCGTCGCCACGGACCACGCCCCGCACACCCGCGAGGACAAGGACTGCGAGTGGGGCGCCGCCGCGTTCGGCATGACCGGGCTGGAGACGGCCCTGGCGGTCGTGCAGCAGACCATGGTCGACACCGGCCGGCTCAGCTGGGCCGACGTCGCGCGCGTCCTGTCGACCAACCCCGCCCGGATCGGCCGGGTCGCGGACCACGGCCGGCCGGTCGAGGTCGGGGAGCCCGCCAACCTCACGCTGGTCGACCCGGCTGCCTCGCGGACGGTCGACGGCGCCGCCCAGGCCACCGCGAGCGGCAACACGCCCTTCGCCGGCCGCGAGCTGCCCGGCCGCGTGGTGGCGACGTTCCTGCGCGGCCGCGCGACCGTGCTCGACGGCGCGCCCGTCGAGCCCGCCGCCGCGCCGGCAGCCCAGCGGGGAGGCGCACGATGAACCTCCCCATGCCCGTCGCGGTCGGGATCTGGGTCGTCATCGGCGTCCTGCTCCTGCTCGTGATCCTCACCGGCCGGCGCCGGCTCGCCGCCCGCACCCGGGACACCGTCCCCGTGCCTCCTGCCGTCCCCGAGGACCTCGGTGCACTGCGCCTCGGCCCGCTCGACGCCACGTACGTCTCCTCGACCCTGGCGGGGGACTGGCTGGCGCGGGTCGGCGCCCACCACCTCGGCGACCGCTCCACCGCCCACGTGTCCGTGCACGACGCCGGCGTCCTGGTCGAGCGAGACGGTGCCCCCGACGTGTTCGCGCCCGTGGCCGCCCTGCGCGGCGTCGGGCTGGCCCCCGGCATGGCCGGCAAGTACGTCGGCGCCGACGGCCTGGTCGTCGTGACCTGGGAGGACCCGGAGCGCGACGGCGTGCCGGCGGTCGCCCTCGACACCGGCCTGCGCACCCGCCTCGCGCCCGACCGCTCCCGCCTGGTCGACGCCGTGCGCCACCTCATGACCTCCGCCCCCGCACCGAAGGACGAGCAGTGACCTCCAGCTCCCTGACCAGCTCCGCGTCGAGCGGCCCCGTGCCGAGCCGCGCGCCCGTGCCGCACGCGGCCCTCCTCGTGCTCGAGGACGGCACCGTGGCCCGCGGCCGCGCGTACGGCGCCCGTGGCGCCACCTTCGGCGAGATCGTCTTCTCCACCGGCATGACCGGCTACCAGGAGACCCTCACCGACCCCTCCTACCACCGCCAGATCGTCGTGATGACGGCCCCGCACGTCGGGAACACCGGCATCAACGACGAGGACCCGGAGTCCGGCAAGATCTGGGTCGCCGGCTACGTGCTGCGCGACCCCGCCCGCCGCATGTCCTCCTGGCGTGCGGACCGCTCCCTCGAGGAGGAGCTCACGGCCCAGGGCGTCGTGGGCATCAGCGACGTCGACACCCGCAAGCTCACGCGCCACCTGCGCGAGCTGGGCGTCATGCGCGCCGGGATCTTCTCCGGCGACGCCCTGGTGCGCGAGGTCGCCGGCGGCACGCTCGTCGAGAGGTCGGTGCCCGAGCTGGTCGCCGAGGTGCAGGCGTCCCCCCAGATGGCGGGCGCCAACCTCTCCCCGGAGGTCACGACCGACCAGGCGTACGTCGTCGAGCCCTCGGGCGACTTCGCCGGGCGGGAGCCGCTGGCGACCGTCGTCGCCGTCGACCTGGGCATCAAGGCCATGACCCCGGCGCGACTGGCGCAGCGGGGCGTGCGCGTGCACGTCGTGCCCCAGTCGGCCACGATCGCCGACATCGAGGCCCTGCTGCCGACCGACGGCTCGCCCACCGGCGTGTTCTTCTCGAACGGCCCCGGCGACCCGTCGTCGGCCACCCACGAGATCGAGCTGCTGCGCGGCGTGCTGGACCGGGGCATCCCGTTCTTCGGCATCTGCTTCGGCAACCAGCTGCTGGGCCGCGCCCTGGGGTACGGCACGTACAAGCTCGGGTACGGCCACCGCGGCATCAACCAGCCCGTCATGGACCGCACCACCGGCAAGGTCGAGGTCACGGCGCACAACCACGGCTTCGCCGTCGACGCGCCCCTGGACGCGGTGTCCACCGCGCCCCACGACGCCGAGCGCGCCGACGGCCGCGCCTACGGCCGCGTCATCGTGTCCCACGTCGGCCTCAACGACCAGGTGGTCGAGGGGCTGACCGCGCTCGACGTACCGGCCTTCTCCGTGCAGTACCACCCCGAGGCCGCCGCCGGACCGCACGACAGCGCCTACCTCTTCGACCGCTTCGTCGAGCTCATGACGAGCCGCGAGCCCGTGACCGTCCCCGCCGCCACGCTGGCCGCGCTGAAGGAGAACTGATGCCCCGCCGTTCCGACCTCTCCTCCGTCCTGGTCATCGGCTCCGGCCCGATCGTCATCGGCCAGGCCTGCGAGTTCGACTACTCCGGCACGCAGGCCTGCCGCGTGCTGAAGGAGGAGGGCCTGCGGGTCGTCCTCGTGAACTCGAACCCGGCCACGATCATGACCGACCCGGAGTTCGCCGACGCCACGTACGTCGAGCCGATCACCACCGAGGTGCTCACCTCGATCATCGCCAAGGAGCGCCCCGACGCCCTCCTGCCCACCCTCGGCGGCCAGACGGCGCTCAACGCCGCCATCGCCCTCGACGAGGCCGGCGTCCTCGAGCAGTACGACGTCGAGCTCATCGGCGCGAACATCCCCGCCATCCAGAAGGGCGAGGACCGCCAGCAGTTCAAGGACGTCGTCGCCAAGTGCGGCGGCGAGTCCGCCCGCTCCGTCATCGTGCACACCGTGGAGGAGGCGGTCGCGGCGGCCGCCGACCTCGGCTACCCGATGGTCGTGCGCCCGTCCTTCACGATGGGCGGCCTCGGCTCCGGCTTCGCGTACGACGAGACCGAGCTGCGCCGCATCGTCGGCCAGGGCCTGCACTACTCGCCCACCACCGAGGTGCTCCTGGAGGAGTCCATCCTCGGCTGGAAGGAGTACGAGCTCGAGCTCATGCGCGACAAGGACGACAACGTCGTGGTCGTCTGCTCGATCGAGAACGTGGACCCGGTCGGCGTGCACACCGGCGACTCGGTCACCGTGGCCCCCGCGATGACGCTCACCGACCGCGAGTACCAGAAGCTGCGCGACATCGGCATCGCCGTCATCCGCGAGGTCGGCGTCGACACGGGCGGCTGCAACATCCAGTTCGCCGTCGACCCCGACACCGGGCGCGTCATCGTCATCGAGATGAACCCGCGCGTGTCGCGCTCCTCGGCCCTGGCGTCGAAGGCGACCGGCTTCCCGATCGCGAAGATCGCGGCCAAGCTCGCCGTCGGGTACACGCTCGACGAGATCCCGAACGACATCACGCGCGTCACGCCGGCGAGCTTCGAGCCCACGCTCGACTACGTCGTCGTCAAGGTGCCCCGCTTCGCGTTCGAGAAGTTCCCGGCCGCCGACCCGACGCTCACCACGACCATGAAGTCGGTGGGCGAGGCCATGGCGCTGGGCCGCAACTTCACCGAGGCGCTCGGCAAGGCCCTGCGCTCGATCGACAAGG
>JADHZE010000190.1 GCA_026934365.1 Isoptericola sp. QY 916 | reverse complement strand
GCCACGGCGCCGCCGCGCGCGTCGCCGGCCAGGACGTGGCGGTGCGCGGCCCGTGGCGCGTCGCCCGCGACGCCGGGCTCGTGGCCGCACCCGGCCCCGGGGCCCGGGGCCGCCACCACGCCACCATCCCGTCCCGCACCGAGGAAGGACTCTCATGACGCACCGACCCGTCGGCCTCGTCGCCATCCTGCGCGGAGTGACGCCGCCCGAGGCCGTCGACGTCGCGGCCGCCGTCCTCGGGGCGGGGTTCGACGCCGTCGAGGTGCCGCTCAACTCTCCCGACCCGCTGGCGTCGGTCCGCCGCATCCGCGAGGCCGCCGGCCCGGACGCGCGGGTCGGGGCGGGCACCGTGCTCACCCCCGACGACGTGCGCCGAGCTGCCGACGCCGGGGCGTCTCTCGTCGTGTCGCCGAACACGAGGCCCGACGTCGTCGCGGAGACGGTGCGGCTCGGGCTGGAGAGCTACCCGGGGGCGGCCACGCCCACCGAGGCGTTCGCCGCGCTCGACGCCGGGGCCACCGCCGTCAAGCTCTTCCCGGCCGCCGCGGTCGGCGTCGCGGGCCTGCGGGCCTGGGCGAGCGTGCTGCCCGCCGGCACGGCGCTCGTGCCTGTGGGCGGCGTCGACGCCACGACCCTCGGCGAGTGGGCCCGCGCGGGCGCGGCGGGCGCGGGCCTGGGCACCTCGCTGTACCGGCCGGGCGATACCCCGGAGGTGGTCGCCGCGCGCGCCGCCGAGCTCGTCCGCGTCTGGGCCGAGCACACGAACCACTGACCACGCGTCGCACGCTGAAAGGGAAGCCGTGAAGATCACGTCGCTGACGACGTTCGCCGTCCCGCCCCGCTGGCTGTTCCTCAAGATCGAGACGGACGAGGGGATCGTCGGCTGGGGAGAGCCCGTCCTGGAGGGGCGCGCCGCCACCGTCGCGGCCGCCGTCGAGGAGCTGTCCGACTACCTGGTGGGCAAGGACCCCCGGCAGATCGAGGACCACTGGACCGTGCTGTACCGCTCCGGCTTCTACCGGGGCGGCGGCGTCCACATGAGCGCGCTGGCCGGCATCGACCAGGCGCTGTGGGACATCAAGGGCAAGGCCCTCGGGGTGCCCGTGCACGAGCTGCTGGGCGGGCGCGTGCGCGACCGCATCAAGGTGTACTCGTGGATCGGCGGCGACCGGCCGGCCGAGACCGCGGCGGCCGCGGTCGAGGCCGTCGGCCGCGGCTTCTCCGCCGTGAAGATGAACGGCCCCGAGGAGCTGCAGTACCTCGACACCCGGGACAAGGTGGAACGGGTCGTCGCCAACGTCGCCGCCGTCCGCGAGGCCGTCGGGCCCGACGTCGGCATCGGCGTCGACTTCCACGGACGCGTGCACCGCCCGATGGCGCGGGTCCTCCTCGAGGCGCTGGAGCCGTACCACCTGATGTTCGTCGAGGAGCCGGTGCTGTCCGAGCACGTCGACGGCATCGCGGACGTGCTGCGCGCCTCGAGCACGCCGATCGCGCTGGGGGAGCGCCTGTACTCGCGGTGGGACTTCAAGGACGTCATCACGTCCGGCGTCGTCGACGTCATCCAGCCCGACCTCTCGCACGCCGGTGGCATCACCGAGGTCCGCAAGATCGCGGCGATGGCCGAGGCGTACGACGTCGCCGTCGCCCCGCACTGCCCGCTCGGGCCGATCGCGCTCGCCGCCTGCCTGCAGCTCGACGCCGTCACCTACAACGCGGTGATCCAGGAGCAGAGCCTGGGCATCCACTACAACACCTCCAACGACCTGCTCGACTACGTCGTCGACCCGTCCGTCTTCGCCTACTCCGACGGGTCGGTCGAGATCCCGCGCGGCCCCGGCCTCGGCATCGAGGTGGACGAGGATTACGTGCGCGAGCGGGCCGCCGTCGGGCACCGGTGGCGCAACCCCGTGTGGCGGCACGCGGACGGCTCGTTCGCGGAGTGGTGAGCGGGCGCACCCCGGCAGCGGCGCCGGCGGGGGAGCGCCCGGGGGAGAATGGGTGCTGCCCCGCCCGCGAACGCCCCGAGGACCGCCCCTATGACCGACCACTCCGCCCCCGTCGGCGACGCCGACCCGACCGTGGTCACCGACCGCGACCTCGAGGTGCTCGCCGAGCAGCTCGGCCGTGAGGCGCGCGGCGTCGTCGGCATCGCCGCCCGCTGCGTGTGCGGTCGCCCGCTCGTCGTACGCACCGCGCCGCGGCTGCCCGACGGCACGCCGTTCCCGACCACGTACTACCTCACCCACCCGGGGGCGGTCGCCGCCGCGTCGCGGCTGGAGGCGGACGGCGTGATGAAGGAGATGACGGCGCGCCTCGCCGAGGACGAGGAGCTGGCGGCCGCGTACCGCCGGGCGCACGAGCACTACCTCGCCCGGCGCGCCGAGCTGGGGCGGGTCGACGAGATCGAGGGCATCTCCGCCGGCGGCATGCCCACGCGCGTCAAGTGCATCCACGTGCTCATGGGCCACGCGCTGGCCGGCGGCCCGGGAGTGAACCCGCTCGGCGACGAGGCGCTCGCCCTCGTCCGCGACCAGTGGCGGCCCGACCGCTGCACCTGCTGACGGCCGGCAGGCGGGCCGTCGGTGTCTGATGAGACAGTGTGGCCCGTGACAGAGAGCTCCACACGCGCGACGCGGGTCGCCGCGATCGACTGCGGCACCAACTCCATCCGCCTCCTGGTGGCCGACGTCGGCCCCGGCGGCACGCTCACCGAGATCGACCGGCAGCTGCGCATCGTGCGGCTCGGGCAGGGCGTGGACCGCACGGGCGAGCTCGCCCCGGAGGCGCTCGCGCGCACGCTCGAGGCGTCGCGCGACTACGCGAGGGTCATCAGCGAGGCGGGCGCCACGCGCGTGCGCTTCGTCGCGACGTCGGCCACGCGCGACGCGCGCAACCGGCGGGAGTTCTTCGACGGCGTCCGCGCGGCGCTGGGCGTCGACGCCGAGGTGGCCTCGGGCCGCGAGGAGGCGGAGCTGTCGTTCCGCGGAGCGACCGCGGGCGTCGCCGCGCAGCACCCCGGGCCGTACCTGGTGGTGGACCTCGGCGGCGGCTCGACCGAGCTGGTGCTCGGCACGACGACGCCGGAGGCCGCCCTCTCGCTCGACGTCGGGTCGGTGCGGATGACGGAGCGCCACCTGCACTCCGACCCGCCCGCGCCCGCCGAGGTGGAGGCCGCGCGCGCCGACGTGCGCGCCGCGCTCGACGACGCCGCCCGCACCGTGCCGTTCGGCCGGACCACGACGCTCGTCGGGCTCGCCGGTTCGGTGACGTCGGTGACCGCGCACGTCCTGGGGCTCACGGAGTACCGGCGCGACGCCGTGCACGGCGCCGTCCTCGGCGTCGACCGGGTGCTCGCCGCGTGCGACGACCTGCTGCACCGCACTCGCGAGCAGCGCCTCGCCCTCGGGTTCATGCACCCCGGTCGCGCGGACGTCATCGGCGCGGGCGCGCTGGTCTGGTCCGAGGTCGTGCGGCGGGTGCGCGACGACGTCGCCGCCGCGGGCGGCACGCTGACCGACGTCGTGACCAGCGAGAGCGACATCCTCGACGGCATCGCCCTCTCGCTCGTGTGACCCGTGCGGCCTGACCTGCGCGAAAGCTGCCGGGGGTCGCAGGGTGGACGGCCCGACTGCGTGCCCCCGGCGCGGTCGTAGAATGGTGTTCATGCCTCAGAACGTTCTGTCGTCGGACACCTCTGTCCAGGACGCGCCCGCCGCGGCCCCGCGGCCCCGCAAGGTGCCCCGCATCGTCGTCCTCGGCGGTGGTTCCGTCGGTCTCTACGCGGCGCGTCGTCTGCGCCGCAAGCTCGGCAAGCAGGACGCGGCGATCGTCGTCGTCGACCCGCGGCCGTACATGACCTACGCGCCGTTCCTGCCGGAGGCCGGCGCGGGCTCGATCGACGCCCGCGACGTCGTCGCCCCGCACCGCAAGGCCCTCAAGGGCATCGACGTGCTGCAGGGCCTGGTCAACCACATCGACCACGCCGGGCACAAGATCACGATCCACCCCGAGGAGGGGCCGGACTACGAGGTCTCGTACGACCAGCTCGTCGTCGGCCTCGGCTCCGTCTCCCGCACGCTGCCCATCCCGGGCCTCGCGGAGAACGCGATCGGCTTCAAGAACGTGGAGGAGGCCATCGCGGTCCGCAACCACGTGCTCAACCGCATGGACGTCGCCTCGTCCACGTGGGACGCGGACGCGCGCAAGCGCATGCTGACGTTCACGTTCGTCGGCGGCGGCTTCGCCGGCATCGAGGCGCTGGCCGAGATCGAGGACATGGCGCGGTACGCCACGCGCAACTACCCGACGATCGACGCCGAGGACCTGCGCTTCGTCATGATCGAGGGCTCGGGCCGCATCCTCCCCGAGGTCTCCGAGCCCATGGGCCTGTGGGCGCTCGACGAGATGAAGAAGCGCGGCATCGAGTTCCACCTCAACACGTTCCTGTCGTCCTGCGTGGACGGGCACGTCGTCACCTCGACGGGCGTCGAGTTCGACACCGAGACGATCGTGTGGACCGCCGGCGTCAAGGCGAACCCGGTCATCAAGGAGGAGTCGGACCTCCCGTTCGACCGGATGGGCCGCGTCATCGTCAAGCCCACCCTGCAGGTCGCGACGGAGGACGGCGAGATCGTCCCCGACGCCTGGGCCGCGGGCGACTGCGCCGCCGTGCCGGACGTGCTCAACCCCGGCCAGTTCTGCCCGCCGAACGCGCAGCACGCGATCCGCGAGGCGACGAAGCTCGCCGACAACCTGGTCGCCGTCCTCAAGGGCCAGCAGCCCGAGGACTACGCGCACAAGAGCGTCGGCGTCGTCGCGTCCCTCGGCCTGTACAAGGGCGTCGCGGAGCTGTTCGGCTTCCTCAAGCTGCGCGGCCCGCTCGCGTGGCTCGCGCACCGCGGCTACCACGTCATGGCGATGCCGACCGGCAACCGCAAGGTGCGCATCCTCATCGGCTGGGTCGGCCAGTTCCTCATGGGGCGCGAGATCGTGTCCCTCGGCTCCCTGCACGACCCGCGCGACGAGTTCCGCAAGGCCTCCGTGCCGCCGAAGCAGCCCGGCGAGAAGGTGGAGCAGAAGGCCGAGTCGTCGGCCGCGCGCGCCGAGAAGGGCTGAACTTCCCCCGCCGAGATAGAGAGGGCGACCTGACGAGATAGAGAGGCAACGCGCCGCGGCCGGCCGCGGCGCGTAGCCTCTCTATCTCGTCAGGTCGCCCTCTCTATCTCGGCGATGGCCCCCGTAGCCCAACTGGCAGAGGCAGCCGGCTTAAACCCGGCCCAGTCCCGGTTCGAACCCGGGCGGGGGCACCTCTGCGGCATCGTCAGCCGTCGGCGGCACCCGCCATCTCCACCTCGACGTCGGCGCCTGCGCGGCGGAACGCGTCGACGACGCGGCGGACGGCGAGGCGCTCCGCGCGATCGGGCCGCAGGACGGCGGAGACGTGCCGCGCGATGGCGACGTCGGTCAGCTCGCGCAGCACGAGGCGGTCGCCGGTGGGCGTGGTGAAGCGCGGCAGCACGGCGACCTGGTCGCCCGCGGCGACGAGCGCCTCGATGAGGCGGTTGTCGCGCAGCCGTTGCACCACGCGCAGCTCGGCCCCGGTGGCCTGCTCGACGGCGAGCCGCACGGTGTCGAACGGGTAGCCGAGGGGCACCCCGATCCAGTCCTGGTCGACGAGGTCGCGCGGCCGCACGTGCGGCAGGCGCGCGAGCGGGTGGTCGGCCGCCATCGCGATGTCGAGCGGCTCGCGGGCGAGCGGCACCACGGTCAGGCCCTCCGCCCCGGCGGGCCGCACGCTGGTGAGCGAGTGCGCGACGACGACGTCGTGGTCCGCGGTGAGCGGGCCGAACTCGGCCTCCGCGATGTCGACGTCGGCGCAGCGCAGCGCGATCGCGGTGCCGGCGAGGTCCGCGACGACGCGGGGGAGGAGGAACGTGGCGGCGCTGGCCAGCGCCGCGACGGTGACCGTACCCGACGGCTCGCCCTGGAACTCGTCCCACCGGGCCTGGACCTGCGCGAGCGCGGCGGCGACGCTCGCCCCGCCCTCGGCCAGCAGCCGGCCGGCGTCCGTGAGCCGCAGCCCGCGGCCGGACGGCTCGACGAGCGGCGTGCGCAGCTCGCGCTGGGCGGTCCGCAGCTGCTGGGACACGGCCGACGGCGTGCGGTGGGTGGCGCGGGCGACGGCGGTGACGCTGCCCCGGTCGGCGAACTCGCGGAGCAGCTCCAGGTGCCGGACATCCATGAAGCCAGCCTACAGGCAGCGTGAAGCAACTTTCGCTTGTCCTTCACGATGGTCCCGGGTGAGGCTGAGCGCATGCCCGCCCGCCACCGGCTGCTCGCCGTCCTCGTCGCCCTGCTGTGGGGGCTGAACTTCATCGCCATCGACGCGTCGCTGCAGCACTTCCCGCCGATGTTCCTCGTCGCGCTGCGGTTCGCGCTCATCGCGCTGCCCACCGTGCTCCTGGTGCCGTGGCCCGACGTCCCCGTGCGCTGGGTGGTCGGGTACGGGCTCGGGTTCGGCGCGCTGCAGTTCCTCTTCCTGTACTGGGGGATGGCGGCGGGGATGCCCGCCGGCCTCGCGTCCCTCGTGCTGCAGATGTCGGGCCCGTTCACCGTGCTGCTCGGCGCCACGTTCCTGCGCGAGCGCGTGACCGGGCGGCAGGTGCTCGGCATCCTCGTGGCCGTCGGCGGCCTCACCCTGGTGGCCTGGCAGCAGGCTGCGACCGCCACGGTCGTGCCCTTCCTGCTCACCCTGGCCGGCGCGTTCGGCTGGGCGATCGGCAACGTCTGCAACCGGCAGGCGAAGCCGCAGAGCCCGCTGCGCCTCACCCTGTGGATGTCGGTGGTGCCGCCGCTGCCGATGCTCGCGCTGTCGCTGCTGGTCGAGGGGCCGGGAGAGATCGCGCACTCCCTCACGTCGTGGGACGACCCGGGGGCCGTGGGCGCCGTCGTCGGCCTCCTGTACACGGTGGTGGTCGCGACGGTGCTCGGCTCCGGCGTGTGGACCTGGCTCATGGCCCGCCACCCCGCGGGCGTGGTCGCCCCGTTCTCGATGCTCGTGCCGGTGGTCGGGATGTCGGCGGCCTGGCTGCTGCTCGGCGAGCGGGTGACCCCGCTCGAGGGGGTGGGCGCCGCGTTCGTCGTCGGAGGGGTGCTCTACGGCAGCAGCCGGGCCGCGCGACGGCTTCTGCCGTCAGCAGAACGCCCGCCCGTCGAGCCGCTCGCAGAGCCGTCGGGCGCCGGGCGCGGGTAGCGTCGTCGGCATGACGGCGGACATGCGGGTCGGCACGGTGGCCGAGGTGGAGCACGTGCGCGAGCCCCTGCTACGCCATCTGGTCGGTGGAATCCTGCGCCGCACCCGGCTGCGCCAGGGCCGCACCCTGCAGGAGGTCGCCGGCACGGCGCGCATGTCCACCGCGTACCTGTCCGAGGTCGAGCGCGGCCGCAAGGAAGCGTCCTCCGAGGTGCTGGCCGCGGTCTGCGCCGCGCTCGGCATCCGGCTCGTCGATCTGGTCGCCCAGGCCCACGACGCGCTCGCCGCGGCTGCCGAGCAGCAGGAGCGCGTCCGGGTGCTCACGTCGCTGCGCGACCGCGCGCCGTCGTCGTCCCGGCACGTGCGCTCGACGACGACGTCCGACGTCGTCGCCCTCGCCGCCTAGCTGCCTCGCGCTAGCGTCGGGCGGCATGGAGTTCTTCTGCTACCACCGGGACCGTCCCGGGTCGCTCGCGCTGCGCGAGGCGCTCAACGACGAGCACCTGGCCTACATGGACCGGTTCGCGCGCGGGATGGTCGCGCGCGGCCCCACCACCGCCGACGGCGGCCGGACTCTGACCGGCAGCGTGCACATCCTCGACCTGCCCGGCCCCGCGGCCGCCCGGGCGTTCGCGTTCGACGAGCCCAACTACCAGGCCGGCGCGTACCGCGACGTGCTGCTGCGACGGTGGCGCGACCTGCTCGGGCGCACGATGTGGGAGTACCCGGGCGGGCCGGAGGGCGGCCCACGGTTCCTGGTCCTCGGGCTCGGGTGGCGGGGGAGCGGCGTGCCCCTCGTCACGGCCGGGGCGCGGGTCGGCCTCGTCGCGGCGGGCCACCTCCTGTCCGACGACGGCGC
>JADHZE010000019.1 GCA_026934365.1 Isoptericola sp. QY 916 | reverse complement strand
CGCCGGTAGGTCAGTACCGCGACCCCCGCGACCTCGCCGACCAGCGCGGCGACGGTCGCGTCGCCCGGGGCCACGGGCTGCGGGCGGGCGTCGATCTTCGCCTTGCGCGTGAGGTCGCGGACGTCGCCGCGCTGCTCGGGCAGCATCACGGTGACGACGTCACCGCCGGACCCGGCGCGTGCCGTGCGGCCCGAGCGGTGCAGGTACGCCTTGTGCTCGGCGGGCGGATCGACGTGCACGACGAGCTCGACGTCGTCGACGTGGATGCCGCGCGCGGCGATGTCGGTGGCGACGAGCACCTTGACGTCCCCGGAGGAGAACGCCGCGAGGTTGCGCTCGCGCGCGCCCTGGCCGAGGTTGCCGTGCAGGTCGACCGCGGGCACGCCCGCGCCCGTGAGCTGCTTGGCGAGCTTCTTCGCCTGGTGCTTGGTGCGCGTGAACAGCACGCGGCGGCCGGTGCCGGAGGCGAGCGCGTGCACCACGTGCTTCTTCGCGTCGGCGTCCGCCACGGCGAGGATGTGGTGCGTCATCTGCGGCGGAGGGGCGGCGGCCTCGTCCACGGAGTGCGTCACCGGGTTCTTGAGGTAGCGCTTCACGAGCACGTCGACGCCGTTGTCCAGCGTCGCCGAGAAGAGCAGGCGCTGGCCCACGGTGGGCGTGCGGTCCATGATCCGCTTCACGCCGGGCAGGAAGCCGAGGTCGGCCATGTGGTCGGCCTCGTCGAGCACCGTGATCTCGACGTCGTCCAGGGTGAGGTGCTTCTGGCCGAGCAGGTCCTCGAGGCGGCCGGGGCACGCGATGAGCACGTCGACGCCGGCGTTCAGGGCGTTGACCTGGCGGGACTGCGCGACGCCGCCGAAGACGGTGGTCGTCACGAGGCCGAGGGCCTTCGCGAGCGGCTCCATCGTGGCGTTGATCTGGTTGGCGAGCTCGCGGGTCGGGCAGAGCACGAGCGCCCGCGGGCGGCCGGGACGACGGCGCGGGCGGCCGGCGGCCGCGGCCTTCGCCGCCGACGTCGCGAGCCGCGTCACGACGGGCAGCGAGAACGCCAGGGTCTTGCCGGAGCCGGTGCGGCCGCGGCCGAGCACGTCGGTGCCGGCCATCGTGTCCGGCAGCGACGCCGTCTGGATCGGGAAGGGGGTGGTGATGCCCTGGTCCGTCAGCTGACGGACGACAGGGGCAGGCAGGCCGAAGTCGGCAAAGGTAGTCAAGGAAAAGGGCCTCTCGGGCAGGGACGTCTCGGACGTCGAGGTCGGGGTCCGCCGCACGCAATCCGGGGGGATCTCCACGACGCGGGGCGCGCAACGCGCAGCCACCTGCCCCCATTCTCTCACGACCGGCGCCCGGGTCGACCGACCGGCCTCTCAGGGGCCCGTGGTGGAATGGCCGCCGTGGACGACTTCCTCACCACCGTCGGCGACGTGCTGACCCAGATCTGGACGGCCGCCACCACCCCCGTGCCGCCGCCGGCGCAGCCGGTGGTGCTGGCCGCGGGCCTCGCCGCGCTCGCCGTCGTGCTGGTGACCCCCGTGTGGCGGGTGGCACGGCACGTCGTGACGATCGCGCACGAGGGCGCGCACGCCGTCGCCGCCATGCTCACCGGGCGACGCCTGGACGCCATCCGGCTGCACTCCGACACCTCCGGGCTCACGGTGTCCGCCGGGCGCCCACGCGGCTTCGGGATGATCGTCACGGCGTTCGCCGGGTACGTCGGCCCCGGCCTCACGGGGCTCGGCGCCGCCTGGCTGCTGCGGCACGGCTACGCCGTCGGGCTGCTGTGGCTGCTGGTGCTGCTGCTCGCGCTCCTGCTGCTGAAGATCCGCAACTGGTTCGGCCTCTGGTCGATCCTCGTCTCCGGCGCTGCCCTCGTCGCCGTCTCGTGGTGGCTCGAGCCCGCCGCGCAGGCGACCGTCGCCTACGCGGTGACGTGGTTCCTGCTGATCGGGTCCGTGCGGCCCGTGCTCGAGCTCCAGGCCCAGCGCTCCCGGGGGCGCGCGCGACGGTCGGACGCCGACCAGCTCGCGGCGCTGACCCGCACGACGGGCATCCTGTGGGTCGTGGTCTTCCTGCTGGTCACCGTCGGCTGCCTGCTGCTCGGCGCGACGTGGATCGTGGAGCCCGCGACCTGACGACGGCTCCCCGCCGGCGCGTCAGAGCCGCGCGTACCGGGCCCGCGCGAACGAGTACACGCCGTAGGCCGCGATGCCCAGGCCCGTCGCCACGAGCAGCACCACCCCGAACGGCTGCTCCCGGATCGTGCGCAGGGCGTCGTCCAGACCGCCCGCCTTCTCGGGGTCGGAAGTGACGGCGGCCGCCACGAAGAGGCCCCCGAGGACGCCGAGCGCGATCCCCTTGGCCACGTAGCCGACCTGGCCGAGCCGCACGACCGCCTGCCCGACGGCGCCGCCCCCGGTCGCGCGCAGGTCGTCGCGGAACGACTTCCGCCACCCCTTGACGACGTGGAAGACGCCCACCCCGACGATCACGACGCCGACCACCGCGACGAGCCACCGGCCCGCGGGGGCGCGCATGAGGTCGGCGGTGAGCCCCTCCTCGGAGCCGCCGCCGGACGACCCGGTCGCGACCCGCACCGCGGTGCCGGCGAGCAGCCCGTACAGGACGGCCTTCGCCGCGGCCTTGGCCCGGGCACCGACCTGCTTCGCCTTGTCCGTCCCGGGCACGCCCGCCACGGCCTCGGTGAGCTGCCACAGGGCGAGGCCGGCGAAGCCCACCGCCGTCAGCCACAGGAGCAGCGCGCCGCCCGGGGCGTCGGCCAGCTCACGCAGGGCGCCCTGCTGGTCGGCGTTCCCCCCTGAGGACCCGAAGGCCAGGCGGACGGCCAACCAGCCGAGGAGCAGGTGCAGCACGCCGGACGCGACGTAGCCGGCACGCGCGAGCGCCTGCAGTGCGGTGCTGTCGTTCGCGCTGCGCGAGGAGCGTCGGGCGGCGCGGGCGGGGTCGGACACAGGTCACCTCCGTCGGTGCCGCGCGGGTCGCGGCACCACACGATGGCGCAACCGGGCCTTGGACGCCACCCGCGCCGCGCCCGCTCCCGGCACGACGACGGCCGGGCACGGAGCGATCTCCGTGCCCGGCCGTCGGAGGACCGGTCAGGCGGGGGCGGTGCGCCCTCAGGAGGCGCCGCGTCCCCGCCCGGACGTCACGCCTGCGGCGTGAGCACGAACCCGGGACCCTGCGCGGCAGGGTCGGTGTCGAGGGTCAGGGTGTCGAGGGCGGGCGCGGCCTGCGCCTCGACGAACACGTGCGTGGCTCCCTCCTCGTCGACGACCTGGTCGTCGGGCTGGGGCGCCGGGACGAGCGCGAGCTCGAAGTTGCCGGGCTGGCCGGCGGACTGCGCGATCCGCAGCCCGCCCTCGTCGGGCACCCCCGCCTGCTGGGCGAGGTCCTGGACGGCGGTACGGGCGTTGTCGGTCACGGTGAGCATGGACGCTCCTCTCGTCGGTCCTTGCGAACCCGTCCACCGAAACAGGACCTGGGGCCCGACGCAACGATGAGACGCGATCGGGACGAGATCTCCCGGTGGGTGAGACCCCGCGTGACAGCCGTGCCGGCGCGTCGATAGGTTGCCCTCCGTGACCGGATCGTGACCTTGCGGGCGGCGTCACGGGCGTTGCCGGGACCCGGTGCGCACGGGCCGCCCGCAGCCCCGCGTACGCTGTCCGCAGCCGGCGACCGACCTCCGGGCGGACGGCGGCGGGCCTCTAGCTCAACTGGCAGAGCAGCGGACTTTTAATCCGCGGGTTGTGGGTTCGATCCCCACGGGGCCCACTCCTGCACGACACCGTCGCAGGCCGTCGCCGCCCGAAGGAGCCCCGTGCCCGTCCGCGTCCAGGCCCCCGCCGTCGTCGCCCACCGCGGCGCGTCCGCCGACGCCCCGCAGAACACGCTGGCTGCGATCGACCTCGCCGGGGAGGTGGGCGCCGCGATGGTCGAGATCGACGTCCACCTCAGCGCCGACGGCGTCCCGGTGGTCATCCACGACGGGACGGTCGACGCCACGACGGACGGTACGGGCGAGGTGCGGAGCCGCACCCGGGACGAGCTGCAGGGCCTCGACGCCGGCTCGTGGTTCGGCCCGGAGTTCGCCGGGCAGCGCATCCCTACGCTGGCGGAGGTGCTGGACGTCGTCGCACGGCACCCGGGCCTCGGCGTCCTGTGCGAGTACAAGGGCCGCTGGAGCGCCGACGACGTCGCGGTGACGATGCGCGTGCTCGACGACCCGGGACTGGACGGCCGGCTCATCGTGCAGGGCTTCGACCCGCAGACGGTCGCGGCCCTGCGCGACGTCGCGCCGCAGGTGCCGCGCTCCCTGCTGGTGGAGCACCCCCGCGAGGGCCTGCCCGCCCTTCTCGCCGCGCTCCACGCGGCCGCCGTCAGCCCCGGGGTCGCGCTGATCGCCGACGACCCGGACCTCGTCCCGACGGCGCACGCCGCGGGGCTGCGGGTCTTCGGCTGGACGGCAAACGACGAGCCCGCGTGGCGCACGCTCGTCGACGCGGGCGTGGACGGCATCATCACCGACCGTCCGGCGGCCCTGCGCGACTGGCTCGGGTCGACGGCGTCCCCCGCCCAGGGCTGACCGGGCCGGGCGCCCGCTCAGCGCCGCGGCGCGTGCAGCCAGCCCGAGAGGCGCCCCGTCACCCAGGGCAGCACCCAGAACGACATGATCGGCGTGAGCACCAGCGTCGAGACGAGCACCCGCAGCAGCACGTGCAGCTCCGCGAAGGGCGGCACGAGCCACCCCACCAGCACGGTGAAGGCGAGGTTCACGGGGAAGAAGCCGAGCCAGATGGCCACGGACTGCTTCCACCGCGGCGGCGCGGCCAGCAGCGGCGGCCCGGTGGGCTCGTCCTGCCGCACCGGCGGGTCGAACCAGCCCTCGATGCCGGTGCGCCTCTCCACCCGCCGCTCCTCCACGAGCCCCTCCCCGGCGGCGAGCCAGCGCCGGCGCTCGGGCGACTCCTCCCATGCCTCGAGGCGGGCGGCGTCGGCGAAGCGGTAGAGCATGATCCAGTCCGCGGCGCCCTCGGAGGCGCGGATCCAGCCCGAGCCGAGGAAGCCGTCCCAGCGGTTCGCGAGCCGGACGCCGGACTGCACCCAGGCGGTGACCTCCGGGACGCGGTCGGGGCTGACGGCGCGGTGGACCGCGACGGTCACGGGTGCGGAAGTCATCCGAGCATCCTGGGCCGCGTCCCGGTGTCGCGCCCCTCGCCCACGGCCCGGCGGGACGACGCGTCCCACGATCCGGGCGCCCGAGGATCGCCGGGATGTCCCGGCCTTCACATCTCGTCCCTACGCCCCGCACGGGATTCGTGTCGTCTGGTCGCCTCGTTGGCCCGGAGCACCCGTCGAAACGGTTGAAGATGGAATGAGCTTCCGACCGGTGCGAGCTCCCGAGAGGTTCGAGCTCCCCGCCTTCCCTACCCCGAGGACTTCCCCACGTGACCGAGCACGCCCCTGCGCCGCTGCCCCGGCGCCGCGACATCCACCACCCGTCCCGGCAGCGCCGCGCCGACGTCCACGCCGCCCGTCCCACGACGCCGCGCCTCGGGCGCCGCACCGTGCGCGCCGGCGTCCCCGTCGCGCTGACCGTGATGGCGCTGACGACCGGGGTGGTCCTCACCAGCAACTCCACCGCGTCCGGGGAGACGCGGACCGCCGCGTCGACCGACGCGGGCTCGTCGTCCGTGGGCACCATCGAGACCGGCACGTTCGGCACCGTCTCCCCGACCACCTCGGCCACGACGGCGATCGTGCGGCCCGCGCTGTCCGGCGCCGCGGGCGCGACGTCGGGCGCCGTCGGCTCGGGCACCGCGAGCACGGGCACGGCGAAGGCCGACACCGAGCAGGCGTCGTCGAAGGGCGCCGCGAAGAGCGCCGCCCCGTCGGGCGACGAGGCGCTCACCGCCGCCCAGGAGGCCCTGGCCCGCGCCGACCAGGTGACGACCGAGACGATCGGGATCCCCGCCAAGCAGCGCAAGGCCGTCGCGAAGAGCGCGGCGCACCTGCGCGACGTCGTGACCGACCGCGCCGGAGGAGAGGCGGCGTCGCGCGCCGGCGAGCGCACCGCGCTCGACGTCCGCGGGCAGGACGCGGCCGACGTCGCCGACGCGACCGAGGACCTCACCACCCTGATCGAGAAGACCGACACCACGGCGATCAGCATCACGCCCGCACCCGCGACGCCGGCCGAGATCCTCCACGCGCAGGCCGCGGCGGCCCGCAAGGCCGCCCCCTCCCTCAAGAAGTTCGCGGACGACACCGAGGGGTACGGGAACGGTCGCCTCGCGTCCGCCGACCTCGAAGGTCTGTCCTTCGCGTCGGGCGAGTCCCTGCGTCGCGACGCGGCCGAGCAGCTCGAGCGCCTCGACGCCGCCTACCAGGCGCGCTTCGGCGAGCACCTGCAGATCCGTGACTCCTACCGCTCCTACGAGTCGCAGGTGTCCGTCAAGGCGAGCCGCGGCTACCTCGCCGCCGTGCCCGGCTACTCCGACCACGGCTGGGGCATCGCCGTCGACATCAACGGCGGCGTCGAGGAGCGCTCGAGCGCCCAGCACCAGTGGCTGGTCGCGAACGCCGCGAAGTTCGGGTGGCGCAACCCCGCCTGGGCGCAGGCGGACGGCCGCAAGCCGGAGGCGTGGCACTGGGAGTACCGCCCGTCCTGAGGCTCGACGCCCCGCAGCACGACCCCGACGTACCCGTGACGCCCCGTGCGTCACGGGTCCGTCGTCGTCGGTCCGGAGCGCGGCTCAGGCCCAGCCGAGCTCGTGCAGCCGCTCGTCGTCGATCCCGAAGTGGTGGGCGATCTCGTGCACCACGGTGATGGCGACCTCCTCGACGACGTCGTTACGCGTGTCGCAGATGGCCAGGGTCGGGTTGCGGTACACGGTGATCCGGTCGGGCAGCGAGCCCGCGGCCCAGAACTGCCCGCGCTCGGTGAGCGGCACGCCCTCGTACAGCCCCAGGAGCTCGGGGTCGTCGGCGGGGGCGTCGTCCTCGACGAGGACGACGACGTTGTCCATCATCGCCGCCAGGTCGGCCGGAACCTGGTCGAGGCCGTCCCGGACGGCCTCCTCGAACTCCTCGCGCGTCATCTCCACCACGGGTCCCATCCTCGCCCACGGACGGGCGAGGGCCGTCCCTGCCGGCTGGGTATGCTTGCCGGGTCCAGCCCCCATCGTCTAGCGGCCTAGGACCCCGCCCTTTCACGGCGGTAGCACGGGTTCGAATCCCGTTGGGGGTACTCCGCGGGGACGCCGGCAGCGTCGGCAGCCCCGCAAAACGGCGCGTCCTTGCTGGTCAGGATCCGATTTCAAGATCCCGGCGAGCATGGGGTACGCTTCTTCTCGGCTCGAAACGAGCTTCCTCGGTGGGAGTCCACTCCCCACCTTGGCCCTGTAGCGCAGTTGGTTAGCGCGCCGCCCTGTCACGGCGGAGGTCGCGGGTTCAAGTCCCGTCAGGGTCGCGCATGATGCGCCCGGTTCGTCGGAAACGGCGCCCGGGCGTTCGTGTCCAGGCTCTGTAGCTCAGTTGGTAGAGCGTTCGACTGAAAATCGAAAGGTCACCGGATCGACGCCGGTCGGAGCCACCATCGAGACCCCCACGCCCCGGGCGTGGGGGTCTCGTCGTCTTTCCGCCAGGAATTGCCTGGACCAGCAGGGACGGGTTGAGTGGGACCGCACGGACGATCACCTCACGCAGGATCGGAGCAGCCGATGACGGACTGGGACGACGGGCGCACCCCGCCCGCCGAGCAGCCACCCTCCATGGGGCGGCTCGTGGAGCAGCTGTCGGAACAGACGACGCGGCTCGTGCGCGCAGAGGTCGCGCTCGCCAAGGCCGAGCTGACGGAGAAGGCGAAGCGTTCCGGCATCGGGATCGGGCTCATCGCCGCAGCCCTCGTCGTCGTGCTCTACGCGGTGGGCGTCCTCATCTGGGCCGGGATCACGGGCCTCGCAACGGTCTGGCCGCTGTGGCTCTCCGCGCTCGTCGTCGGGGTCGCCATGCTGCTCGTCGCCGGCCTCGCCGTCGCGATCGCGGTGCGCCAGCTCAAGAAGGCGGCCCGGCGGCCCGAGACGATCGACCGGGTCAAGGAGGACGTGGAGACGATCAAGAAGGGGGTGCGCCGGTGACCGAGCCCACGACGCCCGAGAACAGGACCCCGGCCCCCACGGCCCGCGAGCTCGAGGACGAGGTGGCCCGCACCCGCGCGGAGCTCGCCGCGACGCTCGACCAGCTCGCGACGCGCCTCTCGCCGAAGTACCAGGCGAACCAGCTCGCCCGGGCGACCAAGCAGGCCGCCGGCGATGCCGGCACGTTCGTCACGGGAGGCGGGCTCCCCGCCACCGACCCCCGCCGCAAGCGCAACGCGCAGGTGCTCCTCGGCGCCGCGGCGGCGGGGCTGGCGCTGGTCGTGATGGTCGTCGTGCGAGCGCGGCGCCACTGAGCGCCCCCGCGCTCGAGCGGCGCCGCGGCGCCCCCGGGGGCGCCCGACTTGTCCGGCGTCGCCTCCTCGGAGGCGGCGCCGAGCAGCGCGCGCACCTCCGACTCCTTGTAGCGGCGGTGACCACCGAGCGTGCGGATCGACGAGAGCTTCCCCGCCTTCGCCCAGCGGGTCACGGTCTTCGGGTCGACGCGGAACAGGCTGGCCACCTCGGCAGGCGTCAGCAGAACCTCGGAGTCTCCGTGGAGCGACATCCCCTGCACCTCCTGGTACGGACCGGCCCGGGCGGCGCCCGGTGTGCGGACACGGTCTCGCTCATCCATTGTGTGCAGAAAGCGGGATTGAGGCGACTTGGGAGCCGGATGAAATCGTCCGGATCGTCCTGGCATGGACCGAGTCGTACGCGTGCGTCCGTTCTGCCGGGGCGTCAGGCGCCTCCGGACCGCTCCGCGCACCGATCGGTCTCGTGACCTGAGACACCATCGGACGAGGATCACCCGCTCCCACGTCCGTCGATGCATACGGCACGTGTCGCGGAGTGGAGGGAATGGCGCGCGAGCATGTACCGTTGGGGTCTGAACAGACTACTTACGCACGGGGCCGCCGTCACGGACGGCGCAAGCCCCGCTCCTACGTTGAGGGGGTCTCAGCCATGGGCCGCGGCCGTCAGAAGGCAAAGCAGACTAAGGTCGCTCGCGAGCTGAAGTACTACAGCCCCGAGACGAACTACCACGCGCTCGAGCAGGAGCTCAAGGGCAGCGAGGGCGGTCGCACGGATGTCGCCACGGAGGATCGTTTCTCCGACGACGACGAGTACGACAACCGATACAACTCCTGGGGCGACGAGCGCTGAGTCCCCAGCGTCGGACCCCGTGACCCACGGGTTCCGACGCCGCGCGCGAAGGGCCGGACGGCAGCAGCCGTCCGGCCCTTCGTCATGCGCGAGGTCGGGCGCGGGGGGAGGTCCGCTCCCCCCGCGCAGGACGTCAGCGGTAGTCGCCCGTGAGGCGGACCGCGCCGCCCTGCACACCCTTCGTCCCGGCGACCAGGTCCTCGGCCGGCACGCCCGGGTCAAGGTCCTCGACCGAGCCCAGCACCCACGCCGGCACGCCGCGAGCCGCGAGGGTCGCCAGCGCCGCGTCGACGCCGTCCGCGCCCACGACGGCCACCATGCCGACACCGAGGTTGAGCGTGTTCTCCAGGTCCCGCCGCGGCACCGAGCCGAGCTCGCGCACCGTGCGGAAGACGGCTGGCACCTCCCACGAGCCCCGGTCGACCGTCGCCACCGTGCCGGCGGGCAGCACGCGCGCGAGGTTCGCCGCGAGCCCGCCGCCCGTCACGTGCGTGACGGCGTGCACCTGCGCGGCCGGGTCCTCGGCGAGCGCGAGCACGTCCCGCGCGTACACGCGGGTGGGCTCCAGGAGCTCCTCACCCAGGGTGCGGCCGAACTCCTCGACGTGGCGGTCCAGCGACCAGCCGGCGTGCTTCACGACCGCGCGCACCAGCGAGTAGCCGTTGGAGTGCAGGCCGCTCGATCCCATCGCGACGAGCACGTCGCCGGCGCGCACGCGCTCGGGGCCCAGGACGGCGTCCGCCTCGACGATGCCCGTGGCCGCGCCCGCGACGTCGTACTCGTCGGGGGCGAGGAGGCCCGGGTGCTCGGCCGTCTCGCCGCCGACGAGGGCCGTGCCGGCCACCTCGCAGGCCTGCGCGATGCCACGCACGATGTCGGCCACGCGCTCGGGGACGACCTTGCCGGTGGCGATGTAGTCCGTCATGAACAGCGGCTCGGCGCCGACCACGACGATGTCGTCCACGACCATCCCGACGAGGTCGAAGCCGATCGTGTCGTGCTTGTCGAGCGCCTGCGCGATCGCGACCTTGGTGCCGACACCGTCCGTCGACGTCGCGAGGAGCGGCTTGCGGTACTCGCGGATCGCGGACAGGTCGAAGAGCCCCGCGAAGCCGCCCACGCCCCCGAGGACGGCGGGCCCGTGCGTGCGGCGCACGGCGTCCTTCATCAGCTCGACGGCCTTGTCGCCGGCCTCGGTGTCGACGCCGGCCGCGGCGTAGGTCAGGGGTTCGTTCGTCACGTGGGGCTCACCGTTCGTCGGCTGTGTCGGTCGGCTGTCAGGCGGGGTCGGCTGTCAGTCACGGGTGGTCGAGCGCGGTGCCGCCACCGGCCCCCACGGAGACCGTGCGGAGCCCGTCCTCGGGGGCGCCGAGCGGCAGCTCGGCCTGCTCCAGCAGGTGCTTGCCGAGCTGGTCGGCGGTGGGGAGCTCGATCGGGTACTTGCCCGTGAAGCAGGCGGCGCACAGCTGGGACGCCGGCTGCTCGGTGGCCGCGATCATGCCCTCGGTCGAGATGTAGCCGAGGGAGTCGGCGCCCAGGGACTGGCCGATCTCGTCCGGGCTGAGGCCGTTGGCGATGAGCTCGGCCCGCGACGCGAAGTCGATGCCGTAGAAGCACGGCCACTTCACCGGCGGCGACGAGATGCGCACGTGCACCTCGGCCGCGCCCGCCTCGCGGAGCATGCGGATCAGGGCCCGCTGGGTGTTGCCGCGCACGATCGAGTCGTCGACGACGACGAGGCGCTTGCCGCGGATCACTTCCTTGAGCGGGTTGAGCTTGAGGCGGATGCCGAGCTGGCGCAGCGTGTCGGACGGCTGGATGAACGTGCGTCCCACGTAGGCGTTCTTCGTGAGGCCCTGCCCGAACGGGATGCCCGACTCCGCGGCGTACCCGACGGCGGCCGGCGTGCCGGACTCCGGCGTCGGGATGACGAGGTCCGCCTCGACGGGGTGCTCGCGGGCCAGCGTGCGGCCCATCTCGACGCGCGACGCGTGCACGGAGCGGCCGTTGATGGTGTTGTCGGGGCGGGCGAGGTAGACGTACTCGAAGACGCAGCCCGCACGCTCCGGCTCGGCGAACTTCTCGGAGCGCAGGCCGTCGGCGTCGATGGTGAGGAGCTCGCCCGGCTCGACGTCGCGCACGTACGACGCGCCGACGATGTCGAGGGCCGGCGTCTCCGACGCGACCACCCAGCCGCGCTGCAGGCGGCCCAGGACCAGCGGGCGCACGCCCTGCGGGTCGCGGGCGGCATAGAGGGTGCCCTCGTCCATGAAGACGAGGGAGAACGCGCCGCGCAGCTTCGGGAGCACCTCGAGCGCCGTCTGGGCGAGGGTGTGGTCGGCGTCGCCGGCCAGCAGGGCCGTGATGAGCGCCGTGTCGGTGGTGTTGCCGCGTGCGAGCTCGCCGCGGCGCTGCGCGCCGTAGCGCTCGGCCACGAGGTTGACCAGCTCGGCGGAGTTGGTGAGGTTGCCGTTGTGCCCGAGGGCGACGGTGCCGCCCGCGGTCGCGCCGAGGGTCGGCTGGGCGTTCTCCCAGGTCACGCCGCCGGTGGTGGAGTACCGGCAGTGGCCCACCGCGAGGTGGCCGGTGAGGGCGTCGAGCGCCGTCTCGTCGAAGACCTGGGACACGAGGCCCATGTCCTTGTACACGAGGATCTGCTCACCGTTGCTGGTGGCGATGCCCGCGGACTCCTGTCCGCGGTGCTGCAGGGCGTACAGGCCGAAGTAGGCGAGCTTGGCGACCTCCTCGCCGGGGGCCCAGACCCCGAAGACGCCGCACGCGTCCTGGGGGCCCTTCTCGCCGGGCATGAGGTCATGGTTCAGGCGGCCGTCAGGGCGCAAGGGCATGCCTCGAGTATCCCACAGGGCCCCGGTGCGTCGACCTGCCCGGACGCGTCAGCGACGACGCAGGCTGCGCCGGTCGGAGATCACGGCGACCAGCCCGCCGACGCCCAGGCCGAGGGCGATCCCGCCGAGGATCATCACCGACACGTAGACGCCCGGCTTCAGCAGGGCCGCAGCGACCTCCGGATCGGCGGCGTCGATGAGCCAGGTCGAGAAGATCAGCCCGACGACACCGCCGACCAGCGCGCCCATCCACAGGAACACCGGGAACTTGGGGGCGCGACGCACCCGCTCGGGGTCGACCAGCAGCGTCACGTCCTGCGGCGCCTCGACCTTGTCCGACGCCTCGTCCGCGGCATCGTCCGAGGCGCCGTCCGGGGTGGCGTCGGTGCCGGCGGCGGACTCGACGGTCTCCGCCGGCGCCTCGCCGGCGGGCGGCGTGGCGTCGGGCGCGGTGCCGTCGGGTGCCGGGGTGTCCTGGTCGGGGGTCGAGCTGCTCACCCCTCGAGCCTAAGCCACCCGCCGGCACCCGACGGCCGCCCGTCAGGCGGCTCCCAGGTCCTTCCAGGGGCCCCACGGCGTCGCGCCGGGCTCGTCGTTCCGGGAGTACCACTGGGCCCGCCAGCGGTGCCCGTCGTGCACGACGACGTCACCCTTCCCGTACACCCAGGTGCGGGTCCAGGCGGAGAAGGTCCCGGCCGACGTGGCGACCGGAGCCCCGACCTCGGCCCAGGGCCCGTACGCCGACGCCCCGGGCCGGTCGCCGCGCGACCACCACAACGCCTCGAAGAGCCCGCCCTCGAAGGCGACCCGGTCCCCCTTGCCGTACGTGTCCTTCGCGTCCCACGCGGGTGCGGACGGCGTGAGGTCGAGCCCGACGAGCAGCGGGTCGTGGTCCGACGACCGGAACGGCGTCTCGTCGTAGAGGATCGTCGCGTTGTAGTTGTAGCGGCTGTACTCGTTCGCCACCGGCTCGTACGCGTTGACGTTCCAGATGTCCGTGCCGGCCACCCGGGCGATCAGACCCGACGACGCGAGCGCGTGGTCGAGCGAGCCGACCGCGCCGTCGAACGCGTACGTGTACTCGCCCGTGGTGGGCCCGAGGTCCGTGTAGCCCGCGTCGGTGAGGACGACGACCGGGTCCTCCTGCTCGTAGGAGTTGAGGTCGCCCACGAGCAGCACCGCGTCGGTCCCGGCGTCGGCGGCCACGTCGTCGGCGAAGGCCACCAGCGCGGTCGCCTGACGCACGCGCGACTCGTTGGAGGCGCCCTGGCCGTCGCCCGTGTCCTCGTCCCCGGGCCACGGGCCCGCCGACCCCTTCGATTTGAAGTGGTTGGTGATCACCACGACGTCGTCGCCCGGGTCGGCGTCGACCCCGCCGGCCGGCTGGAACACCTGCGCCAGCGGCTGGCGTGCGTTGCCGAACGCCTCCGGGTCGTCGAGGATCCGCGAGGTCCCGACGGGCTCGGCGCCCGCGGTCCGGTAGACGAACGCCGTGCGGATCACGTCCTCGCTCTCCGGGAGGTCGGCCGGGGACGCGACGTACGCCCAGGTGCCCGCGCCGTCGTGCGCGTCGAGCGCGTCGACCAGGTCGGCCAGGGCCTGGTCGCGGTCCTTGCCGAACGCGGCGGAGTTCTCGATCTCCTCGAGGCCGACGACGTCGGCCCCCAGCGCCGAGATCGCCGCGACGATCTTGGTCTGCTGCCGCTCGAGGTCCTCGGCCTCGGCCGCGCCGCGGGCGTCGCAGCCGCCGCGCACCGTGACCGGGTCGCCGGCGCGGTCCGTGTAGTAGGTGCACCCGTCGAGCTGGTCGCCCGTGGTGGTGAAGTAGTTGAGCACGTTGAAGGTGCCCACCTGCAGCGTGCCGCCGACGTCCTGCGGCGAGGCCTCGCGCGTGTTCTCGAACGTGGCGGGCTGCACGGCGTCGGCCACGTCGGGCGTGAGCCGGTGCTGCGGCTGCAGCCCCCAGGCGTCGTACCGGTAGTCGAGCACGACGGGCCGCGTGAAGGTCACGGCGGCGCCGACCCGCACGGGGTCGCCGCCCGTCAGCCACGGCAGCGGCTGCGACGAGTTGGCGGCCGAGCCGTAGTTCGTCGACGCGCCGTCGTCCAGCAGGACGGCCCGGGCCGCGTTGTCCTCGGCCTGCTGCTTCGCCTCCACCGAGCCGGGCCGGCCGGCCGTGGTGGGCTGCACGAGCGGCGCGTCGCCCGTGGCGAGCCCGATCGTGCCGTAGAAGTTCGTGTCGTAGTTGTCGGTGACGGTGAAGTCGCCCTGCGGCGCGAGCAGCATGCCCTCGAGCGCCTCGCGCTCGGCGTCGGTCGCGGGCCAGGTCGTGGCCAGCGGCTCGACGGCGCCGCGCTCGTCCAGCGCGGTCCAGGAGTCCGCGGTGAGCTCCGTGAGGCCGGAGTACTCGCTGACCTCGCCGGTGACCTCCACGTGGTCGCCCACCTCGAGCTCGGCGGCCGCGGCGCGGGAGAACACGAAGACGGCGTCGGAGGCGCCGGGGGTGGCGTCGGAGGCGGGGTCGCCGCCCGTACCTGACGTCTGGAGGTAGAGGCCGTCGAAGCCGCCCGTGGGGTAGGTCGCGGTCACGACGCCGGTGGTCGTCACCGTCTTCCCGACCAGCGGCGACGCGGCGCCGGTGCCCTGGATCTCGGCGATCGTCGCGTCCTCTGCCGGGCCCGGGTCCGTGCCGGGGTCGGTGCCGCTCGCGGTCGGCGTCGGCGCACCGGCCGTGAAGTCCGCGGCGTTGTCGGCGGTGTGCGCGTGGTCGCGGCGTGCGACCGACGTGGCGTTCGTCGTCGCCGGTGCCGGCCCCGAGCCCGCGAAAGCGCTGGCGGTCGGGCCCCAGCCGACGAGGTCGACGACGGCCTCGGCCGCCGCGCAGTCCGCGCCCGCGCACGTCAGGCGGTCCGTCGAGCGCACCAGCGCCGCCTTCGCGCCCGTGCCGGACATCGCGATGGTGCCGGTGACGTCGGGGGCCGGCAGCGCGGGCAGCGACGTGTTCCCGCCCAACGCCTCCGCGACGAGGAACGACCCGCCCGCCGGGATCGACCCCGCGAGGTTCGTCTGGGCCCCGTTGGCCCAGGTGCCGGTCGCGGACGCGTACTGCACCGACCAGCCCTCGAGGGACACCGGCTGGTCCGTCGGGTTGTACAGCTCGACGAAGTCCTGGTTGAACGCGGCGCCGCTGTTGCCGCCGCCCCCGTACAGCTCGTCGATGACGACGGGGGCGTCGGGCGAGACGGCGGCCGTCGCGGGGACGGCCAGGGCGGCGCCGACGGGCAGGACGAGCGCGGCCGCGGTGGCGGCGGCGAGCGGTGCTCGACGGCGGGAGGGACGGGTGGGGCTCACGGTGGCTCCTTCGCGGCGGACGTGGGTGACGTCACCTCAGCAGACCCGCGTGAACCGTTGTTGAACCCCACGTCACCGGACGTCGTCGTCCGGCCGTCGGGATGCGTGCCTGCCCGGTGCGCCGAACGTAGCGGAACCGGCCGACACCCGCGCGCCCGCCGGATCAGGTACTACCTCGGCGCCTCACGTACTACCTCGCGGGGATCGGTACTACCTCGCGGGGATGCGTGCTACCTCGGCGGAGCTCGTCAGGGGCGCGGGCGTGCTGCCTGCAGCGGCAAGAGGGCGGACAGGTCGGCCCGCTCCCCCGACGCGCTCACCCGCCCGGACACGACGGCGTCGGCCCACGAGAGCCGGCCGGTGGCGAGCGCGAGCCAGGTCTCGACGTCGGTCTCCACCACGTTCGGCGGCGTCCCGCGCGTGTGCCGCGGCCCCGCCACGGCCTGCACGGCCCCGGCGGGCGGCACCCGCACCTCCACCGAGTTCCCGGGCGCGACGTCGGCCAGCTCCTCCAGCGTGAACCGCACCGCCGTCGTCACGACGGGCCGCGAGGTGTCACCGCCCAGCCACGCGGCCACGGCCGCCCGTCCGGCAGCAGGTTCGGTCCGTCGTCGCGCAGGCACGCCAGCACCTTAAGCCTCCCCACCCACCGTCCGACGGCGTCGCTCCGCGCGACCGCACCGACGCGGAACAGCGGCTAGGAAGCAGCCAGCTCCGCCCGGACCTCCTCCCGCAGCCGCCCGTGCCGTGACGGCTCGGGGGCGGCGGCGAGCAGCGTCTTCGTGTACTCGTGCTGCGGGTCGAGGATGACCTCGTCGGACGGCCCACGCTCCACGATGTCCCCCCGGAACATCACGATGATCTCGTCGCTGAAGTGCCGCGCCGTGGCGAGGTCGTGGGTGATGTACAGGACGCCGAGGTTCTCCTCGCGCTGCAGCCTTGCGAGCAGGTTGAGCACCCCGAGCCGGATGGAGACGTCGAGCATCGAGACGGGCTCGTCGGCGACGAGGAACCTCGCGCCGGGTGCGAGGGCCCGGGCGATGGCGACCCGCTGCCGCTGACCGCCGGACATCTCGTGCGGCCGCTTGACCGCGTAGAGCTCGGCCGGTGTGAGGTTGACGCGCTCCAGCAGGTCGTGGACCGCGGGCCCGAGGGCGTCGCCACTCGCGACACCGTGGAGCTTCAACGGACGCTCCAGGTGGTGCGCCACCGTGTGGTACGGGTTGAGCGACGCGAACGGGTCCTGGAAGACCATCTGCACCTGGTGGCGGTAGCTCGACAGCGCGCGGCCGCGGCGCCCGATGGGCCTGCCGTCGAGCAGGATCTCGCCGCTCGTCGGGGTCTCCAGCTGGGAGATCATCTTGGCCACGGTCGACTTGCCGGACCCGGACTCGCCGACGAGAGCGAGGGTCTTGCCGGGCTCGAGCGTGAACGACACGTCGTTCACGGCACGCAGGGTGCCGCTGCGCAGCCCGCTGCGGACCTTGAACTCCTTGACGAGGTTGCGGACCTCGAGGCTGCTCATGACGCCTCCTCCTCGGCGGCGTCGCGGGTGACGCCGGTGCGGACGAACGAGCCACGGTCGCCCGTGAGGCTCGGGAAGGAGTCCAGGAGCTGCCGCGTGTACGGGTGCTGGGCCCGCGCGTAGATGGACTCCGAGGTGTCGAGCTCGACGATCCGGCCGGCGCGCATGACGGCGATCCGGTCGCTGATCTCGAGCAGGAGCGGCAGGTCGTGGGTGATGAACACGACGGCGAAGTTGAACCGCTCGCGCAGCCGCATGATCTCGCGCAGGATGCCGCGCTGGACGACGACGTCGAGCGCGGTGGTCGGCTCGTCCATGATCATGACCTGCGGGTTGAGCGCCATGGCCATGGCGATCATGACGCGCTGGCGCATGCCGCCGGACAGCTCGTGGGCGAAGCTGTCGAGGCGCGTCGGGTCGACCCCCACGAGCTCGAGGAGCTCGGCGGAACGCGCGGCGCGCTCCTTCGTGCCCATCTGCGGCCTGTGGGTGGTGAGGACGTCGCCGAGCTGCTTGCGCACGCTGATCACCGGGTTGAGCGAGTTCATCGCCCCCTGGAAGACCATGGACACCTTGTCCCAGCGGAAGGCACGCAGCGCGTCACCGGTGAGGCTGACGACGTCGATGTCGGTGCCGTTCGCGTCGTGGAACGTCACGTCGCCGGAGCGGAGGATGGCCGGGGGCTTGAGGAGCCGGTTGAGTCCGTAGGCGAGCGTCGTCTTGCCGCACCCCGACTCGCCGGCGAGCCCTAGGATCTCGCCGCGGTGCAGCGTGAGGGAGACGTCGTCCACGGCGCGGACGGGCGGGTCCACCTGGTACTCGATGGACACGTTCCGGGCGGTGAGGACCGGCTCGAGGCGGGCCACGTGGTCGTCGTGCGTCGGCGACGACAGCGGGCCGGTGGTGGTGGCGGTCATGCGTCGACCCTCTCCTTGTCGGCGGCGACGGTCTCGGCCGCGGCTCGGCGGCCGAGCTTGTCCTTGCCCGCCTTGCGCGCCTCGCGGACGCTCTTGGCGGCGGCGGGCGCGAGCCGCAGCTTCGGGTTGACGATCTCGTCGATGGCGAAGTTGACGAGGGAGAGCCCGGTGCCGAACAGGGCGATCATCAGCCCCGGGGGGACGAACCACCACCAGGCGCCGCGGGTCAGCGCGCCGCCGCCCTGCGCCTCGTTGAGCATCGTGCCCCAGGTGATCGACCCGTTGGGCCCCAGGCCCAGGTAGGACAGGCCGGCCTCGCCGAGGATGGCGAGCACGATCGCGAAGAGGAACTGGGACGCCAGCAGCGGCAGCAGGTTGGGCAGCACCTCGACGCCGATGATGCGCGGCGTCTTCTCCCCGGCGACGCGGGCCGCGGAGACGTAGTCGCGCACCCGCAGCGACCGGGCCTGGGACCGCAGCACGACGGCGGGCCCCGCGAAGGCGGTGACGCCCAGGATGAGCGCGACGACCCACAGGCTGCGCACCTGCAGGTAGCTGGCGACGACGATCATCAGCGGCAGGCCGGGGATGACGAGCATGATGCCGGTGACCAGCGAGAGGAACTCGTCGGTCCAGCCGCGCAGGTACCCGGCGACGACGCCGAAGAACAGCGCGAGGACGATCGCGACGAGGCCCGCGGTCACGCCGACGACCAGCGAGCCGCGGGCGCCCTCGGCGAGCTGGGCGAGCACGTCGTAGCCGAGGCTGGTCGTGCCGAGCCAGTGGCCGGGCTGCGGCGGCAGCAGCGGGTCGTTGGCGGAGCTGCGGGGATCCTGCGTGACGAAGGGGCCCACGATCGCGAACAGCACGATCCCGCCGATGAGGATGAGCCCGGCGAGGAGCTTGCCCGACATGGAGGGCAGCATCTGTCGCACGCCGGACTTCTTGCCCGGCGGCGTAGGAGGCGTGGCCGGCTCGGTGTCCGGCGTGGTGGCGGGTGCGGTGGTGTCGGTGTCAGTCATTGTGGCGCGTCCTCGGGTCCAGGAAGCCGTAGATGAGGTCCATGAGGAACAGTGCTGCCAGGACCGCGAGCGTGATGACGAGGAAGACGCCCTGCATCAGCGCGTAGTCGTTGTTGCGCACCGCCGTGATCATGAGCTTGCCCACGCCCGGGTACGTGAAGACCTGCTCCATGACGAGGGAGCCGGCCACGACGAACCCGAGGGACACGCCGAACCCGGCGAGGGACGGCAGCGCGGCGTTGCGCATCGCGTAGGTGGTGAACACGCGGCGCGGGCGCAGGCCCTTGGCCTCGGCGGTCGTGACGTAGTCCTCCGACAGCGTGGAGACCATCATGTTGCGCATCCCGAGCAGCCAGCCGCCGACCGACGAGATGACGATCGTGACGGCCGGGAGGAACGCGTGGTAGAGCACCGAGCCGACGAAGGCCCAGCTCCACTCCGGTCCGTTGAAGTGGAAGACGTCGTACGCGCCGATGATGGGGAACCACTGGAGGCTCACGGCGAACACGAAGATGAGCACGAGGGCCACCCAGAAGTAGGGCAGCGACTGCAGCATGGTGGTGCTCGGCACGAGGCTGTCCACCCAGGTGCCGCGCTTCCAGCCGGCGAGCGCGCCCAGCCCGATCCCGAGGACGAACGAGATGATCGTCGCCGTGCCGACGAGGCCGAGGGTCCACGGGATCGCGTCGCCGATGAGCTCGGTCACCGGCGTCGGGAAGTTCGTCACCGAGACGCCCAGGTTCCCCGTGAGGACGTTCTTCCAGTACGTGACGTACTGCTCCCACAGGGACTGGTCCTCGGCCGCACCGAGGAGGAGCCGGATGCTGTTCTCGGTGCCCGCCGGGATGCCTCCGGCGCGCTGCAGCTTCGCCATGAGGATCGAGAACGGGTCGCCCGGCAGCATGCGCGGGATGAAGAAGTTCAGCGAGATCGCGGCCCACAGGGTCACCGCATAGAAGGCGATCCGCCTGGCGTAGAACTTCATGGGGTCGGGCCGCCCTTCGGTGTCGCGGGCATGCGGCTCCTCCTCGCTCGGTGCGTCACTGCGTCGTGGTGCGGGTCGTGCGGGTGACCGGCGGGCTGGGGAGCCCGCCGGTCACCGGGTCGGGAGCGCGTTACTGGGCGCCGCCGAGCTTGCCGAGGATGACGCCCGAGGACGGGCCCTGCCACGACGGCGGGAACATGTACATGTCGTCCTCCGTGGGCCAGCCGGCGAACTTCGTCGTGTTGAAGAACGTCTGCGTGCCGTTCACGACGATCGGGATGTACGGCAGGTCCTCGACGATGTTCTCCTGGACGGTGGCGTAGGCCTCCTTCTTGGCGGCCTCGTCGTTCGTCTGGGACGCGGCCTCGACGGCGGCGTTCACCTCGTCGTCGTCGTAGCGGGAGATGTTCCACTCGCCCGGCTCGAGCGCGGTGCCGACCTTCTGGGTGTAGTCGCCGGTGAACCACTCGCGGTAGATCTGGAACGGGTCGGCCAGCGAGGTGCCGACGACGCCGCCCATGATCAGCTCGAACTCGCCGGAGACGCGCGCGTCGGCGAACTCGTTCCAGGAGATCGTGGACGCGGTGACCTTGAGACCCGCGGCCTTGGCCTGCTCCTCGATGAGCTTGGCGGCGTTGTTGAAGTCCGACCACCCGTCGACGGAGGTCAGCGTCAGGTCGATCGGCGTGCCGTCCTTGCCGTAGAAGCCGTCGGCGTCCTTGGTGTAGCCGGCCTCCTCGAGGATCTTCCCCGCGGCCGCGGCGTCGGCGCTCTGCGGCGACTCCTTCGGCATGCCGTCCGCGATCCACTTGTCGTCGCGGCCGAGCAGCGCGAACGTCGGCGAGATCGGCTTGGCGAGCCCGACGAACGCCTTCTCGGTGATCGCGGAGCGGTCGATGGCGGCGTCGAGCGCCTGGCGGACGGCGACGTCCGTCTGGGCGCCCTTGCAGCCCAGGTCGGTGTTGGAGCACGTGTACAGCACGACGGGGTCGACGGGCGTGTTGACGTACCCGAAACCGCCGGTCGAGGTGATCCGCTCGGGATCCGGCACGAACATCGTGGTCCAGTCGATCTGCCCGGTCGTGAGCAGGTCCTCCGCGGACTGGTTGGCGTCGATGCCGACGTAGCGCAGGGAGGCGACCTTCGGCGCCCCGCCCCAGTAGTCGGGGTTGGCCTTCGCGGTGTACGCGGCGTTGGACGCCGTGTCGAGCATGTACGGGCCGGTGCCGACCGGGGACTCCGCGTTGTCCCACGCCACGAGCCCGGTGAGGGCGTTGCCCTCGGCGTCCTCGCCGGAGTCCTTCTCGTGCTCGGAGAACACGTGCTTCGGCACGATGTACGTGCTGCCGAGGATCGCGAACTCGTTCGCGAACGCCGGCTCGTCGAAGGAGAACACCACGGTGGACTCGTCCTGCGCGACCGCGTCCTTGAGGTAGACGGGCTTGGCGGTGTCGTTCGTGAACGAGTACACGACGTCGTCCGCGGTGAACGGCTGGCCGTCGTTCCACTGCACCCCGCTACGGAGCGTCACCGTGAGCTCGGTGCCGTCCTCGTTCCACTCGAACGACTCGGCGAGCATCGGCGTGGGGTCCACGTCCTGGAGCTTGTTGTACGCGAACAGCGACTCGTAGATGCCGCCGTTGGCGAGGTGCAGCACGCCCACCGCGTAGGGGTTGAAGTTGGGGGTGATCGGGGTCTGCGAGCCCGCCCAGATCACGAGCTCCTGGTCGGTGGCCTGCCCCTCGGCCGCGGGGGCGCTGGTGCCGTCGCCGCCGTCGTTGCCCTCGGCGGAACCGGAGCACCCGGCGGCCAAGAGGGTCACGCTGGTCAGGGCGGCGGCGGCTGCGAGCCACCGTCCGCGGATCTTCCCTCGGATCATCGTTGGTCCTTCCAGTCGGCAGCGCACCCTCACGCCGCGATCGCTCACGCTTAGGGAAGGAACCTTAACGAATAGTCACAGGGCCGGCGCTAGACCTTGAATCGTTATAAGGCAGGAGTGTTATCAAAACGTCACCTGGGGCTCCTGCCCGGGGAGCCGGGCTCCGCGTGGACGGAGCCGGCCACGGCAGGGCGCGGACCGTCACGTCCCCGCAGCCACCGTCGTCGGTCGGGGTGAGGCCGATCCTCGCCTCGACCGAGACCCCTGCCCCCTGCCCCCGACCCCGACCCCGACCCCGAGGAGCGACCATGACCGCGACCCACGACCACGAGCACGCGATCCGGCAGCTGCTGGGGTCGCTCGTCGGCGCCCTGCGCGCCAAGGACCTCGACGCGGTGCGCGAGATCTACGCACGCGACGTCGTCTCGTTCGACGTCGAGCCCCCGCTGCAGCACGTCGGGATCGACGCCAAGCTGCGGAACTGGGTGCAGGTGTTCGACGCCTTCGCGACCGTCGACTACGAGCTGCGCGACCTCGCCCTGACCGTCGACGAGCACGTCGCCTTCGGGCACGCCTTCGGCCGGCTCAGCGGCACCCTCGCCGACGGCACGCCCGTTCCCGGGACGTGGGTCCGCGGCACGTTCGGCCTGCGTCGCGACGGTGAGCGCTGGCTGGTCGCGCACGACCAGGTGTCCGTCCCCGTGGACGTGCGCACCGGAGCCGCGGCCGTCGACCTCGAGCCCTGACCCGGGAGAGCCGGGCCGGCACGGCCGCGTCGTCAGCCCAGCGTGAAGAGCACCCGCCGGTCGGGCACCGACGCCTCGGCCAACGTCGCGCGGACGCGCTCGCCCAGCGGCAGCCCGGCGCCCTCGATGCGCGCCCGTACGGCCGGCGCCTCGAGCATGACCTCGCCGCGCTGCGGGTTGTCCGCCGTGCCGTCCTCATCGTCGCCGCGCACGTCGACGACGACGCCGTCGAAGGCCTGCCCCTCGCGGCCGGCGAGCAGCGCCGCCTCGACGACGTCCACGCAGCCGCGCTCGAACGCGCCCGCCGTGCGGGAGGCGGCCGCCATCGTCTCGGGCAGCGTGGGGAGCGCCTCGGTCACCCAGGCGGGCGGCTCCTTGCCGGCGGCGTGGGCGAGGCACACCTCCGTGGCGTAGCGGTCGGCGAGCCGCCGCAGCGGCGCCGTCACGTGGGCGTACTCGGCCGCGATCGCCGCGTGCCGGGCGTCCGCGGGCAGCGCGACCGGCGGCCCGCCGTCGGGCCCCGGCACGCCGAACGCCAGGTAGCCCGCGCCCCGGAAGAGCGACGTCGCCTCGGCGAGGAAGGCCGCGTGGGTGGGACGACGGGACTCGAGCGTCGGGACGAGCTGCGCGTACGAGACCTCCTCGGGCCAGTCGATGCCGAGGGCCGCGGCGGTCCGGCGCACGCGCACGACGTCGCGGTCGTCCGCCGGGGGCAGCGTGCGCAGCAGGCCGACGCCCGCCTCGCGCATCATGGCCGCCGCGGCGATGCCGGTGAGCAGCGAGATCTGCGCGTTCCAGCCCTCGACGGGAAGGGTGCGCCGCAGCTCGAGCGTGAACGACCCGTCGGGCCCGGACGCGATCTCCTGCTCGGGGACCTCCAGCGACACCCCGCCGCGGTCCCGCTCGCGCTCCTGCCGCAGGCGGCCCACGTCTGCGAGCAGGGACAGGGAGTCCGACGCCGTCCCCGCGTCGAGCTGGCCCTGGACCTCGCCGTAGGTGAGGCGGGCGCGCGACCGCACGGTCGCGCGGGTCACGGAGCTGCTCGTGATCTCGCCGTCCGCGTCGAGCCCGATCGTCCACAGGACGGCCGGACGGTCCTCGTCGGGCAGCAGGCTCGCGGCGCCCTCGGAGAGGACGGGCGGGTGCAGCGGGGTGCGCACGTCCGGGCCGTAGACGGTCGTGCCGCGACGGTGGGTCTCGGCGTCGAGCGGGCCGCCCGGCCGGACGAACGCGGCGACGTCCGCGATGGCGTACCGGACGATGTACCCGCGGCCCGACGACGCGACGTGCACCGCCTGGTCGAGGTCCATCGAGCCGGGCGGGTCGATGGTCACGAGCTCGACGTCGCGGCGGTCCTGACGTCCCTGCCTTCCCGTGCCCCCGAGGGCCGACCCGCCGTCCGCGGCGGACTTCTCCGCCTCGTCCCGCACCTGGGCGGGGAACATCGCGGGCAGGCCGACCTCGGCGCGGAGCGCGGCGAGGGCGTCGGCGACCTCGGCCGGGCCCGCCTGGGCGAGATGGAGCTGACGCGTCGGCACCGCTCGACCGTAACGGCGCACGCCGGGGGCCGCGCGGCGAGGGACCCGACCGTGAGGCACGGCACGGCACGGCGGTCGCCCGGGGTTTCGACAGGCTCCGCCGCGGCCAGATATCTTGATGTCAAACAATCTCTCGTCCACCACTGCCCTGCCTAGGGAGCATCGCCGCATGACCACCGAGTCCCGGCCCGAGGCCGCCACGATCATCTACACGCACACCGACGAGGCGCCGCTGCTCGCGACGTACTCGTTCCTCCCGATCGTCGAGGCGTACGCCGCCCAGGCCGGGGTCACGCTCGAGACGCGCGACATCTCCCTCGCGGGCCGCATCCTCGCCCAGTTCCCGGAGCGGCTCACCGACGACCAGCGCATCGGCGACGCGCTCGCCGAGCTGGGCGCGCTGGCCACCACCCCCGGCGCCAACATCATCAAGCTGCCGAACATCTCGGCGTCCGTGCCGCAGCTCAAGGCCGCCGTCGCCGAGCTGCAGGCCCAGGGCTACGACGTCCCGAGCTACCCCGAGGACCCGCAGACCGACGCCGAGAAGGACGTGCGCGCCCGGTACGACAAGGTCAAGGGCTCGGCCGTGAACCCGGTGCTGCGCGAGGGCAACTCGGACCGCCGCGCCCCCGCCTCGGTGAAGAACTACGCGAAGGCGCACCCGCACCGCATGGGCGCCTGGTCGGCCGACTCGAGGACGAACGTCGCGACGATGGGCGAGAACGACTTCTTCTCCAACGAGAAGTCCGTCGTGGTCCCCGCCGACGACACCCTGACGATCCGCCTGGTCACCCCGGCCGGCACCACCGTCCTCAAGGACGGCCTGAAGGTCGAGGCCGGCGAGGTCGTCGACGCGACCTTCATGTCCGTCGCGGCGCTGAACACCTTCCTCGCCGAGCAGGTCGCCCGCGCCAAGGCCGAGGGCGTGCTGTTCTCCGCGCACCTCAAGGCCACGATGATGAAGGTCTCCGACCCGATCATCTTCGGCCACGTGGTGCAGGCGTTCTTCCCCGCCCTGTTCGAGAAGTACGGCGACGAGCTCAAGGCCGCGGGCATCTCCCCCAACGACGGCCTCGGCTACCTGCTGTCCACGGTCGACACGCTGCCCCACGGCGCCGAGATCCGCGCCGCCGTCGAGCAGGGCCTCGCCGACGGCCCGGCCCTCGCGATGGTCGACTCGGACCGCGGCATCACCAACCTGCACGTGCCGTCCGACGTCATCATCGACGCCTCCATGCCCGCGATGATCCGCGGCGGCGGTCACATGTGGGGCCCCGACGGCAAGGAGCACGACACGCTCGCCGTCATCCCCGACTCGTCGTACGCCGGCGTCTACCAGACCGTCATCGACGACTGCCGCGCGAACGGCGCCCTCGACCCGGCCACCATGGGCTCCGTGCCCAACGTGGGCCTCATGGCCAAGAAGGCCGAGGAGTACGGCTCGCACGACAAGACGTTCGAGATCCCCGCCGACGGCACCGTCGAGGTCGTCGACGCGGCCGGCGACGTGCTGCTGAGCCACGACGTCCAGGCCGGCGACATCTGGCGCGCCTGCACCACCAAGGACGTCGCGATCCGCGACTGGGTCAAGCTCGCCGTCAACCGCGCCCGCGCCACCGGCTCCCCCGCCGTGTTCTGGCTCGACGCGCAGCGCGGCCACGACGCACAGCTCATCGCCAAGGTCGAGGAGTACCTGGGCGACCACGACACCGACGGCCTCGACATCCACGTGATGGCGCCGGCCGAGGCGACGGCGTTCTCCCTCGCGCGCATCCGCCAGGGCCTCGACACCATCTCGGTGACGGGCAACGTGCTGCGCGACTACAACACGGACCTGTTCCCGATCCTCGAGCTGGGGACGTCGGCCAAGATGCTGTCGGTCGTGCCGCTGATGAACGGCGGCGGCCTCTTCGAGACCGGCGCCGGCGGCTCCGCCCCGAAGCACGTGCAGCAGCTCCTCGCGGAGAACTACCTGCGCTGGGACTCGCTGGGCGAGTTCTTCGCGCTGGCCGCGTCGTTCGAGCACCTGGCGACCGTCACCGGCAACGCGCGCGCCCAGGTGCTCGCGGACACGCTCGACCGCGCCACGGGCACGTTCCTCGACCAGGACAAGTCGCCGACGCGCCGCGTCGGCGGCATCGACAACCGCGGCTCGCACTTCTACCTCGCCCTGTACTGGGCGCAGGAGCTCGCCGCGCAGTCGGACGACGCCGAGCTGGCCGCCGCGTTCGGCCCGCTCGCGGCGTCGCTCGCCGAGCAGGAGCGGACGATCGTCGACGAGCTCGTCGGCGTCCAGGGCTCGCCCGCCGACATCGGCGGCTACTACCGCCCCGACGCCGCCAAGGCCGCCGCGGTGATGCGCCCGTCCGCCACCTTCAACACGGCGCTCGAGGCCCTCTGACGCCGAGATAGAGAAGGCGAACCCGCGAGATAGAGAAGCCCGGAGGGGCCGCACCGGCTGCGGCCCGTCCGGGCTTCTCTATCTCGCGGGTTCGCCTTCTCTATCTCGGCAGCTACCAGGACCAGCCGCGGGAGCTGAGCTCCAGCTCCTCGCGCAGCCGTTCGGCGGACTCGGCACGCTCGCCGGCGCGCATGGGCAGGTCGACGACGCTCAGCCCGGCGAGGCGGCACGCCTCGCGCAGCAGGGCGTCGTAGGCGCCCTGCGCGGCGCGCGCGTGGTGGGCGCGGGCGAAGACCTGCGGGTCGTCGTCGATGGCGCGCAGCTCGCGGGCCAGCTCCCCCAGGCGCACCTGGACGGTCAGCGTCAGCAGCGGGTCGGCGGCGGGGGCACGACGACGGAGCGCTCGGCGGGCGACGGCGTCGCGGTGCGCGTCGGAACGCGCCCACGACCGGGCGGCGACGGTCGCGACCAGCGCGAACGCCGCCGTCAGGAGCGCCAGCTGCCACGTCATCGGAGCACCACCTCCGCACCGTTTTCAGCCTATGCCGGGCGCTGCTCGCACGCGACAATCGACGGCATGCCGGCGCACCGCCCGATCCTGGCGACCCTCGTCGCGCTGGTCACCCTGCTGCTCACGGCCTGCGGCTCCGCCGCGCCTCCGCAGGCCGACGAGCAGCCCCTGGTGCTCGCGGCCGCCGAGGCGATGCCGGCGGGCACGACGGGCGTCGTCGACGTCGGCGGGCGGCCCGTCCAGCTCCACGTGCCGCCCGCGTACCAGCCCGACCTCCCCGCCCCGCTCCTCGTCGTCCTGCACGGCTTCGGGTCCGACGCGGCGCGCGCGGACGCCATGCTCGGGCTGCGGGACCAGGCCCTCGCGCGCGGCGTGCTCTACGCCCTCCCCGAGGGCACCGAAGGGCCCGACGGGCGCCGGTTCTGGAACGCGACCGACGCCTGCTGCGGCGCCGACCGCGCGGGCGTCGACGACTCCGCGTACCTGGCGCAGGTGATCCGCACGCTCGCGGCCACCTACGCCGTGGACCCCGCGCGGGTCGCGGTGGTCGGGTACTCCAACGGCGGCTTCATGGCCTATCGCACGGCGTGCGACCACGCCGACCTCGTGTCCGTCGTGGTGTCGCTCGCGGGCGCGATGCCGGCGGACGACGGCGCCTGCCGCCCGTCGCGCCCGGTGACCGTGGTGCAGGCGCACGGCGCGGACGACCCCGTGATCCGCGCGGGCGGCGGGGTCCGCGACGGGCACGCCTACCCGGCGGCGGCGGAGTCGGCCGCTGCCTGGGCGCGTCACGACGGCTGCGCGGCGGCCCCCGTCACCGCTCCCGACCGGCGCGACCTCGACAGCGCGGTGCCCGGCGCCGAGACCAGGGTGACGACGTGGGGCGGGTGCACGGGCGGCGCCGAGGTCGGGCTGTGGTCGATCGCGGGCGCGGACCACTCCCCCTCGCTCGCCCCGGCGTTCGCGACGGCGCTGCTCGACCTCGTCACGGGCGCGCGCTGACGACGACCAAGGCTCGCCTGCCCTTGCTGGCGACGCCCGGGAAGGCTCCTTAACCTGGAATGGTTCAAGAGAGCGATCGTCACCGGAAGGAAGGTTCACCCATGACCACTCCCACGATGAAGCGCAACACTCCCCGCGCCGAGGCCTCCGACAAGCTCCGCGCCCACCTGCAGCGCGTGCTCGTCGCGCTGGTCGACCTGCACGTCCAGGGCAAGCAGGCCCACTGGAACGTCACCGGCCGCGGCTTCCGCGACCTGCACCTCCAGCTCGACGAGCTCGTCGACGTCGCCCGCGAGCACAGCGACACCGTCGCCGAGCGCCTCCGCGCGCTCCAGGCCGTGCCCGACGGCCGCACCGAGACCGTCGCCACCACGACCGACCTGTCGCCCTACCCCGCCGGCCTGGTGTCGGTGGAGGACACGGTCGACGCGATCGTCGAGCGCGTCGCGCAGACCGTCGAGGTCGCGCGCGAGGTGCACGACGACGTCGACGCCGAGGACCCGACCAGCGCCGACCTGCTGCACGAGATCATCACCGACCTCGAGAAGCAGGCCTGGATGATCTCGTCGGAGAACACCGAGGTCTGAGCTGGGGCGCAGGCTCGGCCCTACCTCAGGAGCCGAGGTCCGGTCGCCTGCTGACGACGACGGCGCGGTCCCCCCGCGGGGGGCCGCGCCGTCGTCGTGCGTGCTGCGGCCGTCAGATGACGCCGAAGGCGATCATCGCGTCGGCGACCTTGGTGAAGCCGGCGACGTTGGCGCCGACGACGTAGTCACCGGGTGCCTCGTACTCCTCCGCCGTGGCGAGGCAGCTGTCGTGGATGCCGGTCATGATCTCGGCGAGGCGGGACTCGGTGTGGTCGAAGCTCCACGAGTCGCGCGACGCGTTCTGCTGCATCTCCAGCGCCGACGTCGCGACGCCGCCCGCGTTCGCGGCCTTGCCCGGGCCGAACAGCACGCCGGCCTCGCGCAGGAGGGCGACCGCCTCCGGGGTGGTCGGCATGTTGGCGCCCTCCGCGACGGCGCGCACGCCGTTCGCGACGAGCTGCTTGGCGTCGGCCTCGGAGAGCTCGTTCTGGGTGGCGCAGGGCAGCGCGACGTCGGTGGGGACGTCCCAGATGCTGCCGTCGGACACCAGTCGGGCGCCGGGACGCAGGTCGACGTAGTCGGCCACGCGGCCGCGTCGGACCTCCTTGACCTCCTTGAGCAGGTCGAGGTCGATGCCGGCCTCGTCGACGACGTAGCCCGACGAGTCCGAGAACGTGATCACGCGGCCGCCGAGCTGCTGCGCCTTCTCCGCCGCGTAGATCGCGACGTTGCCCGAGCCGGACACGGAAACGCGACGGCCGTCGAGGCTCTCGCCCTGGGTGCCGAGCATGCTCTGCGCGAAGAGGACGGCGCCGTAACCCGTGGCCTCCTTGCGCACGAGCGAGCCGCCCCAGGTGAGGCCCTTGCCGGTGAGCACGCCGGACTCGTAGCGGTTGGTGATCCGCTTGTACTGGCCGAACAGGTAGCCGACCTCGCGGGCGCCCACGCCGATGTCGCCGGCGGGCACGTCCGTGTATTCGCCGATGTGGCGGTACAGCTCGGTCATGAACGACTGGCAGAACCGCATGACCTCGCCGTCGGACCGGCCGCGGGGGTCGAAGTCGGAGCCGCCCTTGCCGCCGCCGATCGGCAGCCCCGTGAGGGCGTTCTTGAAGATCTGCTCGAAGCCGAGGAACTTCACGATCCCCAGATACACCGAGGGGTGGAAGCGCAGGCCGCCCTTGTACGGGCCGAGGGCCGAGTTGTACTCGACGCGGAAGCCGCGGTTGATCCGCACGCGGCCCGTGTCGTCGACCCACGGCACGCGGAAGATGATCTGCCGCTCGGGCTCGCAGATGCGCTCGAGCACTGCGGCCTCGACGTACTGCGGGTTCTTGCGCAGCACCGGGCCCAGCGACTCGAAGACCTCGCGCACGGCCTGGTGGAACTCCACCTCGCCCGGATTGCGGCGCAGCACCTCGGCGAACACAGGCTGCAGACGGTCTTCCATCGGGGCTCCTCCCGGTTGGTGGGGAGCGCGCCCGCAAGGCCCGGAGGGCGGCACGGCACACGCACGTCCCTTGCAGGGTATGTGTCCGCGAGACGTGATCTCACGCGTCGAGACGGTCACCGGCGTGCGCCGTGCGTCACCCGGCGCGGCACGGTGGGGCGCGGGACCGGTGCTGTCCCGCGCCCCTCCTGTCAGCCGAAGATGCGCGGCAGGGTGCCCTCGTGCGCCTCGCGGGCCTCGGCGAGCGGCACCGTGAAGGTCTCGCCGTCGAAGCCGCCGGCCACGGCCAGCTGCTCGCCGCCGGTGCGGCCGAGACGCAGCACCGGCACACCGGCGGCCTCGGCCACCGCGACGAGCTCGGACTCGTGCTCCGGGTCCACGGCCACCAGGGCGCGCGCGGTGGACTCGCTGAACAGGGCGGCGAACGGCGTCACGCCGTCGCGGCCGGTGACGCCGTCGAGCGCGACGTCGGCGCCGACGCCGTAGCGCAGCGACGCCTCCAGCAGCCCCTGGGCGAGGCCGCCCTCGGACAGGTCGTGTGCGGCGGCGACGAGGCCCTGCTCGCGCGCCTCGACCAGCGCCGAGGCGAGCGCGCGCTCGGCCGCCAGGTCCACGCGCGGCGGCAGGCCGCCCAGGTGCCCGTGCTCGACGTCGGCCCACGCGGAGCCGTCGAGCTCGTCGGCCGTGCGGCCCAGCAGCAGGATCGACAGGCCCTCGGCGCGCCAGCCCGACGGCACCGCGGTGCGCACGTCGTCGATGACGCCGAGGACGCCGACGACGGGCGTCGGGTGGATCGAGGAGTCGATCTGCCCGGGCTCGCCGGTGCCGTTGTAGAGCGAGACGTTGCCGCCCGTGACCGGGACGCCGAGCTCCTGGCACGCGTCCGCGAGGCCTTCGATCGCCTCGACGAGCTGCCACATCGAGTCCGGGTGCTCGGGCGAGCCGAAGTTGAGGCAGTCCGTCACGGCGAGCGGCTTCGCGCCGGCCGTCGCGACGTTCCGGTACGCCTCCGCGAGCGCGAGCTGGGCGCCCGTGCGCGGGTCGAGCTTGCCGTAGCGGCCGTTGGCGTCGGTGGCGAGGGCGACGCCGCGGCCGGTGGCCTCGTCGACGCGGACCACGCCGCCGTCGTCGGGCTGCGCGAGCGCGGTGTTGCCCTGGACGAAGCGGTCGTACTGGTTCGTCACCCAGGCCTTGGACGCGAGGTTCGGCGACGCCAGCAGGCGCAGCGCGGTGGCGCGCAGGTCGTCGGCCGACGTCGGGCGGGCCAGGCCCGCGGCGACCGTGGTGTCGGCCTGCAGGCCGTCCTGCCACGCCGGGCGGGCGTAGGGGCGCTCGTAGACGGGGCCCTCGTGCGCGACCGTCTTCGGGTCGACGTCGACGATGCGCTGGCCGTGGTGGTCGATGGTGAGTCGGCCGGAGTCGTTGACCTCACCGATGACGGCGGTCTCGACGTCCCACTTGCCGGTGATCGCGAGGAACTGCTCGAGCTTCTCGGGCGTGACCACCGCCATCATGCGCTCCTGCGACTCCGACATGAGGATCTCGCCGGCGTTGAGCGTGGGGTCGCGCAGCAGCACGTCGTCGAGCCAGACGTGCATGCCGCCGTCGCCGTTGGACGCCAGCTCGCTCGTGGCGCAGGAGATGCCCGCGGCGCCGAGGTCCTGGATGCCCTCCACGACCTGCGCGGCGTAGAGCTCGAGGCAGCACTCGATGAGCACCTTCTCCATGAAGGGGTCGCCCACCTGGACGCTCGGCCGCTTGGCCGGCACGCCGTCCTCGAAGGTCTCGGACGCGAGGATCGAGGCACCGCCGATGCCGTCGCCGCCCGTGCGGGCGCCGAACAGGACCACCTTGTTGCCCACCCCAGAAGCGTTCGCGAGGTGGATGTCCTCGTGGCGGAGCACCCCGAGGCACAGCGCGTTGACGAGCGGGTTGCCCTGGTAGGAACCGTCGAAGACGAGCTCGCCGCCGATGTTGGGCAGGCCGAGCGAGTTCCCGTAGCCGCCGACGCCGCTCACGACCCCGTGCACCACGCGTGCGGTGTCCGGGTGGTCGACGGCGCCGAACCGCAGCTGGTCCATCACGGCCACGGGGCGCGCGCCCATCGAGATGATGTCGCGGACGATGCCGCCGACGCCGGTCGCGGCGCCCTGGTACGGCTCCACGAACGACGGGTGGTTGTGCGACTCGACCTTGAAGGTGACCGCCCAGCCGTCGCCGACGTCGACGACGCCCGCGTTCTCGCCGATGCCGACGAGCAGGTGCTCCTTCATCTCCTCGGTGACCCGGTCGCCGAACTTCTTCAGGTGCACCTTGGACGACTTGTACGAGCAGTGCTCGGACCACATCACCGAGTACATGGCCAGCTCGGCGGCCGTCGGGCGGCGCCCGAGCAGGTCGCGGATGCGCTGGTACTCGTCCGGCTTGAGGCCGAGCTCGGCGTACGGCTGGACCTCGTCCGGCGTGGACGCGGCGGTCTCGACGGTGTCCAGCTGGGGGCGGGGGGCGGACACGGCTTCGGCACGGTCGGCAGCGGCGGTCATCAACTTCCCTCGGGTCGCGCGAGTACTGCAGAGCTCAGGGCTCGGACCGGGTGATCACCGCACCGCGGGGTGCCGGCATCCGGCGTCGGTCCGTGCGGGGGCGCCTTGCGGCGCGCCGCCAGTCTACCGGCGCGCGCCGCTTCTCCCGACGACGCCGCCCGGGTGCGCGCACGACCGCGCGAGCCGTGGCGGCTCGTCGTGCAGGCGGTGCTGTTCCTGGCCGCAGGAGCGCTCGCGACGGCCGCCGGCCTGCCGGGACGGGGCGTCGCGGTGGCCGTCGTCGGCGTCGTCGCGCTGACGCGCAGGTCGTGACCTCCCGGCCAGGCGCGGATGCGGGCAGGATGGTGCCGTGCCGATCCTGCCGACCGATCGCGACCCCCGGCTGATCACCGTCCGTCGGGGCGGGACCCTCACCGACGACCACCACCGGATGCTGGCCGGGTGGGCGGTGGCCTGCGCCGACCACGTGCTGCCCTGCTTCGAGCGCGAGGCGCCGGACGACGACCGCCCCCGGCAGGCGCTCGAGGTCGCCCGCGGGTGGATCCGGGGCGAGGTGCCGATGCGCGAGGCGCACCGCACCGCGTTCGTCGCGAACGCCGCCGGCAAGGGCCGTCCCGACCCCGCCCGGTTCGCGGCGCTCGCGGCCGGCCAGGCGGTCGCCGTGGCCCACGTCGCCGCGCACG
>JADHZE010000189.1 GCA_026934365.1 Isoptericola sp. QY 916 | reverse complement strand
GTCCCGGGCGGGTGGCGAGCCGCAGCAGGGTCCCGCTCGCGCGCAGCACCTGGGCGCCCACCGGGTGCCGCTCGGCCGAGTACCCGTCCAGCAGCGCGTCGTCGGCGCCACGCACCACGGCGGCGAGGCGCCACGACAGGTTCGCGGCGTCCTGCAGCCCCGTGTTCATGCCGAGCCCGCCCGCCGGGCTGTGCACGTGCGCGGCGTCGCCCGCGAGCAGCACGCGCCCGATCCGGTACCGCGGCACCTGGCGCTCGTCGGCGGCGAACCGGGTGGCGAACCGCAGCTCCGCCATGCCGTGGTCGTCGCCGAGCGTCGCCCGCGCGACGGCGCGCACCTCGTCGAGATCCACGGGCCCCTCGTGGCCGGGGTCGAGCGCCTCGTCCCAGCCGATGAACCGGTACCAGTCGTCGCCGAACGGCGCGAGGAAGCCGAGCGAACCCCCGGACGACGCCACGGTGAGCGCGTCCTGCGGGGGCCGGGCGAGGCGGACGTCGGCCAGCACCATCGCGCGGATCACCGTCTCCCCGGGGAACGGCAGGCCCGCCGCCCGCCGCACCGTCGAGCGCACGCCGTCCGTACCGACCACCCACGGCGCGCGGAACCGGACCGGGGCGCCCGCAGCCGCGTCGCCTCCTTCGTGGCCGGCCCCGTCGCCGGTCTCGTCGGCCGCCAGCACGGAGGCGCCGCCGTCGTCCTGGCCCACGTCGGTGACGCGCATCCCGTGCCGGAACGCGGCGCCCGCCTCCTCCGCGCGCCGGCGCAGCAGCCGCTCCACCTCGTACTGCGGCGTGACGAGCACGAAGGGGAACCGGCCGGGCAGCGTGTCGAGGCGCACGTCGGCCCGCCCGAACACGCGGATGCTCCGCACCCGCCGGCCGGTGGCGAGCAGCTCGTCCGCCAGCCCGCGCGCGTCGAGCGCCTCGAGGCTGCGCGCGTGCACCGCGAACGCGCGGGTGAGGTTGCTCAGGCCCGCAGGCCGCTTCTCGAGGACGGTCACGCGCGCCCCTGCCGCGGCGAGGTCGCCGGCGAGGAGCAGCCCGGTGGGCCCGGCCCCGACCACCACCACGTCCGCCACCGGGTCCGATGTCGTCCTGTTGCGCGCGCTCATGATCCCTCCCGACGTCAACAAGCGTTGGCATGTTCGACGGTAGGCCTGTCGGCCCGCAAGGTCAACAGGTGTTGGCATATGCTCACGGCATGGACGTCACCCCCCCACACCGGCGCTCGGACGCCACCCGCGCCGCGATCCTCGAGGCCGCGCGGGACCGGTTCGCCCAGGACGGCTACGACGGCGCGACGGTGCGGGCCATCGCCGGGCAGGCGGGCATCGACCCCTCGATGGTCATCCGCTACTTCGGCTCCAAGGAGGGCCTCTTCGCGCGGGTGGTGGATGTGGCCCTCGACATCCCCGACCCCGCGCGGATCCCCGCCGAGGACCTCGGCCGCGTGCTGGTCACGCACTTCCTGGAGCTGTGGGAGCGTGACGGCGTGCTCGTCACGCTGCTGCGCGTCGGCGTCACGAACCCGGCGGGCGCCCAGCGCCTGCGCGGCGTCTTCCGCGACCAGCTCGTGCCCGCCGCGGAGCGCTTCGGCCACGACCCCGCCGACGCGCCCCGCCGCGCGACGCTGGTCGCGTCGCAGATCCTCGGGATGGCGCTGCTGCGGTACGTGCTGAAGTTCGGGCCCGCGGCCGAGATGTCCCGCGCGGACGTCGTCGCCTGGCTCGCGCCGACCGTCGAGCGCTACATCACATCCCCCGAGCCGTGACGCGGGCCCGGGGCGTGGGTGGCGCTCCGTAGGCTGGGCCGCATGGACCTGTTCGACGCCGCGCTCACCGGCACCCGCGGCACGCCGGCGACCGGCCGCAGCGGCCCGAGCGCCCCCCTGGCCGTGCGCATGCGGCCGGCTGCCCTCGACGAGGTCGCGGGCCAGGCGCACCTGCTCGTGCCGGGATCGCCGCTGCGCCGCCTGGTGGAGCCGGACGACGAGTCCGCGCGCCGTGCCGCCCCGGGGTCCGTGATCCTGTGGGGGCCGCCCGGCGTGGGCAAGACCACGCTGGCGTACCTCGTCGCGACGGTGTCCGGGCGGCGGTTCGTCGAGCTCTCCGCGGTCACCGCCGGCGTGAAGGAGGTGCGCCAGGTCGTCGAGGACGCCCGGCGGCGTCTCGCCACCGGCGGCGAGGAGACCGTCCTCTTCATCGACGAGGTGCACCGCTTCTCCAAGACGCAGCAGGACGCGCTGCTGCCCAGCGTCGAGAACCGCTGGGTGACGCTGGTGGCCGCCACCACGGAGAACCCGTCGTTCTCGGTCAACTCCCCGCTGCTGAGCCGGTCCCTGCTCCTCACGCTCAAGCCCCTCACCGGCGACGACGTCCGCGCCCTCGTGCGCCGCGCCGTCGCGGACGAGCGCGGCCTGGACGGCGCCGTCGAGCTGACGGACGAGGCTGAGGACCAGCTCGTGCGCATGGCGGGCGGGGACGCGCGCAAGGCCCTGACCATCCTGGAGGCCGCCGCCGGCGCGGCCCTCGCGGACGCGGTCCCCGGCCGCACGCCCGGGGACCCGGTCGCCGTGGACCTCGACACGGTCGAGCGCGCCGTCGACGTCGCCGCCGTGCGGTACGACCGCGACGGCGACCAGCACTACGACGTCGTCTCGGCGTTCATCAAGTCGATCCGGGGCTCGGACGTGGACGCCGCCCTGCACTACCTGGCCCGGATGGTGGCCGCGGGCGAGGACCCGCGCTTCATCGCGCGGCGTCTCGTGATCTCCGCGGCGGAGGACGTCGGCATGGCCGACCCGTCCGCCCTGCAGACCGCGGTGGCGGCGGCGCAGGCCGTCCAGCTCATCGGGATGCCCGAGGGGCGAATCGTCCTCGCGGAGGCGGTCGTGCACCTGGCGACCGCGCCGAAGTCCAACCGGGCGTACCAGGGGATCGACGCGGCGCTCGCGGACGTGCGGGCGGGGAAGGTGGGCGTCGTGCCGCCGCACCTGCGTGACGCGCACTACGCGGGCGCCGAGGGGCTCGGGCACGGCAAGGGATACCGGTACGCGCACGACGCGCCGCACGCGATCGCGGCGCAGCAGTACCTCCCCGACGAGCTCGCGGGGCGGCGGTACTACGACCCGAGCGACCGGGGGTTCGAGAAGCAGGTCACCGACCGGGTGGCGCGGATCCGGCAGATCCTGGACGACGCCTGACGCGCCTACCGGTCGACGACCGTGCGTCAGGCGGCCTCGAGCTCGATGAGGGTGCCCGCCATCGTCCGGTAGACCTCGTCCCAGGCGGCCGCCACCTCCGGCGTCACCGCGTCCCCCAGCAGCGCGACGATGGCGGCGAACAGGTGCTGGTGGACCACCTCGTACTGGGCCGGCTCCACGCCGACCGCGCGGTGCCGCTGGGCGACCGGGGCGAGCACGTCGCGGGGGTCGGCGTCCTCGTCGGCGACGAGCATCGCCGCGCACGAGGTGATCGCGGCCGCGAGCGCGCGCTGCTGGCTGCCGTCGGTGATGCGTTCGGGGGAGAACATCGACCCGAGCAGGCCGGGGTGCTCGTCCAGGAGGGTGCGGTAGAAGATCATGGTGATGTCGTCGATCGAGTCCTCGACCACGGGCAGGGTGGAGCGGACCACCTCGGCGGAGCGGGGCGAGGGTGACGGAGGAGGGCATCGGGGCGACTCCTTCGGGCGACCGACCGGCGCCGTGCCGGCGGTGCACAGTCAAGCGCCCGGGCGACGCCGGCGACAAGACCTTGCCGGAGGAGGCATGGGTGGAGCCCGACGGGCCGGGGCGCCCCGCGGGATGCGGTAAGATGCTGCGGTTGCCGTTTCCGGCGACCACCTGGGACCTCGGCCCCGTGAGCACCCGCCCCGCGCAGGAGCTCCATCGGCTGGTCCCGCACCCGAGACCTCCCCTCCACGGGGCGGACGTCGGGTGTGACCTCATCCATCACCACAGGACAGGAAGCAACCAGTGACCGCTGTCACCAAGTCGCGCCGCCAGGTCCGCCTGAGCCGCAAGCTCGGCCTCGCGCTGACCCCGAAGGCCGTCCGCCACTTCGAGAAGCGCCCGTACCCCCCGGGTGAGCACGGCCGCGCCCGCCGCCGCACCGAGTCGGACTACGCGGTCCGCCTCCGCGAGAAGCAGCGTCTGCGCGCGCAGTACGCGCTCCGCGAGAAGCAGCTCCTCAAGGTGTACGAGAACGCCCGCAAGCACCCGGGCCTGACCGGTGAGGTCATGGTCGAGGACCTCGAGACGCGTCTCGACGCGCTCGTGCTGCGCGCCGGCTTCGGCCGCACCATCCTGCAGGCCCGCCAGGCCGTGACGCACCGTCACATCCTGGTGGACGGCAAGATCGTCGACCGTCCGTCGTTCCGCGTGAAGCCGGGCCAGACCATCCAGGTCAAGCCGAAGTCGCAGACGACCACGCCGTTCCAGGTCGCCGCCGCCGGTGCGCACCGCGACGTGCTGCCGGCCGTCCCGGGCTACCTCGACGTGAACCTCGAGAAGCTGTCGGCCACGCTGACCCGCAAGCCGAAGCGCGCCGAGGTCCCCGTGACCTGCGAGGTGCAGCTCGTGGTCGAGTTCTACGCGCGCTGATCCTGCGCATCGCCGCGGACGAGTCCGCAGCACCTCGGACGCCCCGTCACCCGCCTCGCGGGGGGCGGGGCGTCCGCCGTTCGTGGCCGGTCACCCGGGATAGGGTGACGACCGACCGTCTGACGCCTGTGCGAGGAGAGATCTGATGTCGATGGGTGACGTGGCCGGGCTCATCGCGGCCGTCGCGTTCGTGCTGCTCGTGGGCCTGCTCGCGATCCCGCTCGTGAAGCTGGGGCGCGTGCTCGACGAGGCGACGCGCTCCATCCGCGAGGTCACGGAGCACTCGGTGCCGATCCTCGACGAGGCCGCCACCACGGTGGCCTCCACCAACGACCAGCTGGTCAAGGTGGACACGATCACGACCTCGGCTGCCCAGGTCAGCGAGAACGTGTCGGCGCTGGCCGGCCTGTACGCCTCGACGCTCGGCCGCCCGCTGGTCAAGGTCGCGGCGTTCTCCTACGGCGTGCGCCAGGCGTTCGCCCGGGCCTCGCGCTCGGGCCGCGGCGACGACGCGAAGGCCGGCCGCTGATGCGCCGGTTGTTCTGGGTCGGCGTGGGCGTCGTGGTGACGGTCGTCGTCGTCCAGCGTGGCCGCAAGATCGTGGCGCAGTACGCGCCCGAGGCGGTGGTCGACCGCGCGGAGCGTGCGGCGCAGGACGCCGGACGCCGGGCGGAGACCTTCGTCGCCACGTTCCGGCGGGAGTTCACCCAGGCTCGCAGCGCCCGGGAAGCCGAGCTCACCGCCGCGCTGCTCGCCGAGGGGCAGCCGGACCCGGACGACGTCCGCGCGAGCGGGCTGCGCGCCGCCGACCTGCGCGGAGGGCCCGGACGAGCCCGGCACGCGGCATCCGCTCCCGACGGACGGCCCGACACCGAGGCCGAGATCGCCGCCGACGAGGCGGACCTCGGCTACTCGTTCTGATCCCCGCTCCGCGAGATCCCGTTCCGACCATCCCCCGGCGGGCGCGAGAATAGGGGTCGGCCGCCCCCGGCGGGCGGCCACCCGCTCGTCACACCCGTCACCAGCCGTACCGGTCTGACGTCAGCCTCGACATCGGCCTCGACATCATTTGAAGGACACCATGCGCACCGCCGAGATCCGCAAGCGTTGGCTCGACTACTTCGAGTCGAAGGACCACGCGATCGTGCCCAGCGCACCCCTGGTCTCGCCGGACCCGTCGATCCTGTTCACGATCGCGGGCATGGTGCCCTTCATCCCGTACATCCTCGGTACGGAGCCGGCGCCGTGGCCGCGGGTCGCGAGCGTGCAGAAGTGCATCCGCACCAACGACATCGAGAACGTGGGCCGCACCACGCGGCACGGCACGTTCTTCCAGATGAACGGCAACTTCTCGTTCGGGGACTACTTCAAGCGCGAGGCGATCGACTTCGCGTGGGAGCTCCTCACGACCGACCAGGGCCAGGGCGGCTACGGCCTCGACGGCGACCGCCTCTGGGTGACCATCTGGGAGGAGGACGCCGAGGCCTTCGACGCGCTCACGAAGGGCGTCGGGCTCGACCCGAAGCACGTGGTGCGCCTGCCCCGCGAGGAGAACTTCTGGGACACGGGCCAGCCCGGCCCGGCGGGCCCCTGCGCCGAGTGGCACTACGACCGCGGCCCCGCGTACGGCCCCGACGCCGTGGGCGGCACGGTCGACCCGGGCGGCGACCGCTACCTGGAGATCTGGAACCTCGTCTTCGACCAGTTCGTGCGCGGCGAGGGCCAGGGCAAGAACTACCCGCTGCTGGGCGAGCTCGAGCACAAGAGCATCGACACCGGCGCGGGCCTGGAGCGCATCGCCTACCTGCTGCAGGGCAAGGAGAACCTCTACGAGATCGACGAGGTGTACCCCGTCATCGCGCGTGTCGAGGAGCTGACGGGCAAGCGCTACGGCGCCGACCCCGAGGACGACGTGCGGATGCGCGTGATCGCCGACCACGTCCGCTCGTCGCTCATGGTGATCGGGGACGGCGTGCGCCCGTCGAACGAGGGCCGCGGCTACGTGCTGCGCCGCCTCGTCCGTCGCGCCGTGCGCGCCGTGCGCCTCCTCGGCGTCGACGAGGTCGCGCTCCCCTCGCTGCTGCCCGTGTCCAAGGACGCGATGAAGGCGTCCTACCCGGAGGTGGAGGCCGACTTCGCCCGCATCAGCGACGTCGCGTACGCGGAGGAGGACGCCTTCCGCCGCACGCTCGCGCAGGGCACGACCATCCTGGACACGGCCGTGGGTCGCGCGAAGTCGCGGGCCTCGGACGGAGCGGACGGCGGCACCCCGGTGCTCGGTGGCGCCGAGGCGTTCCAGCTCCACGACACGTACGGCTTCCCGATCGACCTCACGCTCGAGATGGCGGCCGAGCAGGGCGTCCAGGTGGACGAGAAGGCGTTCCGCGACCTCATGGCGGAGCAGAAGCAGCGCGCCCGCGCCGACGCGCTCGCGAAGAAGACGGGCCACGCCGACCTCCGCTCGTACGAGCACCTGAACAAGGAGCTGTCCGCGCCGGTCGAGTTCCTCGGGTACACCGACACGGAGTCCGCGGTGACGGTGGCCGGTCTGCTCGTCGACGGGGTGCCCGCCCCCGCGGCGACCGCGCCCGCCGACGTCGAGGTCGTCCTCGACCGCACGCCCTTCTACGCGGAGGCCGGCGGCCAGCTCGCCGACCAGGGCACGATCGTGCTCGACGGCGGCGCGACCATCGAGGTCGACGACGTGCAGCGCCCGGTGAAGGGCCTGTCCGTGCACCGCGGCCGTCTGGTCGAGGGCACGGTGGCGCTGGGCGACCCCGGCACCGCGACGATCGACGTCGCGCGTCGCGTCGCGATCAGCCGCGCCCACTCGGCCACGCACATGATCCACAAGGCGCTGCACGAGATGGTCGGGCCGGACCGCACCCAGGCAGGTTCGGAGAACGCCCCGAGCCGCGTGCGCTTCGACTTCCGGTCGCCGACGCCGGTGGCGGCGGACGCCCTCGGCGAGATCGAGGAGCGGGTCAACACGCGCCTCACCGAGAACCTCGAGGTGACGGACGCGACGATGCCGATCGCCCGCGCCCGCGAGCTGGGTGCCATGGCGCTGTTCGGCGAGAAGTACGGCGACACCGTGCGCGTCGTCTCGATCGGCGGCGACTGGTCGCGTGAGCTGTGCGGCGGCACGCACGTCAAGGCCACCGGGGAGGTGGGTCGCGTCGCGCTGCTCGGCGAGGCCTCGATCGGCTCCGGCGTGCGCCGCGTGGACGCTCTCGTGGGCGACGGCGCGTACGGCTTCCAGGCCAAGGAGCACGCCCTGGTGGGCCAGCTCACCGGCCTCCTGGGCGCGCGCCCGGACGAGCTGGCCGACCGCGTGGGCTCGCTGCTCACGCGCCTGAAGGACACCGAGAAGGAGCTGGCGGGCCTGCGCCAGGACCGCATCCTCGCCGCGGCGGGCACGCTCGCCGCGCAGGCGGAGCGCGTCGGCGACGTGCGGGTGGTGGCGCACGACGCCGGCGAGGTGGCCTCGGCCGACGACCTGCGCGCCCTCGTGCTCGACGTG
>JADHZE010000188.1 GCA_026934365.1 Isoptericola sp. QY 916 | reverse complement strand
GGCCCTGCTGGCGCCCGCCCGCGTGCTCCTCGTCGACGAGCCCGCGGAGCACCTCGACGACGCCACCGCCGACGCCCTCGTCGCCACCCTCGCGGCGCACGCCCGCGACACCGGGCGCGCGGTCGTCGTGGCGTCGCACCGCCTCACGCCGCTCGCCGTCGCGGACGAGGTGCTGCTGCTCGGCACCGCCGACGGCGACGCCACGGGCAGCCCGGGGGGCGCCCCGGCGCGGGTGGTCACGCGCGGCCCGCACGACACGCTGCTGCGCGAGGACGCGGGCTATGCCTGGGCCGTGAGCCAGGAGGGGGCGCTCGCGGGTCCTCCCGTCGGCTGACCCCGCCCGTCGCCGTCCACCCCAGGGATGACGCCCCGGGCCGCGGAGCGCGGCTAGCGTCCGATGGTGATCACCATCGAGTCCCTCACCAAGCGGTACGGCGGCTTCGCGGCCGTCGACGACGCGTCGTTCACGGCCGCCCCCGGGCGGGTGACGGGCTTCCTGGGGCCCAACGGCGCCGGCAAGTCCACGACGCTGCGCATCCTGGTCGGCCTCGCCGAGCCGACGTCGGGCAGCGCGCGCGTGCTCGGCCGCCGGTACGGCGACCTACCGAACCCGGGGCTCGAGGTCGGGGTGCTGCTGGACGCGTCGGCGCAGCACGGCGGCCGGACGGGCCGCGAGACCCTCGACCTCGCCCGGCGCACGATGGGTCTGCCCGCAGCCCGGGTGGACGCCATGCTCGACCTCGTGGGCCTCACCGGCGCCGAGAGCCGGCGCCGGGTCCGCGACTACTCGCTCGGGATGCGCCAGCGCCTCGGGATCGCCACCGCCCTCCTGGGCGACCCGCGGGTGCTCGTGCTCGACGAGCCCGCGAACGGGCTCGACCCGGCCGGGATCCGCTGGATGCGCGACCTCCTGCGCGGCTTCGCCGACGACGGCGGCACGGTGCTGCTCTCCAGCCACCTGCTCGCCGAGATCGAGATGATCGCCGACGACATCGTCATGATCGGCCGGGGCCGCATCGTCGCCTCCGGGCCTACCCGCGACCTGCTCGCGGGGGTCGGCACCCTCGTGCGGTCCGACGACGCCGCGGCGCTCGGCGCAGCACTCTCGGCGGCGGGGTTCCAGGTCACACCCACCGCCGACGGGGCGGTCGCGACCGACGCCGACCTGGCGGCCGCGGGGCGCGTCGCCTTCGGCGCCGGCCTCGCCGTGACGGAGCTGCGGACCGCCGACGGCGCCGGCCTGGAGGAGATGTTCCTCGAGCTCACTGCCGCCGACCAGCGCGACCCCGCATCGACCGTCACCACGAACGGAGCCGCCGCATGACCGCCGTCGACACCACCGCCTCCGAACGCCCCGCCCCGACCCTGGCCGGGAACCGCAGGCCCGCGCCCGTGCCGATGACCCGCCTTGTCGACGTCGAGGTGCGCAAGATGCTCGACACCCGCGCCGGCGCGTGGCTGCTGGTCTCCATCGCGCTCATCGCCGGTGCCGTGGTCGGTGCCGTGGCGGTGTGGGGGCGCGACGACGAGGTCGGCTTCGCCTCGTTCACGTCCATGATCGGGTTCCCGATGCAGCTCGTGCTGCCGATGGTGGCCGTCCTGGCCGTCACCAGCGAGTGGAACCAGCGCAGCGCCCTGACGACCTTCGCGCTGGTGCCCCGCCGCGGCCGGGTCGTCCTCGCGAAGGGGGTCGCGACCGTCGCGGTGGCGGTGGCCGCCGGCGTCGTGCAGCTCGCCGCCGCGGCCCTGGGCACCTTCGCCGCCTCCGCGTTCCGCGGTATCGACCCCGCCTGGGACCTGACGCTCGAGCAGGCGTCGCGGGCAGCGCTGCTCGACGTCGTGGCCCTCGCCGTGGGCTTCGGGTTCGCCGTGCTGATCCGGGCGTCCGCGCCGGCCCTGGTGGCCTACCTCGGGTTCGTCCTGATCCTGCCGTCCCTGTCCGGCATGATCGCCGGCCTCGCCCCGTGGTGGGCCGAGCACGGCTCCTGGCTCGACCTGAGCCTGGCGATGAGCGTGCTCGGCGCGCCGGCGGTCACCGACGAGCAGTGGGCCCAGCTCGGGACGGCGGGGCTCGTGTGGATCGGGCTGCCGCTCGCCGTCGGCATGCGGCGGCTGCTGCGGGTCGAGATCCGCTAGCCGCCCTGACCGGAGGCGCCGAGCACCGCCATCGCCGCGGCGCGGCCGGGAATGCCGCTCACTCCCCCGCCGCGCCGCGCGCCCGCGCCGGCCAGCAGCACGCGCGGGTGCGCGGTCTCCACGCCCCAGGAGCCCGGGCGGTCGAGGCCGGCCTCGTCGTCGTCCGGCGCCCACGGCCACGACAGGTCGCGGTGGAAGATGTGACCGCCCGGCAGGCCGACGTCCCCCTCCAGGTCCACGGGGCTGCGGGCCTCGAGGCAGGGACGCCCCTCGGCGTCGCGCAGCAGCACGTCCTCGATCGGCTCGGCAAGGACCGCGTCCAGCGACGCGAGCGTGGCCGCGAGCGCCCGCTCCCGGGTGGCGTCGTGGGTCGCGGCGTCGCCGCGGAACAGCCGCGCGGGCATGTGCAGGCCGAACAGGGTGAGCGTGTGGGCGCCCGACGCGCGCAGGTCCGGCCCGAGGATCGACGGGTCCGTCAGGGAGTGGCAGTAGGTCTCGCACGGCGGCAGGTCGGGGATCTGCCCCGACGCCGCCTGCGCGTGCGCGGTCCGGAGCTGCGCGGCCGACTCGTTGACGTGGAAGGTGCCCCCGAACGCGGCGGCCGGGTCGACGCCGTCGCGGAGCCGGGGCAGGCGGCGCAGCAGGAGGTTCACCTTGAGCTGGGCGCCCTCGGGCGGCGCGGACGTGGCGCGGCCCGACGGCGCCGCGCCGGCCGCGGCCAGCAGGCGATCGAGGGTGGCGGGCGCCGCGCCGCACAGCACCGTGCCCGCCGCGACCTCGTGGTCACGACCGTCCTCGTCGGTCCACGCGACCCGCGCCTCGCCGCCGCTGCCGGGGTCGACGGCGGACACCGCGGCCCGCGTCATGACGGTGGCGCCGGCGGCGACGGCCGCGTCCCGCAGCGCCCCGGACACGGCGCCCATGCCGCCCACCGGCACGTCCCAGTCCCCGGTCCCGCCGCCGATCACGTGGTAGACGTAGCAGCGGTTCTGCGCCAGCGAGCCCTCGTCGAGGTCGGCGAACGTGCCGATCAGCCCGTCGGTGGCGACGACGCCCCGCACGACGTCGGAGGCGAACCGCTCGCGCAACGCCTCCCCCAGCGGCCGCTCGACGAGGTCGCGCCAGGTCGCGGCGTCGTCCACGAGGGCGCGGGCCTCGGCCCGCGACGGCAGCGGCTCGGTGAGGGTCGGGAAGAGCCGGCTCGCCAGGCGGCCGGTGGCGGCGTACCAGCGCTGCCACGCCGCGTGGTCGTCCGCCGCGCCGACGGCCGCGAACGAGCCCCGCGTGGCGGCGTCCTCCCCGGTGTCGACGAGCAGGCCAGCGTCCCCCACGGGCGTGTACGACGAGTACCGGCGGCGCCGGAGGGTCACCGGCAGAGCCAGCTCCTCGACGATCCGGCGCGGCAGGAGCGACACGAGGTAGGAGTAGCGCGACAGCCGCGCGTCCACGCCCGGGAACACCCGCGCCGACACCGCCGCGCCGCCCACGTGGTCGAGGCGTTCGAGCACCAGCACGCTGCGCCCCGCCCGCGCCAGGTACGCGGCCGCCGTGAGCCCGTTGTGCCCGCCGCCCACCACGACGGCGTCGTAGCGGGCGGCCGCCGGGCGGTGCTCCGCCGTCATGCGCCGAGGCGGGCCAGGAACAGCGCCTCCCCCACCGCCAGGTTCTCGATCTCGCTCGGGTGGACGCTCTCGTTCGGCGCGTGGATGAGGCAGGCCGGCTCCTCGACGCCGAGCAGCACGATCGCCGCGTCGGGGTACTGGCCCGCGAGGATGTTGCACAACGGGATGGACCCGCCCTGCCCGGCGGTCACGGTGGCGCGGCCGTAGGCGTCCGCGAGCGCCGTGGAGAGGGTCTCGAAGACGTGCCCCTCGGTGCGGGCGGCGAACGGCTGGCCCGGCGTGTCCCTCTCCACGGTGACGCGCACGCCCCACGGCGCGTGCGCCTCGAGGTGCGCGACGAGCTTGTCCTGCAGGTCGCGGGCGTCCGCGCCGGGCGGCACGCGCAGGTTGAGGCGGGCCGCGGCGCGCGGCTGGATCGCCGCGGCCGACCCGACGACGGACGGCGCGTCGATGCCGAGGATCGTCACGACCGGGCGGGCCCACAGCATGTCGGCCACGGCGCCGTCGCCGAGCAGCCGCGTGCCCGGCAGCGCGCCCGCGTCGGCACGGAACTGGTCGGCGTCGTACCCGACGCCCGGCCACGCCCCCGAGGCCTCCACGCCGTCGATCGTCGTGTTCCCCTCGGCGTCGCGCAGCGAGGCCAGGAGCGCGACCAGCGCCGCGAGGGCGTCGGGCGCGGCGCCGCCGAACATGCCCGAGTGGATCTCGCCCTCGAGCGCCTCCACGCGCACGACGACGCTCGTCGCGCCGCGCAGCGACACGGTGAGCGTGGGCAGGCCGAGCGTCGCGTTGCCGGTGTCCTGGATGAGCATCGCGTCGGCGGCCAGGGCGCCCGGGTTCGCCTCCACCCAGCCGTCGAGGCCGCCGGTGCCCTGCTCCTCCGAGCCCTCGATCACGATGCGCACGCCCACCGGCAGGTCGTCGCCCACCAGCGACCGCAGCGCCCGCAGCGCCGTGAGGTGCGTGACGATGTTGCCCTTGCAGTCCGCCGCGCCGCGGCCGTAGAGCCGGCCGTCACGCTCCGTGAGCTCGAACGGCGGCGTGGTCCAGGCGGCGTCGTCGAGCGGCGGCTGCACGTCGTAGTGGGCGTACAGCAGCACGGTCGGGGCGCCGGGCGGGCCGGGCCGGTACCCGACGACGACGTCCGAGCCGTCGGGGGTGCGCTCGCGACGCGCGTCGTCGATGCCCTCGGCGCGGAACGCGTCGACCACCCACCGGGCCGCGCGCTCGCACTCCTCGCGCGGGAAGAGCCGCTCGTCCGCGACGGACGGGATGGCGACCAGGGTGCGCAGGTCGTCGAGCGCCCGCGGCAGCAGAGGCGCGACGGCGGCGCGCACGGCCTCGACGTCGGTGGCGGTCATGAGGTCTCCTCGGTGCTGGCATCGGTGCTGGGATCGCTGGTGGGCTGGGTGGTGGTGTCGTCCAGGTTCAGCGAGTCGACGTAGGCGTCGAACTCGTCGAGCTGGTCGGGGCAGTAGGTCTCGATCACGAGGCGGTCGCCCTCGAGGCGGCGCTCGTCGAGCACGGAGGGCCGCAGGCCCGGGCCGGCGGCGCCGTTCGCCGAGCCCAGGTTCGCCGTGGCGTCCACGAGCGCGGCGGGATCGGTGCAGAACCCGCCGCCGTCGGACCCGAGCACCCGGGCGATGGTCTCCTCCGAGAAGGCCGTGATGCCGATGTCGGCGAACGCGGCGTGCAGGGTCGCGGCCTTCTGCTCCGCCTCGCGCTCGTCCTGCCGGTCCTGGTGGCCGGCGAACTGGATCATCATGATCGCGCCGAGCAGGAGCAGCAGGACCGCGGCCGCCGTGTAGGTGATCCAGCGTCGCTGACCGCCGGTCCCGCGCCCGGCCTCGTGCGACGGCGTCGTGGTGGTCATCTCACGCCTCCGGCTCGTCGGTCGCGGCCACCTCTGGCGCGGGCTGACGCCACGACGGCTTCCGCAGCCGGAGGAAGAGCCACGGGATGAGCAGGCCGATGATGCCGAGCCCGCCGCCGACGATGAGGATGTAGGTCCACACGGAACCGCTGGAGAACTGCGCGGGCGGCACGAACCCGATGATCATCGCGGCCACCGAGGCGAGGAACCCCACCACGCACAGGACCCCGAGCGCGGGGGCGCGATAGCCGCGCGGGTGGTCGGGCGCCGTGCGGCGCAGCCGCATCGCGGCGACGAACAGCAGCAGGTACATGATCAGGTACACCTGCGTGGTGATGACCGACAGGATCCAGTACGCGCTGGAGACGTCGGGGATGAACGCGTACAGCAGCGCGATGACCGTGGTGAACACGCCCTGGGCGACGAGGATGTTCTGCTGCACGCCGTTCTTGTTGAGCCGCTGCAGGAAGGGCGGCATGTAGCCCTCCTCGCGCGCCACCGTCAGCAGGCCCTTCGACGGCCCGGCGAGCCAGGTGAGCATGCCGCCGATCGACGCCGCGATGAGCATGAGGCCGAGGATCGGCGTCAGCCACGACACCCCGAAGTTGGCGAAGAACGCGTCGAACGCCTGCATGACGCCCGCGGTGAGGGAGAGCTGGTCGGCCGGGATCACCCAGCTGATCGCGACCGCCGGGAGGATGAAGATCACCAGCACCAGCCCGATCGCCAGGAACATCGCGCGCGGGAACTCCTTGCCCGGGTTGCGCAGCGTGTTCACGTGCACGGAGTTCATCTCCATGCCGGCGTACGACAGGAAGTTGTTGACGATGAGCACGAGGGAGGCGATGCCCGTCCACTGCGGCAGCAGGTGGGACGCGTCCATCGGGGCCGCCGACTGGTTGCCCTGCCCGAGGAACACGATGCCCAGGACGACGAGGATCGCCGCCGGGATCAGCGTGCCGATGATCAGCCCGGCGCTGGACAGGCCCGCCACCGTCTTCGTGCCCTGCGACGACACCCACACGCCGGCCCAGTAGATGACGACGATGACGATGGCCACGTACACGCCGTTGGACGCCAGGGCCGGGTTGATGACGTAGGCGAACGTGCTGGCCACGTACCCCAGCAGGCTCGGGTAGTAGAAGATCGTCATCGCGAACTGGCACCACACGGCCAGGAAGCCGAGCGGCTTGGACAGGCCCTCCGCCACCCACCGGTACACGCCCCCCGACCAGCCGGACGCCAGCTCCGCCGAGACGAGCGACGTCGGCAGCAGGAAGACCAGCGCCGGCACCACGTACAGGAACACGGCCGCGAGCCCGTAGACCGCCATCGTCGGCGCGGCCCGGAGGCTCGCCACGGACGACGTGATCATGAACGCGAGCGTGATCCACGTGACGTAGTTGCGCGGCGTGCGCGCCGTCATCGCCTGCCGCACCTGCTCGCGGTTCGGCGGCGCCGTCCCCGTCCCCGACGTCGTCATGCCGACCTCCTCGACACTCTGCCCATCCGGCGGACGCCGGCCTCTCGCACGATATGAGCGCAGGTCACGGGGCGCACGGCGAACGGCACCGAACCACCCGCCGGCGGGCTGCTAACGTCGCGAGGCGTGAAGCTCCTCGTGCCCGGCAACGTGCCCTTCGACCTGACGATCGACGTCCCCGGCGTGGAGGTGGCGCGCTACGTGATGCGCGACCCGGTGCCGGAGGAGCACACCGACGCCGACGCCCTGGTCACCTGGTCCAGCCCGCAGCGGGTCATGGAGGACGCCGCGCGCCGGATGCCGCACCTGCGCTGGGTGCAGACCCTCAACGCCGGCCCCGACCAGGCGCTCGCCGCCGGTTTCGCGCCCGACGTCGTCATCTCCTCGGGGCGTTCCCTGCACGACGCGACCGTCGCCGAGCACACCCTCGCGCTCGTCCTCGCCTCCGTGCGGCGCCTCGACCGCACGCTCGAGGCCCAGCACGAGCGCCGTTGGGACCGAGACCTCGGCAAGGAGCAGGCGAACCACGAGTCGCAGTTCACGCTGCACGGCGCCCGGGTCACGATCTGGGGCTTCGGCTCCATCGCCGCCGTCCTCGCCCCGCTGCTGGCGGCGCTCGGCGCGCGCGTGACCGGGGTCGCGTCGTCGGCGGGCGTGCGGTACGGCTTCCCCGTGGTGGCGTCGATCGACGAGGTCGCGCCCACGACCGACGTGCTCGTCTCGCTGCTCCCCGCGACCGAGGCGACGCACCACGCGGCGGGCGCCCGCGTGCTCGGCCTGCTGCCCGCGCACGCGCGGTTCGTCAACGCCGGCCGCGGGGCCACCGTCGACGAGGAAGCGCTGGTCGCAGCCCTCCGCGACGGCACGATCGCCGGCGCCGCGCTCGACGTCACCGAGACCGAGCCGCTGCCCGAGGACTCGCCGCTGTGGGACGCCCCGCACCTCATCCTCACGCCGCACGTCGCGGGCGGGCGGCCGCAGGGCGCGGCCGGCTTCGTCGCCGAGCAGGTACGGGCCTGGCAGGCCGACG
>JADHZE010000187.1 GCA_026934365.1 Isoptericola sp. QY 916 | reverse complement strand
GTCGACCTGCTGGACCGGGCGGACGCGGCGGCGGACGGGCCGGGCACCGGGATCCTGCCGATCGTGCAGGCCGGGGCTCCGGTGCTGCGCGCCCCCGCGGCGACCTACACCGGACAGCTCGGCGACGCGCTGCCGCGGCTGCTCGAGGCGATGCGCCGCACCATGCACGCCGCGCCCGGCGTAGGGCTCGCGGCGCCCCAGGTCGGGATCGGGCTGGCGATCGCCGTCGTCGAGGACGGCGGCGCCGGCGCCGACGACCCCCGGGAGCGGGCCCCGCTGCCGTACCGGGTGCTGCTCGACCCCGCGTACGAGCCGCTGCCCGGCCCGGACGGAGAGGCGGAGCGGGCGGCGTTCCACGAGGGCTGCCTGTCGGTGCACGGGTGGCAGGCCGTCGTCGCGCGGCACCGGCGCGTCCGGCTCACCGGCCGCGACGAGACCGGGGCGCCGATCGACGAGGTCCTCACCGGCTGGCCCGCCCGGATCGTCCAGCACGAGACGGACCACCTCGCGGGCGAGCTGTACCTCGACCACGCGCTGCTGCGGACGCTCACCTCGAACGAGAACCTCCTGCGCTACGGCCAGGTCGTGGATCCGGGGCCCGTGGACCAGGGGTTCGTGGACCTCGGGTGAACATTCGGCACTCAGGGTGGAACCGGGGGAATTCCCCATGCAGCCGGTGCCCTGGTTCTGCCTAGGCTGGTGCCGTGACGCCGCACGGCGTCGTGCGACCGCCGGAGGCCCACCTCCCGGCCGACGAACCGAGGGACCGACCTGGTGAACCTGTCGACGATGCTGGCACAGCTGGAGGGCTGGGTCCTCGACCTCGGCGCGTCCCTGTGGATCTACCCGGCCATGTACGTCTTCGCGACGATCGACGGGTTCTTCCCCCCGATCCCCAGCGAGTCCGTGGTCATCACCCTCACCGTGCTGGCCCACTCGGAGGGCGAGCCGTGGCTGCCCGGCGTCCTCGCCCTCGCCATCGCCGGGGCGTGGACGGGCGACCAGATCGCCTACCAGATCGGCCGCGCCGTCGGCACCGAGCGGTTCGCGTTCCTGCGCTCCGCCCGCGGCCGCAAGGCCGTCGAGTGGGCGCGGCACGCCCTGGAGCACCGCGGGGCGTCGTTCATCCTCGCCGCGCGGTACGTGCCCATCGGGCGGGTCGCGGTCAACATGACCGCCGGCGCCGTGGGGTACCCGCGCCACAGGTTCATGCTCTACTCGGGCATCGCGGCCGTGACGTGGGGCATCTACTCGATGCTCATCGGCCTCGCCGCGGCCTCCTGGCTCGGGCACAACACGCTGCTCGCCATGGCCGTCGGCGTGGTCGCGGGCATCCTGCTCGGCGTCCTGGTCGACCAGGTGGTGCAGCGCGTCGCCGGTCCGCCCAGGGCGGAGCCGGTGCCGGCCGACGAGGACGAGGGCGACGAGGCCGACGCCGAGCCCACGAGCCGGGCGGCCTGACCGGGCCTCAGAGCTTGCGCAGCCGCACCCGCTGCACGGAGTGGTCCGACCCCTTGGTCAGCACGAGGGTGGCGCGCCCCCGGGTGGGGAGCACGTTGTGCTCCAGGTTCGGCGCGTTGATCGACTCCCAGATGGACAGCGCCCGCTCCGTCGCCTCGGCGTCGGACAGGTCCGCGTAGCGCCGGAAGTACGACTCCGGCCTGCTGAACGCCGTCCTGCGCAGCTGCAGGAAGCGCTCCACGTACCACTGCCGGATGTTGCGCGTGCGGGCGTCGACGTAGATCGAGAAGTCGAAGAAGTCGCTCACCGCCACGGTCGACTCGTCGATCGCGGAGGGGCGCGCGGGCTGCAGCACGTTGAGGCCCTCGACGATGAGCACGTCCGGCTTGCGCACCACGATCTCCTCGCCGGGCACGATGTCGTAGACGACGTGCGAGTACACCGGGGCGCGCACCTCGGCCTGCCCCGCCTTCACGCGCGACAGGAAGCGGATGAGGGCCCTCCGGTCGTAGGACTCGGGGAACCCCTTGCGGTCCATGATCCCGCGGCGCTGCAGCTCGGCGTTCGGGTACAGGAAGCCGTCGGTCGTGATCAGCTCGACGTGCGGGGTGTCGGGCCAGCGCGCCATCATCTCGCGCAGGATGCGCGCCGTCGTCGACTTGCCGACCGCGACGGACCCCGCGACGCCGATGACGTACGGGGTGCGCGGCGGCTCCTCGTGCAGGAACGTCGACGTGGCGCGGTGCAGGCCCGCGCTCGCGGCCACGTACAGGTTGAGCAGTCGTGACAGCGGGCGGAAGACGGCGTCCACCTCGGCGAGGTCGATCGGGTCGCCCAGGCCGCGCAGCCGCTCGACGTCGGCGTCCGTCAGCGGCAGCGGGGTCGACGCCGACAGGCGGCTCCACGCCGCGCGGTCGAGGTCGACGTACGGGGACGCCGGAGCGAGCCGGGTCAGGTGCTCACCCAGGGGCTGGGGGGCCGTGCCGGGGGCTGTGCCCGGTGGGATGTCGGGGGACTGCGGTGCCACCTGCACGATTCTGCCCGAGCACCCGGTTCGTCCCGCAACTCGGGCGACGGCGGACCGGCGCGTCGGTAGGCTCGCCGGCGGGTCCGCCACGGCGACGGGCGGCACCAACGGGCAGCGTACCCAGGGAGGGAACCGGGCCATGAACGAGGCGTCCGAGCGGTTCGCCGCGGGGCAGACGGCGCTGGTCGTGGTGGTGCCCGAGGCCGAGCCCGTCGTCGGGGTGCTGCGGAGCGACCTCGACACGGCCGCCGCGTACGGCGTGCCCGCGCACGTCACCGTCCTGTTCCCCTTCCTGCCCGTCGCGGCCGTCGACGCCGCCGTGCTCGACGCCCTGCGCGACGTCGTCGGCGCCCACGCCCCGTTCGACGCGACGTTCGCCGGGTGCGGCCGCTTCCCCGGAGTCCTGTACCTCGTCCCGGAGCCGGACGCGTCGTGGCGGGCCCTGCTGACCGCGGTGGCGGCGCGGTTCCCCGAGGCGCCGCCGTACGGCGGGGCGTTCGACGACGTCGTCCCGCACCTCACCGTGGCGGACGGGCAGGGGCCCGAGGCCCTCGACGACGCCGAGGCCGCGGTGGCGCCCCGCCTGCCGGTCCGGACGAGGGTGCGCGAGGTCGCGCTGCTGGTGTTCGACGGCGAGCGCTGGCGGCGGCGGGCGGACTTCCCCCTGTCTCCAGACACACCGGGGGCCGCCGGGCCCTGACCGCGCGCCGTCGTCGTCCCTAGGGTGGGCGTGTGGAACTCACGGAGCTGGGCGACGAGGTCGAGATCATCTCGAGGGTGTACGAGCGGCGGTTCGGCGTCGCGCGCACGGACGACTGGCTGGTGCTCAAGCTGCACGAGGAGGTCGGGGAGCTCACCCAGGCGTACCTCGCCCGGTCGGGGCGGTCGCGCGACCGGGGCGAGGGCGACGGCGAGGTGGACGCCGCGTTCCGCGCCGAGCTCGCGGACGTGCTCGCGCAGCTGCTGCTCGTCGCCCGACGGTTCGACGTCGACCTCGAGGCGGAGATCGAGCGCAAGTGGTTCCGGTGGCGACACCTCCTGGAGCCGGCGGACGAGGCCGGGGTCCGCCCGGAGGGCTGAGGCCGGCCCCTCGCCGTCCTAGTCGCCCGACGCCGCCTCCTCGACCCGGTCGAGCCACTCGCCCACGAGGGCGTCGAACAGCGCGGGCTGCTCGATCTGCAGGTTGTGGCCGGCGCGGTCCAGCACGGCGAACGTCGCGCGCGGGTAGTGCTCGAGGACCCGCCAGGCGTCGCGGTAGCCGGTCGAGGAGTCCTGGCGGCCGGTGAGGAACAGCGTGGGGCAGTCGTAGGGCCGCGGCTCGACCGCGAAGGTGCCGGCGAAGCGCTCGCCGACCCGCGCCACCGTCGCCGGGTCCGCGGCGTCGAGCCCTGGCGTCACCTCGGCCTCGGTGCGCCGCCACGTCTCGGGCGTCTGCACGACGCCGACGTCGTCGGCGTGCAGCAGCACCATCGTGGGGGTCCCGGGTGCCGCCGGAGCGCCGCGTTCGACGTGATGGAGCGGCGCTGCGAGGTGGTCGGGCATGGCGCGCACGCTAGGTCACGGCACCGACACCACCGACCTGACGGTCGACGGACCTAGGCTGAGGGCCATGATCATCGGCGTGGGCATCGACGTGGTGGACGTCGCCCGGTTCATGGCGACGGTGGAGCGGGTGCCGCGCCTGCGCGAGAAGCTCTTCACCGAGGCCGAGCGGGACCTGCCGGCGTCGTCCCTCGCGGCGCGCTTCGCGGCCAAGGAGGCCATCGCCAAGGCGCTGGGCGCCCCCGGGAACATGCACTGGCACGACGCAACCGTGCACCGCACCGTCGGCGGTCCGCCCGAGGTCGAGCTGCGCGGCACGGTCCAGGCCCGCGCCGACGAGCTGGGCGTCAAGGCCTGGCACCTGTCCATCTCGCACGACGCAGGCATCGCCTCCGCCATGGTGGTCGCGGAGGGCTGACGACGGTCAGGCGGCGGACCGCCACCAGTCGAGCGCGACCGGGAGCGCGGTGAGCACGCTGACGTGGCCGTCGCGCGGGCGCAGCCACAGCTCCGCGGCGGGCAGGGCGTCCACCAGCAGGTCGGCGTGGTGTCGCGGCACGACGCGGTCGGCGCCGCCCTGCACGACCAGGGTCGGGGTCGCGACGTCGCCCAGCTCGACGCCCCACGGCCGCACGAAGGCGAGGTCGTCGTCGACCTGTCCGCCGGGCCACGTCTCGCCGGACCGCGAGGCGTCGGCGCCGAGCGACGCCCACGACCCCGCGAGCGTCGCGTAGTCGTCGGCCGTGAAGCTCGACCCGTCGAACTCCGCGGTCTCGGCGTGCCGCTGGCGGGCTGACGGGCCGTCGAGAGCCGAGCGCAGGCCGCCGTCGTCGGCCATCCCGGCGAACCAGAGGTCGTCGTGACCCTGGCCGGGGTAGGGCGCGACGCCCGCGAGGGTCACCGCGCCCGACACCAGGTCGGGCCGGAGCGCGGCGAGGGCCAGGGCGTGCGGGCCGCCGCCCGAGGCGCCGACGGCGAGGCACCGGGCCACGCCGAGGGCACCCAGGGCGTGCGCCACGTCCGACGCGGCGTCCGCCACGGTGCGGCCGGGACGAGGGGTGGACCCGCCGTACCCGGCGCGGGCCGCGGAGACCACCCGCAGCCCGCGCGCCCGGGCGGCCTCGACGACCGGGGGCAGCAGCTCGCCGGACTGGGGCGAGCCGTGGTGCCAGACGACGGCGTCGGCGGACGGCGGGCCGTCGTCGTGCACGACGAGACGGCGTCCGTCCGGGAGCCCCAGCTCGTGTCGCGAGCCCATCGCTCAGTCCTGCAGGGCGGGGATGACCTGCCGCTGGAAGAGCTCGATCTGGTCGCGGTCGGCCGCGGCGTTCGGGAAGTACGTGATGGCGTACGTCATGCCGAGGTCGCGCAGGGCCGAGAGCTTCTCGACGACCTGCTCGGGCGTGCCCACGACGGGGCTGTTGCGCCAGTTCGCGATCTCCTGCTCACCCCGCTCGCCGGGGGCGTGCTTGCGGAAGTGCGACTCGATCCAGGCGAACCGGTCGTCCACCTCGGCCTGGTTCTCCCCGATGACCACGTTGTAGTCGGACGAGCGGGTGATCTCCCCGAAGTCGCGGCCCAGGTCGCGGCAGTGCTGCTCCAGGATCGACGACTTGTGCGCGAACGTCTCGGGGTCGCCCGCGAAGTTCGTGTACTGCGCGAACCGCGCGGCGATCCGCAGCGTCTTCTTCTCGCCGCCGCCTGCCACCCACAGCGGGATGCTCGGCACCTCGGCGCCGCCGTCGCCCACCGGGAGCTGCTGCAGCGGCTGCGGGTAGCAGAGCGCGCCGTCCACCTGGTAGCGCTCGCCGTCGAACGTGCCGGACGACCCGGTGCGCCACATCTGGGTGATGATCTGCAGGCCCTCGTCCAGGGCGCGCAGGCGCTCGCCCGCGCTGGGGAAGCCGTACCCGTAGGCGCGCCACTCGTGCTCGTACCAGCCGGCGCCGATGCCGAGCTGGGCGCGGCCGCCGGAGATCGCGTCCACCGTCGAGGCGACCTTCGCCAGGTAGGCGGGGTTGCGGTACGACATGCACGTGCACATCTGGCCCAGCTTGACGCGCTGGGACGCGGCCGCGAACGCCGCCATCAGCGTCCACGCCTCGTGCGTCGCCTCGGTGCTGGGGATCGGAACGGAATGAAAATGGTCATAGACCCAGACGGACGACCAAGCGAACTCCCCGCCCGGGACCGCTTCACCGGCCGCGGCGTTGTCGGCGTAGTGAAGAAGGGAGAGCATCACCTCCCACTGCTGCGACGGCGGAACATCGGTCAGGTCGTGGCGCCATCCCTGGGGGATGAAGAGTCCGAACTCCATGGCTGTGAGCCTATGCCCGGGGGATAGCCTGCTCTAGTCCGCGAATCGCCGTGGAGCCATGTCGGTACGAGTCTGTCCGGGTCGACCTTGTTGTTGGCGCCCGAGTGCTGCATCACGACGACCACGGCCAGCACGTCGAGGATCGTGGACCGCTTCGTGGACCAGGACGAGAAGCGCCACGCCGCACGGACGTCGCCGGACTTTCCTCCCTCTCGCGCAGCGACCGCGGCCGACCGGACCTTCTCGCGAATCAGCAGGGCCTCGCGTTCCTCGAGAACCTCGATGGTCGCCAGACGTCGAGCGGACGGCTCACCGTCTTGAATCTCGCGGAGCACCCGCCCGGCGGTCGCCCGGATCTCGTCGAGCTCGGCATCGCCGGTGAACGTCGTCGATGCCCTGCTGGTCTCGCGACCGGCCTCGAGACGCCGGAGGACAAGTTCTTCGACGAGTTTTTCCGCCGCACGCCCCCGGATCGACGTGCCCCCACATCCGCCGGACCCACGGGGTGGGCATGCATAGATCAGCCCCTTGGTCGACGTCGTCTTCCCGATCAGCTTCTTCGTGCATCTCGAGCAGCGCAGCAGGCCCGAGAGGAGGTAGCGACGTGGCTCCTGTGTGCGCGGGACGCCGCGATCAGGTCCGACGACGGCCCAGTACGTCTCCCACTGCTCGATCGTGAGGATGGACTGCCATGGGCCTTTTACGTAGGTCCCGTCCTCATGGACGACCGGCTCGCCCTTGTAGGTCCGGATCCCTGCGAGTCGTGGATTGCGCAACGTCGCACGGACGTTGGCCGCGATCCAGGTGTTGCCGAACGGCGTGCGTAGGCCGACGTCGTTCCATCTGTTCGCGACCTGGCCCCACCCTGCGGCGCCTGCCATGACATCGAGCACCGCCTCCCGCACTGCGGCGGACTCGACCGGGTGCAAGGTCTGGCGGTCGTCGTTCCACCCGAACGGCCGTGGGCCCCCACCGGCCCGCCCTCGCCGGGCGTTGTCGAGATGGGAGCGAACGGCCCGACGGCGCGTTCTGCGGATCTCTTGGTCCGCGGCGATCACCTCCATCGCGAGGAGCATCACGTCGGACGGGACATGAAGGTCGAACGACCGTGTCGAGGTGACGATCGGTCGGATCTCTCGGCCGCATTCTCTGGCCCTGTCCCAGATGTCGAGCAGGCGCTGAAGATCATCGAAACGGCGGACGAGGCGATCGATCGTGTGCACGACCACACCATTGACCCGGCCCGCCTCGAGATCTTCGAGGAGACGTAGGAACTCCGGCCGGACGGCGTCGACATCGGCCGCGCTCACGCTGGGATCCACATATGGCGTGTCGCCGAAGGTCCGCCCGGCATCCGCAGCGAGCGCCGCGTTGTCCGCACCCTGGCGTGTGATGCCGCGGCCCCTCCCCGGATTTGTCGGCGGAGATACGGCGGTACTCGGCGTCAGGTATGTCGTCCCAGGTCACGATGTTGATGCTGGCACTGGCGAAAAGTCGACTGTCAAGAGGCAACCCCGAGGCTGTGAGGCAACGGGCATGGGATCCGCACCCGCGGCAGGATGCGTCCCATGATCTCCGCCTGGTCCGCTGCCGACGTCCGTGCCGCCGAGGAGCCGCTGCTCGCTGCGGGGGTGCCGCTGATGGAGCGGGCGTCGTTCGCGCTCGCGACGCTCGTGCTCCGGGACGTCGCGGCCCGCCGGGGCCCGGTGCGGGGCGCGCGGGTCGTGGTGCTCGCGGGGGCGGGCAACAACGGCGGCGACGCGCTGCACGCGGGCGCGGTGCTGGCGCGGCGGGGGCTGGGGGTC
>JADHZE010000186.1 GCA_026934365.1 Isoptericola sp. QY 916 | reverse complement strand
GGCGACGACGGCACGCCCGTGGTGCTCAGCGACCCGGACTCCGCCGGGGCGCGCGTGCTGCGCGACGTCGCCCGATCCCTGGCCGCCCGGTCGCGCGGCCTCGCGGGCATGCGGCTGAACCTCAGCCCCGTCCAGGGCTGACGCACGGTAGCCTCGCCCGGGCGCCCCGCCGGCGCCACCACCCGGTCCACCCCTGCGAAGGAGCTGTCCCCGCCATGAGCACGCCCGAGTGGCTCGAGTCCTGGTCCGACGACGAGGGGGCCCGCCGCGTCCGCGACCTGTTCGCCCGGGTCTTCGGCGACGACGGCGCGCCCGACGGCGTCTGGTCCGCCCCGGGCCGGGTCAACCTCATCGGCGAGCACACCGACTACAACGGCGGCCTGGCGCTGCCGACCGCGCTGCCGCACCGCACGTACGTCGCGCTGCGGCACCGGGACGACGACGTCGTGCGCCTCGGGTCGGCGCAGGCGCCCGGCGAGCTCTGGACGGCGCGGCTGGCCGACGTCGCGCCGGGCGCGGTGACGGGCTGGGGCGCGTACGTCGCGGGCGTCGCGTGGGCGCTCGCCCAGGACGGCCACCCGGTGCGCGGCTTCGACGCCGTCGTCGACTCGTGCGTGCCGTTCGGAGCGGGGCTGTCGTCGTCGGCCGCGCTGGAGTGCGCCGTCGCCGTGGCCCTCGACGAGACGGGCGACCTCGGGCTCGCGGCGGACGACGCGGGCCGCGCGGCCCTCGTCACGGCCTGCGTGCGCGCGGAGAACGAGATCGCCGGCGCCCCGACGGGCGGCATGGACCAGGCCGCGTCGCTGCGCGCCACCGCGGGGCACGCGCTGCTCGTCGACTCGCGGCCCGGCCTGTCCGCGCTGGAGTCCGGCACGCCCGTGCCGTTCGACCTGGCGGCCGCGGGCCTCACGCTGCTCGTCGTGGACACCCGCGCGGAGCACGCGCTCGTCGACGGCCAGTACGCCGAGCGCCGGGCGACCTGCGAGCGCGCGGCCGCGCTGCTCGGCGTCGAGACCCTGCGTGACGTCGACCCGGCCCGCCTGGACGAGACGCTCGCCGCTCTCGGGCCGCACGACCCCGACGGGGTCCTGGCCCGCCGGGTGCGGCACGTGGTCACCGAGATCGACCGCACGGCGCGGTTCCGCGACCTCGTCGCGGCGGGGCGTGCGGACGAGGTCGGGCCGCTGATGGTCGCGTCCCACACGTCGCTGCGGGACGACTACGAGGTCTCCGCCCGCGAGCTGGACCTCGTCGTCGACGCCGCGCTGGCCGCGGGCGCGCTCGGCGCGCGCATGACGGGCGGCGGCTTCGGCGGCTCGGCGATCGCGCTGGTACGCGCGGACGCCGTCGACACGGTCGCCGCGGCCGTGCAGGACGCGTTCGACGCCGCCGGGCTGCGGGCGCCGGGATTCCTCCTCGCGCCGCCGTCGGCGCCGGCGGGCCGCACCGCCTGACCGGGCCGCCTGACCGCGCGCGACCTGCGGTTCCTCCCCCCCGGATGCCGGTGACGCGGGCACCTGCCTACGGTGCGGGGGCGCGGCGGCACGACGTCGCCGGGCTCGATCGTTCGAGGAGGAGCGATGGCAGCACGCACCACGATGCGCCGCGTCGGAGCGGCGGCGCTCACGGCAGTGGTCGCCGCAGGGACGGCCGTCGGCGCGACGGCCGGCGGTGACGACCGCGGGCGCGGCGGGCACGACGGACGGCACGACAGGGACCGGGCGCGGAACGTCATCGTGCTCCAGGGCGACGGCATGGGCCTGGCGGCCCGGGAGCTGATCCGCCTGGCGACCGTGGGCAAGGACGGCCACCTCGTCATGGACTCGCTCGACGAGGCCGGCTGGACCGCGACCGACTCCGCCGATCCCGAGGACGCGGTGACCGACTCGGCCGCCGGCGCGACCGCGTTCGCCACCGGGGTGCGGACGTTCAACGGCGCCGTGGGCGTCGACGTCGACGGCGACCCGGTCCCCACCCTGCTCGAGGACGCGAGGCGCGCCGGCAAGGCCACCGGCCTCGTCTCGACGGCGCAGGTCACCGACGCGAGCCCCGCCGCGTTCGGGGCGCACGTCACCGACCGGTACGACCAGAGCGAGATCGCGCGGCAGTACCTGGAGGAGTCCCGCCCCGACGTCCTGCTGGGCGGGGGCGAGGACTTCTGGTACCCCGAGGGCGAGCCCGGGGCGTGGCCCGACAACCCCACCGAGGACCCGGAGGAGCAGAGCAAGGGCACGAAGGGCAACCTCGTCGAGCGGGCGCAGGAGATCGGGTACACCTACGTGAGCGACGCGGACGGCCTCGCCGACGCGGACGGCCGCAAGCTGCTCGGGCTGTTCGCGAACGAGGAGATGTTCCAGCAGGCGAACGAGGGCGAGGGCGACGTCTACTCCCCCGAGGTGCCACTGGTCGACATGGCCGCCAAGGCGCTCGACGTGCTCCAGCGCGACCGCGACGGCTTCTTCCTGTTCCTCGAGGAGGAGGCGATCGACGAGTTCGCCCACCAGAGCAACGCGACGCGCACCATCGAGGCGGGCCGGTCCCTCGACGAGACCGTCGCCCTCGCCCTCGACTTCCAGAAGAAGCACCGCGACACGCTGGTGCTCGTCGTCGGCGACCACGCCACGGGCGGCCTCGCGATCGAGAACGTCGACCCCGAGGACGAGTCCGGTGAGGGCCAGACCGCCGAGGACGGCCCCTTCCCCGTCCCGGGGACGGACCTCGAGTTCACCGTCGACTGGACCACCGGCGGGCACACGGGCGAGGCCACGCCGATCACCGCGCAGGGGCCGGGCGCCGAGCGCCTCTCCGGGCCGCAGCTCAACACCGACGTGCATGACGCCGTGCAGCGGGCGATGTTCCCCCGGAGGTAGCCCGTCGATCGAGCCCGTCGAGACCCGGACCGTGGTCTCGACAGGCTCGACCGGCGGCGCCGGGCTACAGGTCGTACGTGACGACGACGGCGGCGTGGTCGGACCAACGCTCCTCGTAGGTGGGCGCACGGTCGACCTCGACCTTGACGGCGCGCGGCGCCAGCGCGGCGTTGGCGAGCTGGTAGTCGATGCGCCACCCGCGGTCGTTGACGTACGACTGCCCGCGCCACGACCACCAGGTGTAGGGCCCGGGGCCCTCGCCGCCGTGCGCGCGGCCGAGGTCGGCCCAGCCGAGCTCGTCGAGCCACCGGTCGACGTACGCCCGCTCCTGCGGCAGGAATCCCGCGCTCTTGAGGTTGCCCTTCCAGTTCGCGATGTCCTCGTTCCGGTGGGCGATGTTGAGGTCCCCGGCGACGACCGCGGGGTGCTCGGCCGCGGCGAGCTCTGCCAGGCGCGCGGTGACCTTGTCGAGGTGCGCGTACTTGGCCGCCATCGTGTGCTCCTGGCCCGGGGCGTTGGACCCGGAGTGCAGGTAGGCGGAGACGACGGTGAGCAGGCCGCCGTCCGGCAGCTCGACGTCCGCCTCCACCCAGCGGCCGGTATCCACGGGCGGCTCGGACTCGCCGTCCGGTCCGTGGGCGGCGAGGCCGACCCGGACCGCGTGCAGCGGCAGGCGCGACGCGACGGCCACGCCCGCGCGGCCCTTGAGATCGCTGGGCAGGTGGGCGACGTGCCAGCCCTCGAGGTACTCGTGGACCAGCTCGTCGGGCGCGCGGACCTCCTGCAGCAGCAGGATGTCGGGGGTGCGGGCGGCGATCCAGGCGTCCATGTTGCGGCGGAAGGCGGCACGGATGCCGTTGACGTTGGCGGTGGCGACGGTCAGCACGCCGGCCATTTGATCACACGGCGCCATCGACCTTCGGTCGAGCCCGCAACCCCGTCACGGGATGCCGACACCTCCAGCGGCCGCGGGCGTCGGGTGCGTCACTCCCCGCGGTAGGCGGCCTCCAGCCCGGCGACGTCGATCTTGCCCATCTTCAGCATCGCGTTCATGGTGCGCAGGTTCGCCTCGGTCGAGTAGTCGCCGGACAGCTCCTCGAGCTGCTTCGGGATCACCTGCCAGGAGATGCCGAACTTGTCCTTGCACCAGCCGCAGGGCCCCGGCTCGCCGCCCTCGGACGTGAGCACGTCCCAGTACCGGTCCACCTCCTCCTGCGAGTCCACGCGCAGGTAGAAGCTGAACGCCTCGTTCAGCGTGAACTCGGGGCCCGCGTTCAGGCCGGTCACAGGAAGCCCGGCTACCGTGAACTCGACGACGAACGGTTCGCCGGCGGCCGCCCCCGGCACCCCCTCGGGCGACGTGAGCACCGACTCCACCGACGACCCCGGGATGTGCTCGGCGTAGAAGGCCGCCGCCTCGTGCGCGCGGTTGTTCCCGAACCACAGGTGCGTGCGTGCGGTCACCATGGCCGCTCCCTCCTGACGGGCACCGTCCCCTCGCGGCCGGTGCAGCACCCTTCCGACCCGCGGGCGAACCGGAACTCATCGGTGTCGGCGCACCACCGCCACCCCGCTCGACGAAGGTAGTGACATGCCGCTTCCCGTCAGCCCCGAGATCCTGATCGTGCTGGGCACCCGCCCGGAGGCGATCAAGCTGTTCCCGCTGATCCAGCGCCTGCAGGACCACCCGCGCCTGCGCCCGGTCGTCGTCACGACCGGGCAGCACAAGGAGCTCGTGGACTACGTGCTGCAGGAGGCCGGGTGCGAGATCGCGGGCGACCTCGGCGTGGGCCGCCCGGGGTTGACGCTCAACCAGCTCTCGTCGTCGGTGATCGCCGGGCTGGACGAGTTCGTCGCCGGCCGGTACGGGCCGCCGCCCGAGCGGATCACCGGGCGCGTCCGCGAGGACCACTACCCCGCGGCCTGCATCGTGCACGGCGACACCTCCAGCGCGGCGGCGGCCGCCGTCGCCGCGTTCCACCTGCGCATCCCGGTGGTCCACGTCGAGGCCGGGCTGCGGACCGGCACGACGCTCTCGCCGTTCCCCGAGGAGCTCAACCGCCAGCTCGTCGCGCGCATCGCCTCCTTCCACGCGGCCCCCACGCGCAGCAACGTGCAGAACCTCGTGCGCGAGGGCGTCGACATCGGGCGCACGTTCGTCACCGGCAACACCGGTATCGACGCGCTGCAGTGGGCCGCCGCGCGCGAGGTGCCCTACGGGCGGCCCGAGCTGGCGTGGCTGGAGGACGACCCGACGTCGCGCGTCGTCACCGTCACCGCGCACCGCCGCGAGAGCTGGGGCAAGGGCATCGCGAGCATCGCTCGGGCCGTCCACCGGCTCGCGGACGCCCACCCGGGGGTCCGCTTCGTCGTGCCGGTGCACCCGAACCCCCGGGTCGCGCAGACCGTGCGCGACGAGCTCGGCGACGTCGACGCCGTGACCCTCACGGCGCCCATGGAGTACCACACGTTCGCCCGCCTGCTCGCTCGCTCGACCCTGGTGATCACCGACTCCGGCGGCATCCAGGAGGAGGCGCCGGCGCTCGGCGTCCCGGTGCTCGTCGCCCGCACCACCACCGAGCGCACCGAGGGCGTCGAGGCGGGCACCCTCGAGCTCGTCGGCACCGACGCCGACACGATCGTCGACGCCGCCACCCGGGTGCTCACCGACCCGGCGGCGCACGCCGCGTTCTCGCGGCAGCCCAACCCGTACGGGGACGGGCGCTCCGCCGAGCGCATCGTCGACGCCCTGGAGCACCTGGTCTTCGACTCCCCCGTGCCCCGCACGTCGGGCCCCGGCTTCGTGCGCGCCCAGGTGCTGGAGTGGGCCGGGTTCCACCGCTCCGACGCCGTCGACGGGCCGGAGTTCGTGCGCGAGCCCAGCCCGGCGGACCGCGTGCCGCAGGACCTCGAGGACGTCGTCATCGCCCCGAGGTCGACGGTCGACCCGTACGACGCCCCGGCCGGCACGTCGTCCGGCGGCGCGCCCGACGGGGCCGCCGCATGACCGGCCTGGCGACGACGGCCGCGACCACCGTGGCCACGACGGCGCCGTGGTGGGACCCGTACCGCGGCATGCCGGCGGGCGTGCAGGTGCTCATGTGGTTCCTGCTCGCCCTGACGCTGGTCACGTTCTGCGTGATCGTCTGGCTCGTCGTCCGCGCGTGGTTCGAGCGCCGGCGCCAGCGCGAGGCCGTCGAGTCCGCGCACGAGGAGGACTACCTGTGGGTCTTCGTCGTGCCCGCGCTCAACGAGGAGGTGACGATCGCCGACAGCGTGGGCCGCCTCGTCGCCGTCGAGGCCACGCACAAGGCGATCGTCGTCATCGACGACGGCTCGGACGACCGCACGCCCGAGGTCCTCGCCGAGCTGCGGGCCCGGGTGCCCGAGCTCCAGGTGCTGCGCCGCGAGCTGCCGAACGCCCGCGTGGGTAAGTCCGCGGGTCTCGACGACGCGTGGGAGTTCGTCCACGACGAGGTCCTCACCGGGCGGTACGCCCGCTGGCCGACGACGCGCGTCGTCGTCGGCGTCGTGGATGCCGACGGGCGCATCCCCGCCGACGCGCCGCGGGCGCTGGCCGGCGCGTTCACCGACGAGCGGGTGGGCGGCGTGCAGGCCCTGGTGCGCATCTACAACCGCCGGCACTACCTCACCTGGGGCCAGGACGTGGAGTTCGGCGTCATGGCGTACGTCTACCAGCTCGGGCGGTCGGCGTGGGGCACGGCGAACATGGGCGGCAACGGGCAGTACGTGCGGCTCGCGGCGCTGGACGACGTCGTCGTCACGGAGAACCTGCCGCCGGGGATCGAGCGCGGCCCGTGGCGCGACCGCCTCACCGAGGACCAGGACATCGGTGTGCGGCTGGTCCGTGCCGGCTGGCGCGGTCGCCAGACGGTCCTGACGACCGTCGACCAGCAGGGCGTGACCAGCATGCGCCGCCTGGTCAAGCAGCGCGTGCGCTGGGCACAGGGGAACTGGCAGGCGTTCGGCCTGCTGCGGGGCGCGCTGCGGGCGCCGGTGTCGGTCGGGGCCCGCGTCGACCACCTCGCCTACCTGCTGATGCCGCTGCTGCAGCTCCTCATGGGGCTCGGCCTGGTGCTGTCGCTGGCGTTCTGGCTGTTCGGCGACGTCCCGTTCGTCTCCGGGTGGTGGCCGTCGCTGGTGTTCTTCGCGACGATCGCCCTGGTGCCGAGCTTCCTGTCCCTGCTCATGACCGACGAGCCGGGGCGGCACCCGCTGCTGCGGGCGGTGTTCGGGCTGATCCCCTACATGCTCTACACCTGGCTGCTGTGGCCGGTCGTCACGGTGGCGCTGGTCCGCGAGCTCGCCGGGCGGCGCACGTGGACCAAGACCGACCGCGAGCCGCTCGACGCCAACCTGCCCGACGACGTCGAGCAGGCGGCCGGGCCGGCCCCGGCGGGCTGAGCGTCACGACGCCGCGAGGCGCGCCTTCTCGTGCTCGACGTCGAACGTCGCGGCGGGCCACTGCGGGTCGATGTCCTCGAGCGCGTCCAGCAGCAGCGCCTGCACGGCGAGGCGGGCGTACCACTTGGCGTTCGCGGGGACGACGTACCAGGGCGCATGGTCGGTGGAGGTGCGCTCGAAGACGGCCTGGAAGGCCTCCATGTAGCGGGGCCACTCCAGGCGCTCGTCGACGTCGCCGGGGTTGTACTTCCAGTGCTTGTCGGGGCGCTCGAGGCGCTCGCCGAGCCGCGCCTTCTGCTCCTCGGGCGAGATGTGCAGCATCACCTTGACGATGCGGGTGCCGCGCGCGACGAGCTCGGACTCGAACGCGTTGATCGCACCGTACCGCCGCTCGATCTCCTCCGGGGGCGCGAGCTCGCGCACCCTCCCGATGAGCACGTCCTCGTAGTGCGAGCGGTCGAAGACGCCGATGTACCCGGCCTCGGGGATCTCCTTCTCGACCCGCCAGAGGAAGTCGTGCGCCAGCTCCTGCGGCGTCGGCTTCTTGAACGCCACGAGGTGCACGCCCTGCGGGTCCGTGGCGCCGATGACGTGGCGCACGATCCCGCCCTTGCCCGCCGAGTCCATCGCCTGCAGCACGAGCAGCACGGCCGGCGCGGACGGGTCCTCGCGGCTCTGGGCGTACAGGCGCTCCTGCAGCTCGTCGAGCTCCTGCTCGCCGGCGAGCAGGTCGGCCGCGCCGTCCTTCTTCTTCCCGTCGTACCCGGGCTTCGCGTCCGGGTCGACGTCCGCGAGGCGGAACCCCGGCCCCACCCTCAGGAGCTCGCCCGGCTCGCCCGACCACCCACGCTGGCTTCTCGCGACCATGGGTCCCATGATGCGCCGAGATAGAGAAGCGAACCCGCCGAGATAGAGAGGCCCTCGTCAAGCAAGGCAGCCCCAGCGCAGTTCCTGCCTGGCTGTTCACCCTTTCCGGGA
>JADHZE010000185.1 GCA_026934365.1 Isoptericola sp. QY 916 | reverse complement strand
CCGCCGTCACCACGCCTGGTACCGCCTCCCGCGCGTCCGGGCGCGGCGCGCCGTCCTCGGACGCCGCGGCCGTCGCCACGAGGTCGACGGCGACGCCCACGGCGGCGACGAGCCCCAGCCCGGCGGCGAGCGACCAGCCCAGCGAGTGCGCCAGCACGGCGGCCAGGGACCCGAGGATGCCGCCCACGCTCCACGCGCCGTGGAAGGAGTTGAGCAGGCTGCGGCCGTACCGCTGCTCCACCTCCACGCCCTGCATGTTCATGCTCGCGTCGACCAGGCCGAGCAGCAGCCCCACCGCCGCGACCACGGGGTAGAGGATCGTGACGGTCGGCGCCAGGCCCGCACCCAGGACGGCGAGCGCCACGAGCGGCCCGCACACGTGCAGCAGGCGGGTGCTGCCGACCCGCGGGGCGAGCGCACCGGCGAGCACGCTGCCGACGCCGGCCACGACCGGCACCAGCAGCAGGATCAGCGTCAGCGTGCCGTCCGAGATGCCCAGGTCGTGCTGCAGCGTCGGCACCTGCGCGAGCAGTCCGGCGAAGCACATGCCCTGCACCAGGTAGAACGCCGTCACCACGAGTCGCGCCCGCCGGTCGCGCGCCCCCGCGTCGCCGCCCGCTCCGCTCACGCCACCGGCCGTCCCGCCCGGCGCACCACCCGCCGTCATACCGGAACCGCTCATGCCCAGCCTCCGCTCGTCGCGCTCCGGGGCTCGCCGTCGGGCCCGCGCGCAAGCGTGAGGATAGACCCGCGGCCGTCCCCCGAGGGAGGGTCGGTCAGGCCTCGCGGGCCGCCCACCAGGCGCGCAGCTCCTGCTCCGCGCGCTCCGCGCCGAGCGGGCCGTGCTCCATCCGCAGCGCGAGCAGGTGCTTGTACGCCTGCCCGACGGCGGGCCCGGGCGCGATGCCGAGGATCGCCATGATCTGCGAGCCGTCCAGGTCCGGGCGGATCGCGTCGATCTCCTCCTGCTCGCGCAGGGCGGCGATGCGGTGCTCGAGGTCGGTGTACGAGTCGGCGAGTCGCTGGGCCTTGCGCTTGTTCCTCGTGGTGGAGTCGGCGCGCGTGAGCCGGTGCAGCCGCTCCAGCAGCGGGCCGGCGTCGGTGACGTAGCGACGCACCGCCGAGTCCGTCCACTGCCCCTCGCCGTAGCCGTGGAAGCGCAGGTGCAGCTCCACCAGGCGGGCGACGTCCTTGACCACCTGCTTCTCGTACTTCAGGGCGCGCAGCCGCTTGGCCACCAGCTTGGCGCCGACGACCTCGTGGTGGTGGAAGCTCACGCCCCCGCCCGGCTCGAAGCGTCGCGTGGCCGGCTTGCCGACGTCGTGGAGCAGCGAGGCGAGCCGCAGCACCAGGTCGGGCGCGGGCACGGGGCCGTCCGGCCCGGTCTCCTGCGCGATCGCCTGCTCCAGCACCGTGAGCGAGTGCTGGTAGACGTCCTTGTGGCGGTGGTGCTCGTCGATCTCCAGCCGCAGCGCGGGCAGCTCGGGCAGCACGTGGTCGGCCAGGCCGGTGTCGACCAGCACCTCGAGGCCGGCGCGGGGTCGGTCGCTCAGCAGCAGCTTGGAGATCTCCGTCTGCACCCGCTCGGCGGAGACGATGTCGATCCGGCCCGCCATGTCGACGATCGCCTGCCGGGTCGCGGGCTCGACGTCGAAGCCGAGCTGGCCGGCGAACCGCGCCGCGCGCATCATGCGCAGCGGGTCGTCGTCGAACGACCGCTCCGGCGCGATGGGGGTGCGCAGCACGCCGCGGGCCAGGTCGGACAGCCCGTCGAACGGGTCGACGAACGTGAGGTCCGGCAGCCGCACCGCCATCGCGTTCACCGTGAAGTCGCGCCGCGACAGGTCGCCGTCGAGCGTGTCCCCGAAGGCGACGACGGGCTTGCGCGAGGCGGGGTCGTACTCGTCGCTGCGGTACGTGGTGACCTCGACGACGACGTCGCCCGTCGCGGCCGCGGTCCCGGGGCCCGACCCGCCCCCGGTGCGCGCGAACCGCCGCGCGCCGATCGTGCCGAACTCCTTGCCGATGTCCCAGTGGGCGTCGCCCCAGCGGGCCAGCAGGGCCTGCGTCTCGTCGGGCGAGGCCGACGTCGCGAAGTCCAGGTCGTTGCTGGCGCGGCCGAGGAAGGCGTCCCGGACGGGCCCGCCGACCAGGGCGAGCTCGTGCCCGGCGGCGCGGAACACCTCGCCCAGCTCGACGGCCGCGGGGGCCATCTCGGTCAGCACGGCGAGGGCGCGGCGCAGCAGCGCGGCAGGGGCCTGGGGTTCAGGGGTCGACACGGCGTCCCATCCTCCCAGATCCCGCGCGTCGGCGCCCCGGCGGCTGGGCCGGCGGGGTGTCTCCACTCGGTAGGGTGGGCGCATGTCATCCCCGGCCCCGGTTCCCGGCCCGCGGCGCCGGCGCCCGGCCGCGCCGGTCCCCGTGCCACCGGGAGGACACCCCCTCAAGGTCGACCCCGCGCGCCTCGCCGGGCCGCGCGGCACCGCGACGCCCGCCGTCGTGGGCGTCGCCCCGTCGGGCACGACGACGCACCTGCCGGTCAACGAGGAGACGTCGGCGGGCGGGCTCGTCGTCCAGGTCGCCGCCGCCGGTCCCGAGGCCGCCGTCATCGTGCGGCGCAACCGCGGCGGGCGCCTCGAGTGGTGCCTGCCCAAGGGGCACCTCGAGGGCGAGGAGACGCCGGAGCAGGCGGCCGTCCGCGAGATCCACGAGGAGACGGGCATCCTCGGCACGATCCGCACCCGCCTGGGCGTCATCGACTACTGGTTCAGCGGAGAGGACCACCGCGTCCACAAAGTGGTGCACCACTTCCTCCTGCGCGCGGAGGGCGGCACCATCACCGCGGAGGGCGACCCCGACGGCGAGGCGGAGGACGCCCTCTGGGTCCCGGTCGAGCAGCTGACGGAGCGGCTCTCCTACCCCAACGAGCAGCGGCTCGCCGTCGTCGCGCAGCAGGTGCTGCGCCGCACGCCCGAGGTGCTCGGGCACCCCGGTCTCGGAGCGGTCGAGTGAGGCCCGCCGCGTGACCACGTCCCGACCCTCGGGTGCCGGAGCCGCACCCGCGCCCCCGCCCGCCCGGGCGGCCCGCCTCGTCACGGCGCTGACGCTGCTCGCCGGGCTGCTCCTGGCAGGTGCGCTCGTCGCGCTGCCCGGCGCGTCGGCGTCGGCCGTCACCTCGCCGTCCCTCCTGCCCGCCGCCCGCGACGGGAAGGCGACGGTCGAGCTCGTGAGCTCCGCGCCCACGCTCGCCTCCCCGGGCTCCACCGTGACGCTCGTCCTCCGGGTCACCAACGGCACCGACGCGGCGCTCGACGGCACCCAGCTCGACCTCGGCGTCTCGTGGCGCCCGGTCACCTCGCGCGAGGACCTGGCTGCCTGGGCCGACGACGACGGCACCAGCACCGCAGGGCTGCGCCAGGATGCCGAGCCCGTCGACCGCCTCGCGCCCGGGGACAGCGCGCAGGTCACGATGGAGCTCGACGTCGACACCCTCGGCCTCGGCGCGGAGAACCCCTGGGGGCCGCGGGAGATGTCCGTCGCGCTCACCCGCGGCGGGTCCACGCTCGACGTCGTCCACACCTTCCTCCTGTTCGCGCCGGAGGGCGACGCGCCGGACCCGGTCTCGGTGAGCGTCGCCGCCCCTGTCACAGGCCCGGCCGTCGACCCGCTGGACCCGGACGGCTACGACCTGGAGCTCGGCACGGCGACCGCGACCGGTGGTCGGCTGAACCGCCTGCTCGACGCCGCGTCGGTCACCGGCACGTCTCCCGGCATGTCGCTCGCCGTCGACCCGGCCCTCGTGTCGGCCGCGGCCGGGGCGGACGACGACGACGCCCAGGCGTGGGCGACCCGGCTCACGGGTGCGCCGGTCACGGGCGACGCCGACGCCACCGACGCCACCGACGCGGGCACCTCGGCGAGCCTGGCGAGCACCGCAGGCACCGCAGGCACCGCGGCGACCGGCGAGCCCGCCGACGTCGCCGTCCTGCCCGGCTACGACCCCGACCTCGCGGCGGTCGCGCACGCCGACCCGTCCCGGGCGGACGTCGCGGCCGCGACCGGCGGGGAGGCCGCGCTCGGGGCGGCCTGGCAGCGGCCCGAGGGCTGGGACCTCACCGTCGCCTGGCCGGAGGGTCGGCCCGACGCCGCCACCCTCGCCGCCGGACGCGAAGCGCCCGTCGACCAGGTGGTGGTGGCCGACGGGCTCGCGCCCGCCGACGGGGCCGCCGCCTCAGCCCGCACCGCCGTCGAGACGCCGTCGGGCAAGGTGTCCGCGCTGGTCGCCGACGAGGGACTGTCGTCGGCGTTCGCCGCCCTCACCGACGGTGACGACGCCCCGTCGGCCGCCGAGGCGTCCGCCCGCGTGCTCGCCGACGCCGCGCTCGTCGCGCTCCAGCAGCAGGACTCCGGGCAGCAGGACCTGCACCTGCTCGCCGCGCTCCCGCGGAGCTGGTCGCCCGACCCGGCCCTGGTGGGCACGGTGCTCGGCGACCTCCACGACGCGTCGTGGGCCGACGTCGTGCCGCTGTCCGAGACCGTCGCCGCCCCCGCCTCCCGCGCGCCGCGCGCCGACCCCGCACGAGGCGAGCGGGCCGGTCGGTCCAAGGGCGAGCTGGCGCCCTCCTCCGTCCGCCGGCTCCTCGACTCCCACCGCGACCTCGCCGCGTTCTCCACCGTGGCCAGCGACCCCGTCGAGCTGAGCGGCGACACCGACCAGGCGCTCGTCGCCCCCCTCGCCGTCGCCGCCCGCACCGAACCCGACGCCCGCGACAACGCCGTCGACCTCGCCGTGGACCAGTCCGACGCCCTCCAGCGGGGCATCGGCGTCGCCGACCGGTCCAACGTCACGCTCGTCAGCGACACCGGCAGGCTGCCCGTCACCGTCTCCAACGACCTGCCCGTGGACGCCACGGTCACGGTGGTGCTCCGGCCCGACGCGTCCCGGCTGGTCGTCGAGTCTCGGCCGACCGTCGTCGTGCCCGCCGGCACGTCGTCCAACGTGCACGTCCCCGTGCGCGCCATCGGCTCCGGCGACGTCACCGTGCAGGTCGAGGTGCTCGCACCGAGCGGCACGGTCGTCGCGGGGCCCACGAGCTTCTCCCTCCGCGTCCGCGCCGGCTGGGAGACCGCGGGCACCGCCGTCGTCGCCGCCCTGGTCGCCCTCCTCTTCATCGGGGGCATCTGGCGTACGGTGCGTCGGGGGCGGTCCTCGGCGCGGACCACCGACGAGGGCGTCGCGGACGCCGCCGCCGACCCCCAGGGCCCCGACGCCGCCGCACCCGACGACAGTCCGCCACGCGACCCGCACGACGACGACCCGACCGACCCGGGCGGCGGCGGCATCCCCGCCGCCCGCACGCCGCCCGCCCAGGCCACGGAGACCGACCCCTCATGACTTCGACGTCCGCCTTCCCTGACGACGGCCGGCCCGACCTGCCCGGCGAGGGCGACGCGACCGACCCCGCGAGCCCGACCGGCGCACCCGGGGCGAGCTGGCACCCGGTCGGCGACCCCGGCGGTGCCCGCGCCGGTCAGGACGACGGCACCGACAGCGCCGGCAGCGCCGGCAGCGCCGACGAAGGCGCCGCCGGTGGCGTGCGGCGCACCAGCCTGGGCCGCGGCTCGGTCGTGATGACGCTGGGGACCGTCGCGTCCCGTGCCTCCGGGCTGATCCGCGCGATGCTGCTGGTCGCGTGCGTCGGCGCCGTCGGTACGGTCGCCAACGCGTTCGACATCGCGAACAAGCTCCCGAACATGCTGTTCGCGCTCATCTCGGCCGGCGTCCTCCAGGCCGTGCTCATCCCGCAGATCCTGCGGGCGATGAACGCCCACAACGCCCGCGAGCGGCTCGACAAGCTCCTCACCCTCTCCGGCCTCGGGCTGCTGCTGCTCACGGCGGTGCTGGTCGTCGCTGCCCCGCTCATCATCTGGCTCTCGACGCTCAGCGGTGCCTGGGACGCCGACGCGCGCCACCTCGCCGTCGTCTTCGCGTACTGGTGCATCCCCCAGGTCTTCTTCTACGGCCTGTACATGCTGCTCGGTCAGGTGCTCAACGCGCAGGGACGCTTCGGCGCCTACGGCGTCGCCCCGGTCGCGAACAACATCGTCTCCCTGATCGGCTTCGGGGCTTTCATCGCCATGTGGGGCACCGCCCCGTCCCGCGGCATCTCCGACCTGTCGACCTGGTCGACGGCGCAGACGGCGGTGCTCGCCGGCACGGCGACCCTGGGTATCGCGGCCCAGGCCCTGGTGCTCGTGTTCGCACTGCGACGCACCGGCTTCCAGTGGCGGTTCCGCCTCGGCCTGCGGGGCATCGGGCTCCGTGCTGCCGGGACGGTCGTCGGCTGGACCATCGGCGCCGTCGCCCTGGAGCAGGTCGGCGTCCTGTTCCTCACCAACGTCCTCGGCGCCGCCGGACAGACCGGCACGGACCTCGACGAGGTGTTCGCCGGCAACGCCGCGTATACCAACGCGATGACGATCTACCTGCTGCCCCACTCCCTGGTGGTCGTCTCCATCGTCACGGTCCTGTTCCCCCGCATGACGGCGGCCGTCCAGGCCGGCGATCTCCCCGGAGTGCGCCGCGACATGTCGCTCGGCATGCGGTCCGCGGGCGTCTTCTCGGTGTTCTCCGCCGTCGCGCTCATCGTCCTCGCCGTCCCGCTCACGGCGTCCCTGCTGCCGTCGCTCGACGCGGAAGGGGTCGCCGCCGTCGCGCCGATCATCCAGGCGATGTCGATCGGCATCGTCGCCCTCGGGGCGACGGTGCTGGTCCGCCGCATGTACTTCGCGTTCGAGGACGGCCGCAGCATCTTCGGCATCCAGGTCATCGCGACCGTCTCGATGGTCGTCGTCCTGTGGGGCGCGACCCGCTTGCTGCCGCCCCAGTGGTGGGCCGTCGCCGCCGGCGGGGCGTACGCGCTGTCGACGTGGATCTCGCTGCTGCTGCGCGTGCGCGGCATGCGCCGCAAGCTCCAGGGCATGGACGGCCGGCGCGTCCTCCAGCTCTATGTCCGCGCCCTGGTCGGCGCACTGATCGCCGCCCTCCTGGGGTGGCTGACCGTCCGCCTCCTCGACGGCTACGACGTCACGTCGTGGGGCCACTCCGTGCTGGTCACGGCCGTCGCAGGCATCGTGATGGTGGTCGGCTACGTGCTCGCGCTGAAGGTCCTGCACGTGCGCGAGCTCGACGACGCGCTGGCCCCCGTCCTTCGGCGGCTCAAGCGATGACGACGGTCGCGTGCCCGGCTCGCGGGGGTTCCGTGAGGGCCCTGCGGGCACGCCCGCCAGGCGCGACCTCGCGGGCACCGGCCCGCCCGTACCATGGTCCGATGGACCGGAGGACCCTCTCCCCCCGCACCCCCACCGAGGAGCACAGGTGAGCACCGCCCATCCCGGGACCGTCATGGTCGATCGCTATCGGCTCGTGCAGCTCGCGGCCACCGACCTCGCCGCAGCCGAGTCGTGGGAAGCGCACGACCAGATCCTGGACCGTCCCGTCCGGGTGACGTTCGTCGACGGCCCGTACGCGTCCGCAGCGCTCGACGCCGCGCGCCGGGCCGCGCTCGTCGCCGACCCGCGGCTCTCCCGCGTGCTCGACGTCGGCAGCACCGACCTCGGCACGGGCCAGCGCAGCTACATCATCTCCGAGCCGTACCGGGGGTCGTCCCTCACGGAGGTCGTCTCCGGCGGCCTGGTCGACGCCCAGCAGGCGCGTGCCGTCGTCGGCGAGGCCGCCGCGGCGCTCGAGGCCGCCGGGCAGCGAGGCGTGCACCACCTGGCGCTGCGCCCCGAGGCCGTACGGATCGACGGCCACCGCGTCGTCGTCACCGGGCTCGGCATCGACGCCGCGCTCGCCGGGGTCGACGGCGGGCGGGATCACATCACGGGCGCCGGCGCGGCCGCCGCGGACGCCCGCGACCTCGTCGCCCTCGCCTATTACGCGCTCACCGCCCGCTGGCCGGGCGACTCGCTCGACGAGCCGTGGATCGCCCCCGACGCCGTGCGCCCGCTGCCCGCGCAGCGCGACGAGCGCGGCGTCGTCCCGGTGTCGACGCTGGTGCCGCACGTCGACGCCGAGCTCGACTCCCTGGTGCGGCGGACCTTCGGCTCCGACTCCCCCGACGCACCCACCACGCCCGGCGACGTCGTCGCCGCACTGGCGCCGTGGGGCGAGGTCTCCGTCGTCGCGGCGCTCCCGCAGTTCGTGCAGCCGTCGACCGAGCCGCCGGTGCGCTCCTCCGTCATGGGCGCGGTCGGGACGGGTGCCGCCCTGCCGGGGACGCCGCCGCCCGCCCCGCCCG
>JADHZE010000184.1 GCA_026934365.1 Isoptericola sp. QY 916 | reverse complement strand
GGCCGTCACCAGCAGCGCGGCGGCGGCGAGGGCGGCGGCCGCGCGGGGCCGACGTCCGCCCGGGAGGACAGGGGAGGGCTGGGACATGGTGCGAAACTCCTTCGTTCCGGCGGTCACCCGTCCGACGACGGTGTCGGCCGGGAAGGTGTGGCGCGTCAGCCGGCCCAGGGGGCCCCGAGCTCGGCGAACGTGCGCTGCGTGCGCGCGACCTCGGCGCACCAGCGCTCGACGTCGCGCACCACGGGGCGCCGCTCGTCGCCGTCCCCCTGCCACTCGACGTGCTCGGGCGCGATCGGGGTCGGGTCCGCGCTGGTGCGCACGGCCTCCAGCACGCGCATGAACGCGCCGGTGTCGCGGACGTCGCACAGCAGGGGGCGACGGTCGTCGGCACGGGCGGCCAGCAGGTCGTCCAGCAGGGAGGCACGCCCGTAGGTCTTGTCCATCTGGACCGAGTCCGTGCGCAGCAGCAGGCGGTCGTGCTCGTACTCGAGCACCAGCTCGCCGCGGGAGCCGGTCACGACCACGCGCGCAGGCGTGCGCTCCGCCGCGCACAGGGTGAGGCCGAAGCCGTACCGCCGGCCGGCGGCGTCCTTGACCCGCACCGAGGAGGTGTCGTCCGCCTCGATCGGGTTGGCGCGGTACAGGTCGGTGTCCACCCAGGCGACGTCCTGCGCGGTGGACGCCCCGCCGAGCCGCAGGGTGGTCGCGACGGCGTGCGCCAGCGGGTTGGTCACCACGCCGTCGACGACGTCGCGGCCGTCGAGCCGGCGCCGGCCCGCCCAGGCGGCGCGCTGCCAGTACGACGCGGTGCGCACCCAGGTGCCGACGGCGCCGAGGCCCTGCACCTCGCCGATCTCGCCCCGGGCCAGGAGGTCCGCGGCCGCGGGCAGGGCGTGCGAGCCGAACGTCTGGAAGCCCACCTGGCAGCGGCGGCCCGTCCGCTCGGTCACCGCGACGAGCTCGGCGTGCTCGGCGAGCGACGCCGTCGTCGGCTTCTCCAGCAGCACATCGATGCCCGCCTCCATCGCGGCGCGCGCGAGCGGCAGGTGCGTGGGGATGGGCGTGCTCAGCACGACGACGTCGACCCGCGCCTGCGGGGTGGACAGGAGGTCGCCGAGCGTCGGGAACCAGGGCGCCCCGGCGTCGTGCGCGTCGTGGCCGGGGCCCGGCTCGCGCGGGTCGACGACGGCGGCGAGCCGCGCCCTTCCGGCGCGCTGGAGCTCGAGGACCCGGCGCACGTGGGAGGCGCCGTGGCCGTGCAGGCCCACGACCGCGATCTGCGGGGCGATCCGGGTGGCAGAGCCGTCGGAGGTCGGGTCGGTCATCGTCGTCCTGTCCGTGTCGTGCCGGGGTTGCCGGGAGGGTCAGCGCAGCGTGGCGGCGAGGGCCGCGGCCTCGTCGTGGTCGAGCGCACGGTCCACGAGCGCGGCCACGACGCCCGTCTCGACGGTGCCGCCTGCGGGCACGACGAGCGGCGTGTCCCAGGCGAGCGCCGGCCCCGCGCCGGGGTACTCCGCGGCGCGCAGGAACCAGGGCCGCGGCGGCGACGTCTGCGCGAGCAGCAGCGTCGTCGGGCGGTCCTCGGCGTAGGGGTCGTGGTGCTGCTGGACGTACGCGACCCAGGGCGACGTGCTGCCGTGGGCCAGGCTCTCGCCCTCGCCCGCCTGCGACAGCACGACCGTGCTCTGCGACATCGGCGCGCGCCAGAAGACGCCGCCGTACCCGGCGCCCGGCCGGCCGTTGGTGGCGGGCGAGCGGATCTCCAGCGGCCGGTACGACGCGTGGAGCGTGGTGCGCCAGTCGAGCACCCAGGTGCCGTCGTCGAGGAGGCGGGCGCCGAGCCGACGCTGCTCGTCGAGCAGGGGCTCCCCGTGCTCGTCGTCCCAGCGCACGGTGTCGTGCAGCACGTGGGGCGCGAGCGGGTCGACCTCCGCGCGCGTGCTCACCTGGCGGCCGTGGTTGGGCAGCAGCGTGGGGCCGACGTCGGCCACGAACGTGCGGCCGCCCCAGAAGCTCGTGCCGTTGACGTCGGGCACAGCCACGCTCACGCCGTAGTGGTGCCGGTGGTCCACCGGCTCGGACTCGGTGAGGGCGACGCCCGCCAGCGAGTGCACCGGGTGCAGGTACGGGCGTGGGGAGTGGATGGCCGGCAGCCGCTCGCCGTCGACGTACCGCGCCAGCGGCACCCGGTCGCGGGTGTGCCGCAGCACGATCTCGCGCGGCTCCACGGACCACGTGGGGCCCGGGTCGACGACGTCGGCCTCGGGCGCCGCGGCGGGCTCGGGCTCCGTGACGACGGCCCGCGCGATGCCGCGCGGCACCGGCCCGGTGCTGGAGCGGGCCTCGAGGCGGGCGGTGAACCGGGTGGTGGTGGCCGCGTGCGCGTCGTCGTCGATGACGGCGTGCAGCTCGCGCCACGCCTGCCGGCCCAGCTCGGCCTGGGGCACGGACACGGTGGTCAGGCCGGGCGTCGCGTACCGGGCGAGGTCGATGTCGTCGAAGCCGGCCACCGAGATGTCGCCGGGCACGGCGACGCCCGCCTCGTTGAGCGCGGCCAGAAGGCCGAACGCCACCAGGTCGTTGTAGGCGACGACGGCGGTGGCCCGGCTCGCGAGCACCTCGCCCGCGGCCGCGTGGCCGGAGGCCAGGTCGGCGCCCACGGGCAGCTCGACGATCTCGAGGTCCGGATGGCGCCGGAGGGCGGTGGCGAGCCCGGTGCGCCGGGCCACGTCGGTGGCGGCGGCCCGCGGGCCGGCGAGGTAGGCGAGGCGGCGGTGCCCGTGGTCGACCAGGTGCTCGACGACCTGGACCGTGGCGTCCTCGTAGTCGATGACCAGGCTGGGGGTGGCCGGGTGCTCGACGGCGCGGTTGATCACGGCCGCGGGGGTCACGAGGGGGAGCAGCGCGTCGAGCGCGGTGCCGGGCATGCGCGGCGCGACCAGGATGAGCGCGTCGCAGCGCATGCGCGCCTCGCGGGCGATGGCCGCCTCCTCCGAGGGGTCCTCGGCGGCGTCGGCGACGAGCACGCGGTAGCCGTCCTCGGCGGCGGCGGACGTCACGCCGCGGAGGATCTGCTGGAACACCGGGTTGCCCAGGTCGGGCACCACGAGCGCGACGGTCTCCGTGCGCCCGAGGGACAGGCTGCGCGCGACGTTGCTGGGGCGGTAGTTCAGGTCGATCGCCGCCTCCTGCACGCGTGCGGCGATGGCGGGGTCGACGGTGCTGCGACCGTTCATCACGCGGGAGACCGTGGCGCGCGAGACGCCGGCCGCGGCGGCGACGTCCGCGATGGTGACGGACGGGCGCCGGACGTTCAGCTCAGGCATCGATGCCTCCTCGGGCTCACGAGCCGACGGTACACCATTGGAAACCGGTTCCTCTCGTGGTACGTTCCCGAGAAGCAACCGGTTTCCAGGAGCTGGAGCACTGGAAGCCCTCAGATCGACGAAGATCGGGAGGCCGGCGATGACAGCCACCAGCACGCCGATCGGCAGCGTGCGCGGCCGGACGAACGGCCGGGTGCCGCGATGGCGGTGATCCAGGAGGTCGCGCGCACCCGCGGGGCCGCCCGGGAGCGGCGCAAGGGCGACGGCAAGGCCGCGGCGCTCTTCCTCGCCCCGTGGTTCGTCGGGCTGGTCCTCGTCACGGCGTTCCCGCTCGTCGCGTCCCTGTACCTGTCCTTCACGGACTACAGCCTGCTCGAGGCCCCCGGCTGGATCGGGCTCGAGAACTACACGGCGATGTTCTCCGACCCGCGCTTCTTCCAGGCGCTCAAGGTGACCTTCACCTACGTGCTCGTCTCGGTGCCGCTGCAGCTCGCCGCCGCGCTCGCCCTCGCCATGGTGCTCGACAAGGGGCTGCGCGGCCTCGCGTTCTACCGGTCCGTCTACTACCTGCCGTCGCTCCTCGGAGGCAGCGTCGCCATCGCGATCCTCTGGCGGCAGGTGTTCGGGGCCGACGGCCTCGTCAACCAGGTCCTCGGGTTCTTCGGGATCGAGGGCGTCGGCTGGGTGTCGCACCCCGACTACGCGCTCGGCACCCTCATGATCCTGAACGTCTGGACGTTCGGCGCGCCGATGATCATCTTCCTGGCCGGGCTGCGGCAGATCCCGGCGATGTACTACGAGGCCGCGTCGATCGACGGCGCGGGCCGGTGGCGCCGGTTCCGCAGCATCACGGTGCCCCTGCTCACGCCGATCATCTTCTTCAACCTGGTGCTGCAGCTCATCGGGGCGTTCCAGTCGTTCACGCAGGCGTTCATCGTCAGCGGGGGCACGGGCGGGCCGGTCGACTCCACGCTCTTCTACACGCTGTACCTCTACGAGAAGGGGTTCAGCTCCTACCAGATGGGGTACGCGTCCGCGATGGCGTGGTTCCTGCTGCTCGTCGTGGCGGGCATGACCGCCGTGAACTTCCTCGCCTCCAAGTTCTGGGTCTTCTACGATGACTGACGCTCCCGCGCGCACCGAGCCGCGCCCCGAGTCGCACCCCGCCGGTCCCCGCCCCACGCTCTCCGAGGTGGCGGCGACCTACCCCGAGCGCCGTCCGCCCCGCGGCCGCGCCTGGGCCGCCGTCCGCCGCGTTCTCCGGCACGTCGCGCTAATCGCCTTCGGGCTCGTCATGCTCTACCCGCTGCTGTGGATGCTGGCGAGCTCGTTCAAGCCGACCGAGCTCATCTTCCGCGAACCCGGGCTGATCCCCACCGAGTGGGACTTCGGCAACTACACCGACGGCTGGAACGCCCTGCTCGACCCGTTCAGCCACTACCTGCTGAACTCGGCGATCGTCGTGCTCGGCTCGGTGCTCGGCAACCTGGTCTCGTGCTCGATGGCGGCCTACGCGTTCGCCCGGCTGAAGTTCCGGGGCCGCAACCTGTGGTTCGCGATCATGCTCATGTCGATCATGCTGCCGATCCACGTGATCATCGTGCCGCAGTACATCCTGTTCTCGTCGCTGTCGTGGATCAACACGTTCCTGCCGCTGATCGTGCCGAAGCTGCTGGCGACGGACGCGTTCTTCGTGTTCCTCATGGTCCAGTTCTTCCGCGGCATCCCGAAGGACCTCGACGAGGCGGCCCGCCTCGACGGCTGCGGGCACGGGCGCATCTTCCTGCGGATCATGCTGCCGCTGTCGCTGCCGGCCCTCGCCACCACCGCGATCTTCACGTTCATCTGGACGTGGAACGACTTCTTCAGCCAGCTCATCTTCCTGACGAAGCCGGACATGTACACCGTGCCCATCGCGCTGCGGACCTTCGTGGACGCCACGAGCAACAGCTCGTGGGGGCCGCTGTTCGCGATGTCGATCGTGTCCCTGATCCCCGTGTTCCTCGTCTTCCTGTTCGGCCAGAAGTACCTCGTCAAGGGCATCGCCACCACCGGCATCAAGTAGTTCGCACCCGTCGTTCGAAGGAGAACCTCATGCGAGTCACAGCCACCCGGGCGGCACGACGCCGCGGCGTCGCGCTCACCGCGCTCACCGCGGCGGGGGCCCTCGCCCTCACCGCCTGCTCCGGCGACTCCGGCGCCCTGCCGTCCGACGACGACGGCGGCGGCGACGGGAACGTCGAGATCCGCTTCGCGTGGTGGGGGTCGGACGACCGGCACAAGACCACCCAGCAGATCATCGACCTGTTCGAGGAGAAGAACCCCGGCATCACCGTCGTGCCGGACTACACCGACTGGGACGGCTACTGGGACAAGCTGGCCACCGCCACGGCGGGCGGCGACACCCCGGACGTCATCACCCAGGAGGAGCGTTACCTCTCCGACTACGCGTCGCGCGGCGTCATCGGCGAGATGACCGGGGTCGACACCTCCGAGATCCCTGCGGACATCCTCAGCACGGGCGAGGTCGACGGGAAGCTCGTCGGCATCCCGACGGGCGTCAACGCGTACGCGATGGTCGCCGACCCGCAGATCTTCGCCGACGCCGGCGTCGAGATGCCGGACGACACGACCTGGACCTGGGACGAGTACGTCGACATCGCGGGGAAGATCTCGAAGGGTGCCGGCGACGGCGTCTGGGGCGCGCAGGACTACGGCTTCAACGAGGCCGGGCTCAACGTGCTCGCCCGGCAGAAGGGCGAGACCCTCTACAACGCGGACGGCACCCTCGGGGTCTCGAAGGAGACGGTCGCGGAGTTCTTCCAGACGTCGCTGGACCTCATGGCGAACGGCGGCCAGCCCGACGCGTCGCGGTCGGTGGAGTACCAGAACGCCGGGCCCGAGGGCTCGCTGCTCGGCACCAACGCGGGCGCGATGGGCGTGTGGTGGTCCAACCAGCTCGGCGCGCTCTCCGACGCGTCCGGGCACGAGCTGGAGCTGCTGCGCCTGCCTGGTGAGTCCGAGTTCGAGCGCACCGGCATGTACTTCAAGCCGGCCATGTACTACTCGATCTCCGCGAAGACGGAGCACCCGGAGGAGTCGGCGAAGCTCGTGGACTTCCTGCTCAACGACCCGGAGGTCGCCAAGCTGCAGCTCACCGACCGCGGCCTCCCGGCCAACCTGACGGTGCGCGAGGCGATCCTGCCCGAGCTCGCGGCCGCGGACCAGAAGGTCGCGGACTTCATGGCGGCCCTGGAGCCCGACATCGTCGACAACCCGGCGGTGCCGCCGAACGGCGCGAACGAGATCCAGGACATCATGATCCGGATCAACACCGAGGTGCTGTTCGAGCGCATGACGCCCGACGAGGCCGCCGACGCGTTCCTCAAGGACGTCGGCGCCGCGATCGGCGGCTGACCCGGCTCCCCTTCGAGAAAGCGGTCTGCCGCGTCATCCGCTCGGATGCCGCGGCAGATCGCGTTTTCGCAGGGTCACGCGGACGGGTCGACGACGCGCGCGACGACGGCGCAACGGTCGTCGCCCGGCGCGGCGCCGGTGGCGGCGCGCACGAGCAGGTGGCGCAGGGCGTCGCGCTCGGCGTGGTCCAGCCCGGCGAGCAGCTCGTCCTCCGCGACGCGCACGCGGGCGTCGAGGTCGGCGAGCACGGCCCGTCCGTGGTCCGTCACGACGATCCGGCGGGCGCGCCGGTCGGCCGGGTCGGGCTGCCGCTCGACGAGGCCGCAGCCGGCCAGCTCGTCGAGCAGGTAGGTCATCACGGTGCGGTCGATGCCGAGCCGGGCGGCGAGCGCCGCCTGGGTGGGCGGCGCGTCGTGGGTGACGGCGGCGAGGACCTCGTAGCCGCGCCCGCCGTGCGGGACGTCGGCGCAGGCGGCGGCGACGCGGGTGCTCCACTCGCGCAGCAGCGCGGCCAGCGACCAGCCCAGCGGGGACGGGGCGTCCGGGCCGGCGGCGGTCTCCGCGGTGCTGCGCGTGGGGTCGGCGGTGGTGCTCACGGTGCCATCGTAAGCGGAATGCGCGGCTCGCCAGAAGAGTTGCCGCTGATATCGTCTGTGCGACAGACGATCTCCCGGACGACGGGAGCGGTCCTCCCGCGAAAGGTCCCGCATGACGGACTACGGCCACGACCTGGTCTTCGGCACGTTCCTCACCCCCACGAACCGCGACCCGCAGCAGCCGGTGCGCCTCGCGCAGGTCACCGAGGCGGCCGGGCTCGACCTGGTGACGTTCCAGGACCACCCGTACCAGCCCGGGTTCCTCGACACCTGGACGCTGCTGTCGTGGGTGGCCGCGCAGACCGAGCGGGTGACCGTCGCGGGCAACGTGCTCAACCTGCCGCTGCGGCCGCCCGCCGTGCTGGCGCGCGCCATCGCGTCCCTCGACCTGCTGTCCGGCGGGCGGGCCGCGCTCGGCCTCGGCGCGGGCGGGTTCTGGGACCCGATCGTCGCGATGGGCGGCACCCGCCTGACCCCGGGGGAGTCCGTCGACGCGCTCGAGGAGGCGCTCGACATCATCCGCGGCCTCTGGGACGGCCGGGAGCGCCGCGCGCTGCGGGTCGAGGGCGACCACCACCGCGTCGTCGGTGCCAAGCGCGGGCCCGAGCCCGCCCACGACGTCCCGATCTGGCTCGGCGCGCTCAAGCCCCGGATGCTCCGCCTCATCGCCCGCAAGGCCGACGGCTGGCTGCCGTCGCTCGCGTACCTCGAGGACGGCGACCTGCAGCGCGGGCACGCGATCATCGACGAGGCCGCCGAGGAGGCGGGCCGCCATCCGGCCGAGATCCGGCGCCTGCTCAACGTGCAGGGCGCGGTGACCGCGCAGCCGCAGGGCTTCCTGCAGGGGCCGGTGGAGCAGTGGGTCGACGAGCTGGCGGCCCTCGCGCTCGAGGACGGCATCGGCACCGTCATCCTCGCCGCCGACGACCCGACCCTCATCCAGGTCTACGGCCAGGAGGTCGCGCCCGCGGTCCGCGAGCTGGTGGCGCGCGAGCGGGCGACGTCGGGCACGGCGCCCGCCGCGACGCAGCGCGGC
>JADHZE010000183.1 GCA_026934365.1 Isoptericola sp. QY 916 | reverse complement strand
GTGCCGACGAGGCCGAGGGTCCACGGGATCGCGTCGCCGATGAGCTCGGTCACCGGCGTCGGGAAGTTCGTCACCGACACGCCCCACAGCACGACGACGGCCACGCCGAGGGCGGGATGCACGTCCACCACCGCCAGCCCGAGCAGGGCGAGCGCGGTCCCGCCGGCGGCGAGCGCGAGCACCGGCGCGGTCCGGGCCCCGAACCGGCCGGCGAGGACCACGCCCAGGGCGGACGCGAGGCCGAACACCAGGAGCAGCCCGCTCACGCCGCCCGGCAGCGCGTCGGCCGGCACCTCGACGATGCGCGTCACGTACGTGTACGCGCCGTAGTGCCCTACCAGCAGCACCCCGACGATCGCCGTGACCGTGATCATCGGACCGGGCCCTCCGGCCGACGCGGGCCCCGGGGCGCCCGGAGTCACCCCCTCACCGGGCCGGGCCGTGGCGGGCGCGGCCGCACGCGCGACGACGAGCCGCACCAGGACGGCGACCACCAGCGTCAGCAGCGCGAGACCGGCGAACGCCGCCCGCCAGCCCACCGCACGGGTCACGAGGCTGGCGAGCGGCGTTCCGAGCACCATGCCCAGGGTGGCGCCGCCCAGCACCACGGCGATCGAGCGGGCGAGCAACCGGTCGGGCACCAGGTCGGCGACGTGCGCGTTCGCGGACGCCCACAGGAGGCCGACGGCGGCCGCGCCCACCAGCCGCGCCCCCACGGCGACGCCGTAGGTCGGCGCCAGCGCCGTGGCGAGGGAGGACGCGGCCAGGACGCCGAGCGCGACCGTGATCACGGCACGCCGGTCCGTGCCGGCGACGAGCCGCACGAGCGGGAAGCTCGCCACCACGACGGTGGCCGCCCACACGGACACGAGCAGACCGGTGCTCGCCTCGTCCACCCCGAGCCCGGCGCTCATCTGCGGCAGCACGGCGGTCGGCAGCATCTCGGCCGTGACCATGGTGAACGTGGCCGCGCCGAGGACGAGGAGCGAGAGCCACGGGAGCCGGTCGGACAGGGTGGGGGTCGTGCGTGGTGTCGTCATGCGACCGACGCTAGAGTTTGACATTGATGTCAATGTCAAGCATGACCTCGGTCACCTCGGGAGGAGCACGATGAAGATCGGCGAGCTCGCGCGTCGCGCGGGAGTGGCACCGCGCCTCGTGCGCTACTACGAGCAGCAGGGCCTGCTCGTGGCCGACCGCGCGCCGAACGGGTACCGCACCTACTCCGACGACGACGTCGAGCGCGTGTCCAGGGTGGCCGGGATGGTGCGCGCCGGCATCCCCACGCGCCTGATCAAGGTGCTGCTCGACATGGAGGAGACGAGCACCGCCGAGGCGCCGACCTGCCCCCGCACCGTCGCGGAGATGCTGGCCGGCGAGCTCGTCGGCATCGAGGACAAGATCGCCTGCCTCACGCGCAGCCGCGACACGATCCGTGACGTCCTCACCCGCACCGAGCAGGCCGCCCTCCTGTCGGAGGCCGCGGCCACCTCGCCCGCCGGCCGGTGACGGACGCGGCGAGGGCCGCCGACTCGTCGTCGGCGGCCCTCGTGGCGTCGGTCCTGGTGCGGCGGCGGGATCACTCGACCCCGAGCAGCACCTCGATCGCGCGGGCGAAGAAGCGGTCCACGGGACCCTCCGCGTAGCCGTCCGAACCCTTGGCCCGGCCGAACGTCGCGGAACGGATCTCCCCGGAGGACAGCGGCTCCTGCCGGTCGAAGTACGCGACGAGCCGGTCGCACAGCGCGTCGACGTCGTCGGGGTCGTAGCCCTGCTCGCCGCGCTCGGCCGGGGCGAACTTCTCGCCGTCGGGCCGGCCCAGGCGCCCGTACATCGTGCGGGCGCGGTCCGCCAGCGCGGCCATCCAGGCCTCCTGACCGTGCGCTGCCACGTACTCGGCGCGCTGACGGGCGATGAACGCCGCCTCGAGCCGGTCCAGCGCCGCGTCGACCTCGTGCGTGTCGTAGCCACCGCGCACCAGGTCGAACGTCGACACCTGGATGTCGGCGTGCGACAGGGGCTCCGCGGTGCGTCCCTCGTACGCCTGCCGAGCGTGGTCGAAGAAGTCCTCGACCTCGTCCCGCTCGTACCCGGTGCGCATCGCGGACACCGTGCTGAACAGTGCGCTCACTCGTCCTCCTCGGCCGCCAGCTGCCCGCAGGCGCCGTCGATGTCGCTCCCGCGGGTGTCACGGATCGTGGTGGGGATGCCGTGCCCGCGCAAGCGTGCCACAAACTCGTCCTCGACGGCACGCTCGCTCGCGGTCCAGATCGAGCCGGGCGTGGGGTTCAGCGGGATGGGGTTGACGTGCACCCAGCCGCGCCCGCGGGCGTTGAGCTTCTCCCCGAGCAGGTCGGCGCGCCAGCCGTGGTCGTTCATGTCCTTGATCAGCGCGTACTCGATCGACACGCGCCGCCCCGTCACCTCGAAGTAGCGCCGGGCGGCGTCGAGCGCCTCGTCCACGCTCCACCGGGTGTTGATCGGCACGAGCTCGCTGCGCAGGTCGTCGTCCGGAGCGTGCAGGCTGAGGGCGAGCGTCACCGGGATCTCGAGCTTCGTGAGCTTCTCGATCGCGGGCACCAGCCCCACGGTCGAGACGGTGATGTTCCGCGCCGACATGCCGAAGCCCTCGGGCTGCGGCGCGACCAGCGCGCGCACCGTCTCGAAGACGGCCTTCGGGTTGGCCAGCGGCTCGCCCATGCCCATGAAGACGAGGTTGTTGAGCCGCGTGGGCCCGCCGGGGATCTCGCCCTCCGCGAGCGACCGGTTCGCCGCGCGCACCTGCTCGAGGATCTCCGCCGTCGACAGGTTCCGCGTGAGCCCGAGCTGGCCCGTGGCGCAGAACGGGCACGCCATGCCGCAGCCCGCCTGCGACGACACGCACAACGTGGTGCGGTGCGGGTAGCGCATGAGCACCGACTCGACCTTGGCGTCGTCGAAGAGGTGCCACAGCGTCTTGACGGTCGTGCCGCCGTCGGCCTCGAGGCGCCGGGTGGGGCGGATGAGCTGCGGGAACATCGTGGTCGCGATGGCCTCGCGCGTCTTCGCGGGCAGGTCGGTCATCTGCTCCGGGTCGGACGTGTAGTGCTGGAAGTAGTGCGTCGCGAGCTGCTTGGCCCGGAACGGCTTCTCCCCCATCTCCTCCATCGACGCGACGCGCTCGGCCGGCGTGAGGTCGGCGAAGTGCTTCGGCGGCTTGCCCCGGCGGCGCGGCGCCATCTGCAGGGGCATCGGCGCGGTCTCGTCGCCGGGCCGGACCGCGGGGATCCCGAGGTCGGCGCCGGACGTCGCGTGACGGGCGGTGGTGGGGGGCATGACGGTTCCTTACAGGGCGCCGGGCGGCGCCATGGTGAGCACGAGGTACACGAACGGGGCGGTGACGACCAGCGAGTCGAGGCGGTCCAGCACGCCCCCGTGACCCGGGAGCAGCGAACCCATGTCCTTCAATTCTAGGTCCCGCTTGATGAGCGACTCGGCGAGGTCGCCCACGGTGGCCGTGATCGCGGTGAGCACACCGAGCACGATGCCGAGCACCGGGCTCGCGTCGAGGGCGAGCACCGCGCCCGCGACGCCCACGGCCGTGGCCAGGACCAGCGATCCTGCCAGGCCCTCCCAGGTCTTCTTCGGGCTCACGGTGGGTGCCAGCGGGTGGCGGCCCATCGTCACGCCGGCGATGTACCCACCGGTGTCGTTCGCCACGGCCAAAAGGATGAACAGGGCCACCCGGAGCTCGCCGTCCGGCTGCGCGAGCAGCAGCATGACGAAGCCCGCCAGGAACGGCACGTAGGTGGCCGCGAAGACCGCGGCCGCGCAGTCGCGCAGCGCCTGCGGCCCGGGGCCGTCCAGCACCCGCCAGACGACGACGGCGCCGACGGTCAGCACGTACGCGACGAGCAGCGCCTCGGGCCCCGCCGTGTAGGCCGAGACCACCATGCCCGCGCCGCCCACGAGCAGCGGCAGGATCGGCAGGTGGATGTCCCGGCGGGCGAACGCCTGCCGCAGCTCCCACAGCGCGGCACCGACCGCGACCGCGGCGACGGCGACGAACGGCTCCGGCCGGAACCACAGGGACGCCGCGACGCCGACGAGCAGCAGGACGCCGACCGTGATGGCCACGGGGAGGTTGCGGCCGGCGCGCGACGACGTCGGGTCGGCCGCCCCGCCGGTGGCCGGGTCGAGCGGGGACGCGTCCTCGCCCGGTTCGAGGGGATGGGTCACCATCAGACCTCGAGCAGCTCGCTCTCCTTGCCGGCGAGCAGCACGTCGATCGCGTCGACGTGCTTCTTCGTCAGCGACTCGAGCTCCTTCTCCGCCCGGGTGACCTCGTCCTCGCCGGCCTCGCCGTCCTTGACGATGCGGTCCAGCTCCTCCTTGGCCTTGCGGCGGACGTTCCGCACGGAGATGCGGGCGTCCTCCGCCTTCGTCTTGGCCATCTTCACGTAGTCGCGGCGACGCTCCTCCGTGAGGGCGGGCATGACGATGCGGATCGCGTTGCCGTCGTTCGACGGGTTGACGCCCAGGTCGGACTCGCGGAGCGCCTTCTCGATGGTCGTCATCGAGCTCTTGTCGAACGGGGTGATGAGCACCGTGCGCGCGTCCGGGATGTTGAACGACGCGAGCTGCTGCAGGGGCGTCGGGGCGCCGTAGTAGTCCACGGTGATCTTCGAGAACATGCCCGAGTTGGCGCGACCCGTGCGGATCCCCGCGAACTCCTCCTTGGCGACGTCGATCGCCCTGTCCATCTTCTCCTCGGCCTCGAGGAGGGTGTCGTCGATCACCGGTGCTCCATTCTCGTCGTCGTGCGTCGTCGTGCTGCTGAAGTGTCGTACGGCTGGTGCGGCGTCAGTGGGTGGTGACCAGCGTGCCAATCTTCTCGCCCAGCAGCGCGCGGGTCACGTTACCCGGCTCCTCGAGGCCGAAGACACGCATCCGCACGTCGTTGTCGCGGCACAGGGACAGCGCGGTGGCGTCCATCACGTTCAGGCCGCGCACCAGGGCGTCGGTGTAGGTGAGGTGCTCGAGGCGCTCGGCGTCCGGGTCCGTGCGCGGGTCGGCCGAGTAGACGGCGTCCACGCCGTTCTTGCCCATGAGGACCTCGTCGCAGTGCGTCTCCAGGGCACGCTGGACCGACACGGTGTCGGTGGAGAAGTACGGCATGCCGGCGCCCGCGCCGAAGATGACGACGCGACCCTTCTCCAGGTGCCGGATCGCGCGCAGCGGGATGTACGGCTCGGCGACCTGTCCCATGGTGATCGCGGTCTGCACCCGCGTCTTGACGCCGTCCTGCTCGAGGAAGTCCTGCAGCGCGAGGCAGTTCATCACCGTGCCGAGCATGCCCATGTAGTCGGCGCGCGCCCGGTCCAGGCCCGCGCGGGAGAGCTCGGCGCCGCGGAAGAAGTTGCCGCCGCCGGAGACGATCGCGACCTGCACGCCCTGCCGGACCGCGTCGCCGATCTCCTGGGCGATCCGCCGCACGACGTCGGTCGCGAGGCCCACGCTGCCGCCCCCGAACGTCTCGCCGGAGAGCTTGAGGAGCACGCGGCGCGCGGGTGCGGTCTCGCCCGTCGCCCCGCCCGTCGCCTCACCCGTCGTGGTCGTCGGCTCGGTCTGGTTGGTCTCGGTCACGTGCGTCACCGTCGCTCTCTGATCTGTTCCGCATGCCCTGCGGCATGTTCCGCGTCCGCCGGCCGTCGCGCTCGACGGACCGGCAGGTCGGGCGGGTGCGCGCCCGGTGGTCCTGTGTCGCCCTCCGCGCATCCTGGCACCGGACGGCGGCTCCCGCCCCGTCAGCGGGCGGGCGCGGGCGGGTACGCGAAGGCCCGACCGCACCGCGCACGGTGCGGTCGGGCCTGAGCGCTGGGAGGCGTCAGCTGCCGACGCGGAAGCGGACGAAGCCGAGCAGGGCGCCGCCGGTGGTGGCGACGTGCTTGGCGACGGTCGTCTTCGTGTCCTTGGCCAGCGGCTGGTCCACGAGGACGGCGTCCTTGAAGAAGCCGTTGAGGCGACCCTCGACGATCTTCGGGAGCGCGGCCTCGGGCTTGCCCTCGGCGATCGAGACCTCGCGCGCGATCTCGCGCTCCTTCTCGACGACGTCCGCGGGGACGTCCTCGCGGGACAGGAACCGGGGCGCCAGCGCGGCGATGTGCTGCGCGACGTCCTTGGCGACCGGCTCGGCGGCGTCGTCGGTGGCGACGAGCACGCCGATCGACGGCGGCAGGTCCTTGGCCGTCTTGTGCAGGTAGGTCGTCACCTTGGGGGCCTCGAGGCGGGCCACGCGACGCAGCACGACCTTCTCCCCCATCGTGGCGCCCTGGGCGGCGATCGTGTCGGCCACGGTGCCCTCGGCGGCCGGGGCGGCGAGGCCGGACTCGGCGTCCGTGGCACCCGCGGCGGCGACGGCCTCGAGGACCGCGTCGGCGAGCGCGATGAACTTCTCGTTCTTGACGACGAAGTCCGTCTCGGCGTCGAGCTCGATCATCGTGGCGACCTGGCCGGCCGCGGAGTCGGCGACCTTGACGGCCACGAGGCCCTCGGTGGTCGCGTTGCCCTCGCGCTTGGCGGCGCGGGCCAGACCCTTCTTGCGGATGATCTCGATCGCCTGGTCGGTGTTGCCGTCAGCCTCGTCGAGCGCCTTCTTGACGTCGAGCATGCCGGCACCGGTGCGCTCGCGCAGCGCCTTGATGTCAGCGGCGGTGTAGTTCGCCATGGATGTCCTCCGTGCTGGTTCGAGGTCCGCCCGGACCCGGTCGGGGTGCCGGGCGGAGTGGGTCGTGCGGCGGTCCGCGGGCCGGTCACCCGGGGGTGACCGGCCCGCGAGGACTCACTCGGACTTCTCGGCGGCCTGCTCGCCCTCGGCGGCAGGCGTCTCCTCGGCGGCGGGGGCCTCCTCGGCGGCCGGGGCGGCCTCGGTCGCCTCGGCGGCCGGCGCCTCCTCGGCGGCGGGGGCCTCGGCCTGTGCGGCCTCGGCACCGGCCAGGAGCTCGCGCTCCCACTCGGCCAGCGGCTCGGCCTCGGCGGTCTCCGCGGCCTCGCCCTTCTTGCCGGAGTGGCGCTGCAGCAGGCCCTCGGCCGCGGCGTCGGCGATCACGCGGGTGAGCAGCGTGACGGAGCGGATCGCGTCGTCGTTGCCCGGGATGGCGTAGTCGACGTCGTCGGGGTCGCAGTTGGTGTCGAGGATCGCGACGACGGGGATGCCCAGCTTCTTCGCCTCGTTGACGGCCAGGTGCTCCTTGTTCGTGTCCACGATCCAGACCGCCGAGGGGGTCTTGGCCATGTCACGGATGCCGCCCAGCGTGCGCGCGAGCTTGTCCTTCTCGCGACGCAGGACGAGGAGCTCCTTCTTCGTCAGCGCCGAACCGGCGACGTCGTCGAAGTCGATCTCCTCGAGCTCCTTGAGGCGCTGGAGGCGCTTGTGCACGGTGGTGAAGTTGGTGAGCATGCCACCGAGCCAGCGGTGGTTCACGTACGGCATGCCGACGCGGGCGGCCTGCTCGGCCACGGGCTCCTGCGCCTGCTTCTTGGTGCCGACGAACAGGATGCTGCCGCCGTGGGCGACGGTCTCCTTGACGAACTCGTAGGCGCGGTCGATGTACGACAGCGACTGCTGCAGGTCGACGATGTAGATGCCGTTGCGCTCCGTGAAGATGAACCGCTTCATCTTCGGGTTCCAACGGCGGGTCTGGTGTCCGAAGTGGACACCGCTCTCGAGGAGCTGGCGCATGGTCACGACGGCCATGACACGTCCTTTCGCCGCGTGCGCCGGATCCTCCGGGCTGCACGCGCGTCGGGCGACCGGTCTGCGGGGAGCAGGTGGCCGGTCGCGGTACTCGGTTCGTCGGTGTCGGGCATCTGACCCGTCACCCCTGGCGTCACGCCGGGCCGGCACCGTTCCCGGGGACCGGGAGCGGACCGCTGCCGACGCGGCCGCGCCCTGCACCCGGCGGGCCGGGTCGCGAGGCGCGTACGTGACGCGCGATGTCGACCGGTTCGCGTCCGCTCCCCCGCCCGGCGAGCCCGCGTCACGTCGAGGACGGTCCGCGGGGATCCACCGGGATGGTTCGGGGAGGCGAGGCACAAGCCGATCGCGGCAGCCAGTCTACCCGACGGTTCCGGGCCTCTTCGCCCACCCGCCGCCGGCCTCGTCCCCGGTCGCGAGCTCCACCGTCCGACGACGCACCTGCGCGGCAGCACCGCCAGGAGCCTGCCCCCAGTCGTAGCCCGTCCACAGGATGCCACGGCGCCCCGGCGGCAGGGGCACCGGCCCCGCCAGTCTGCTCGCATGACCGCTCACGGCACGACGCAGCGCAGGACTCCGGACCGCACCACGCCGCCTGGTCCCACGGCCGCCGGCGGCGGTGGCGCGACCGGCGTCGTACCGGCCGGGCGGGTCGCGCGGGTCGCCTGGGTCGCGTGGCTCGCAGGGCTCGTCGTGGTGA
>JADHZE010000182.1 GCA_026934365.1 Isoptericola sp. QY 916 | reverse complement strand
CGACCCCGACGGAGCCCTGCGGGCCTACGACGCGGCGCTCGCCCTGTGCGGGCCGGGGGCCGAGCACGACCATCTGCGCCGGCGTCGGGCCGAGCTCGCCTGACCGCCCGGGCGGCGGTCGGTCAGGGGTGCACGTGCGCCTGGTGCCCCGTCTGCGCCGAGATGTCCTGCTCCGCCTGCTCGAGCAGCGCGTCCGCCAGGCGTCGCAGGGCCCGTGCCGCCGCGACCTCGTCCCCGATGACCGGGACCTGCAGGTCGCCCGGGTCCTTGCGCGCGTGCCCGACGCCGCGCAACGAGCCCACGTCCGGACCGGGCGTCAGCATCGCCTCCGCCGTCGTGCTCCCGGACGACTCCACGAGCGAGACCCGCACGTCCCACGTCAGGGCCCGGGCGGGCGACGGTCGCGGCGACCGTGCGTGCTCCGTCCCGCCGCCGTCGTGCTGCACGAGCGTGTCCGCGCCGGGGAACACCAGCGTCTCCTCCCCCGTGTCGGACCAGCGCACCTGGTAAGGCGGCGACCCGTCCTCGTGCGGGCAGGCGATCACGACGCCGTCGCGCACCGCCCCGCCGACCACCCCGGACGCCACCACGATCCGGTCGCCCACCGTCGCTCTCATCGCCGCCTCCTCGCGTCGTCGGGTGCCCGCCGTCCCCGTGCCGGCTCCTTCCATCATGCGCCCGGCACGGGCCCCTGGCACGGCGCGGTCAGTGCGAGCGCAGCGCCTTGACGAGCTCCGCCTTACGCATCGACGAGCGTCCCTCGATGCCGATCTCCGACGCCCGCTTCCGCAGGTCGGCGACAGTCCAGTCGTCGTAGGAGCCGGACTTCCCGCCCTTGGCGCCGACCTTCTTCCGGCCTCGCGCCGCGGCGGCGTTCGCGATCCGCGCGGACTTCTCCTTGCTGTTGCCCTCGTCGCGGAGCTCCTCGTAGAGCTCCTTGTCCTTGACGCTCGGCCCTGCGTCTCGTCGCGGCACGGTGGCTCCTCCCGATCCGGGCGCGCCCGCGCGGTGGCTTCACGCGGGGCCCACGCTCGAGACCTATCACTCACGGGTGGTGCCGGCACCCGGACATGACGAAGGCCCCGACCGGATCCCGGTCGGGGCCTTCGTGGATGTCGACGACATCCCGTGGTAGCGGGGGCAGGATTTGAACCTGCGACCTCTGGGTTATGAGCCCAGCGAGCTACCGAGCTGCTCCACCCCGCGTCGACTCCCTGAACATTACGGCGTCGTCGGACACGAATCAAATCGCATCGGGCGAATGGGACGGAGGTCACACTCGCGGTGGCCTCCGACCAGCGACGACGCCCCCGACCACGACCACCGGACGGCGGCGCAGACGACGGCGGGGCCGCCGGTCCGGACGGACCGACGACCCCGCGCCTCGCACCACCGGCCGGTCAGCCGGCGGACCCGATCTCCTTCTCCGCAGCGAGCGCGTCCTCGATCGCCTGCTGCAGGCGGTCCTGCGCCTCGCCGTACGCGGTGAAGTCGCCGGCCTTCAGCGCCTCGTCGCTGTCGGTCATCGCGTCGTTCGCCTCCTGGAGGGCGGCGTTCAGCCGCGACTGCGCGTCACCCGACGGCGTGCTGCCGCCGCTCGGCTCCGTCGACGGCTCCGTGCTGGGCTCGGTGCTCGGCTCCGTGCTGGGCTCCGTGGACGGCTCGGTCGCCCCGTCCTCGCCCTCGACCGGCGCGGTGGGCACCTCGGTCTCGGTCCCGCCGTCGGCGTCGCCGGCCGTCGCACCCGAGTCGCCGCCGAAGACCTGGTCCAGGGCCTCGTCGAGCGTCTCCGCGTACCCGGTCTGGTCGCCGAACGCGACGAGCACGCGGCGCAGCAGCGGGTACGCCGTGCCACCGGCGGACTGGATGTACACCGGCTGCACGTAGAGCAGGCCACCACCCACGGGCAGGGTCAGCTGGTTGCCGCGCACGACGTTCGACGAGCCGCGCTCCAGGATGTTCAGCTGCTCGGAGATCGTCGGGTTCGAGTCGAAGTTGTTCTGCACCTGGCCCGGGCCCGGCACCGTCGAGTCGCGGGGCAGCTCCAGCATCCGGAGCTTCCCGTAGCCCTCCGCCACCTCGCCCGCGGTGGACCCGGCGTCGCCGTCGGCGGCCAGGTATCCCGTGAGGATCTCGCGGTCGGTGTTACCGCCCGGGATGAAGGTGCTGGTCAACGAGAACGCCGAGGATTCCTGTCCCGGCATCTGCAGCGACAGGTAGTACGGGGGCTGCTTCGCCGCGTTCGAGCCGGTCGCGCCACCGGTGGACACCGGGTCCGCCGGGTTCGCCCAGAAGTCCTGGCCGGAGAAGAACTGCCCCGCGTCCTCGACGTGGTACTGCGTCAGCAGCGTGCGCTGGACCTTGAACATGTCCTCGGGGTAGCGGATGTGGCTCATGAGGTCGCCGGAGATCTCCGACATCGGCTTCACCGACGTCGGGAAGACGTCGGACCAGGCCTTGAGGACGGGGTCGTCGGTGTCCCAGGCGTACAGGTCCACCGAGCCGTCGTACGCGTCGACGGTCGCCTTCACCGAGTTGCGGATGTAGTTGACCTCCGGCGGCATCTCCACCGGCACGCCCTGCGCGGCGAGCGTGAGGGAGTCCGCCGTCGCCTCCTGCATCGGGCGGCTGGTCGAGTACGGGTACGCGTCCGAGGTGGTGTACCCGTCGACGATCCACTTGACGCGTCCGTCGACCACCGCCGGGTACATGCCCTGGTCGAGGGTCAGCCACGGGGCGACCTTCTGCACGCGGGTCATCGGGTCACGGTCGTAGAGGATCTGCGACTCGTCGGTGACGCGGTCGGAGAACAGCATCTCCTGCGAGCCGAACTTCAGCGCGTACAGCAGCTTGCTGCCGAACGACCCGACGGACGGGCCGGCGGTCACCTCCTCCGTGGGGAACGTCGTGTTGACCTGCTGGCCACCCTGCTCGTCGTCGGCCTGGTAGTCGAGCTCCCACGGCTTCGTGTCCTCCGGCGCGCCCACGATGGAGTACTCCGTGGTGGAGGGGCTGAAGTAGATGCGCGGCTCGTACCCCTTGTCGGTGAGCGCGCCCTGCGTCGGGATGCCGCCCTCGTAGAACGCGGGCTGACCGTCGGGTCCGGGCTGGTTGCCGTACGCGGCGACGACGCCGTACCCGTGGGTGAAGACGGTGTGGTCGTTCACCCAGTTGCGCTGCCCGTCGCCGAGGCCCCCGAGGTTCAGCTCGCGCACCGCGATCACGGTGTCGCGGGACTCGCCGTCGATCTCGTACCGGTCCACCGACAGGTTGTCGGCGAAGTTGTAGTACTGCTTGTTCTGCTGCAGCTGACGGAACGACGGGCTGACGATCTGCGGGTCGAGCAGACGTACCGACGCGGTGGTGTCCGCGTCCTCGCGCAGCGCACCCTGCTCCGCCTCCGTGGTGGCGTCGTACGGCTGGGTCTCGATGTCGTCCAGACCGTACGCCGCGTGCGTGGCGTCGATGTTGCGCTGGATGTAGTCGGCCTCGAGCTCCTGGGCGTTGGGGTTCACCTGGAACCGCTGCACCACGGCCGGGTAGATGCCGCCGATCGCGATCGCCGACACCACCATGAGGCCGACGCCGATGGCCGGCAGGCGCCACGTGCCGCGGACCGCCGCCACGACGAACAGGAGCGCCACGAGCACCGCGACGCCCGTGAGGATCTCCTTCGACGGGATGACGGCGTGCACGTCCGAGTAGGACGCGCCGTTGTAGGTGGCCGCGGTGCTGCCGCCGTTCGTCGCCGTCAGCAACGAGTACCGGTCGAGCCAGTAGTTCGCGCCGATCACGAGCATGAGCGCGGAGCCCAGCACGGCGAGGTGCACGCGGGACGCGCGCGTGGTGCGCGGGGTGCCCGCCGGCACCGGCCCGAGCCGGAGCCCGCCGTACAGGTAGTGCGTCACCAGCGCGGCGATGCCGGCGATGATCACGACCGCCATGAGGAAGCTCACCATGAACCGCAGCGCGGGCAGCGAGAAGACGTAGAACCCGAGGTCGATGCCGAACTGCGGGTCCTTCTCGCCGAACGACGAGGGGTTGATCGCCAGGAGCACGCTGCGCCACTGCGCGGACGCCGCGACACCGGCGAAGAACCCGACGACGACCGGCCCGGCGATGGTCACGACGCGCCGCAGGGGCTCGATGGCCTCGCGGTACTGGTCGAGGGTCGCCTGCTCGGGCGTCGACGGCGCGTAGACCGGGCGCACCCGGTACGCGACGGCGAACGACGAGAACACGGCGGCCGCCATCACGAGGAAGCCGATGACGAACAGGACGCCGCGGGTGATCCACTCCGTCCAGATCACGTTGCCGAAGCCGAGCGCGTCGAACCACATGATCTCGGTCCAGAACTGCGCGAGCAGGAGCAGCGCGACGACGACCGCGGCGATCACGACCAGCGTGATCGCCAGAGGGCTGCGGCGGCGCTTGGCGGGCGGGCCGCCTGGCCGTCGACGGGGTGGGGCAGCGAAGGACACGGTGCGGGCACCTCACTCGTGCTCGGGACGGACGGACGTTCTGGTGTGGAACGTCCCTGTCATCCCTCAGGTTCCCACGCTTCGCGCGCGGGTGGGCGACCGGCCCTTCACTCGCCGGTCACGAGCACGTCGGAAGGTCCGTGCCCTCCCCCGCACCGATCGCCTCGATCGCGGTCCGCGCGTCGTCGAGGGTGGCCACCCGGACCACCCGCAGCCCGTCGGGGACGTGCCCGACGACCTCGTCACAGTTGTCCGCCGGGGCGAGGAACCAGTCCGCGCCGGCGTCGACCGCGCCGAAGAGCTTCTGCTGGATGCCGCCGATCGGGCCGACGAGCCCGTCGACGCTCATCGTGCCCGTGCCCGCCACGTGCGCGCCGTCCAGCTCGTCCTCGGGCGTCATCTTCGTGATGATCGCCAGCGCGAACATCGTGCCGGCGCTCGGCCCTCCGATGTCGCCCGGCCGGATGGTCACGTCGACCGGGTAGTCGTACGCCGGGTCGAGGAGCACGCCGAGCGCGGCCCGCCCGTCCCCCTCCGACGTCGTCACCGTGAGGTCCGTCGGCTCGCCGTCGCGCTCGACGCCCAGCGTGACGTCGGCGCCCGGCGTCACGTCGTCGAGGGCGGCGAGCAGGTCCTGGTGGGTCGTGACCTGGTGCCCGTCGATGCTGCGCACGACGTCCCCCGCCTCGACGACGCCGTCGGCGCCGGAGTCGGGCACGGTGCCCGCGACGGTGAGGGTGGCGGGCACCTCGTACCCCAGCTCCGTCAGCGCGGCCACGGTCGCGGCCGACTCCGACCCCGCCATCTGCGCCTGGCCGACCTCCTGCTGCTGCTCCCGCGTGGTCTGCTCCGGGAAGATCGACTCGACCGGCTGCACCGAGCGCTCGCGCGAGCCCCAGCCCCACAGCACGTCGCCGAGCAGGACGTCCCCGCCGGGCCCGCCGTAGACGGACACGGTGGTGAGTCGCAGCTCGCCCGAGACGTCGTAGGTCTCGGCGCCCTCGATCTCGACGACGGGCTTCGCCGTCGCGCTCTTGCCTCCGCTCGACGTCTCGTCCGCACCGCTCTGCACGTCCGCGCCCTGCAGCCCGAGCGTGTCCTCCGTCGGCCCCGGGGCCCGGATCGCGTAGGGCGTGGGGAGCACCAGGAGGACGGCCGCGAGGAGCGCCGTCGTCAGCAGGGAGACGCCGAGCGTCACGCTGCGGCGCGACGCACGCGCGCCAGGGAGCGTGTCCTCGTCGGGCGACGACGGGTCGTCGGGCGCGAGGATGTCGCGGTCGAAGGTCACGGGCACATCATCGCCGACGTTCCTGGACGCTGCGCCCGGTCACGGGCACGGTCGGTGGCGCGGCCGGGACCCGTCCCCGGGTCAGGGTGTCCGGGAGATCTGCGCCCAGAGCGAACCGCCGGAACCCCACGACCCGACCGGACGTCGTCGGTGGTTACGGTGAACCAGTCGGAAGACGGCCGCCGTCGCCCGACGTCCCTCCACCGCACAGCCGAGGAGCCCCGCGCATGAGCAACCTTCCCGACGACCCCGAGGGTGCCGAGGAGCGCGAGCGCATGCTGCGCTCGATGCTGGAGGGCTTCTTCGGCGACCGCACCGACGAGGTCCTCGCCCAGATGCGCGCGCAGGGCATCGACCCGGCCGCGCTCGCGGGAATGCCCGGCGCCGGCACCCCGGACCCGGCGACCATGCAGCACGTCCTCGCCCAGGTGCAGCGGCTGCTGTCCGCGTCCGGGGACGGCCCGGTGAACACCGACGTCGCGCACGACATCGCCCGGCAGGTCGCCGTCGCCGAGGGCGACCCGTCGCTCACGGGCGGCCAGGCCAAGGCCGCGACCGACGCCCTCGGCGTGGCGGAGCTGTGGCTCGACGCCGTGACCGACCTGCCGCCCGCCGGCGGTCGCGCGCACGCGTGGAGCCGCTCGGAGTGGGTCGAGGCCACACTGCCCGCCTGGAACCGGCTGGTGGCACCCGTCGCGACGTCCGTCGCCGACGCCCTCGCCACCGTGCTGCGCGACCAGCTCCCCGGGGAGCTCGGAGACGACGCGCTGGACATGCCGGGTCTCGCGGGCCTGCCCGCCGGCGCCCTGGGCGGCGGCGCGTTCGACCCCGCCCAGATGATGCGCCGTCTCGGGTCGGCCGTGTTCGGCATGCAGGTGGGGCAGGCCGCGGGGACCCTGTCGCGGGAGGTGTTCGGCGCGACCGACGTCGGCGTCCCACTCCTGTCCGAGCCCGCCACCGTGCTGCTGCCGACCAACGTCACGGCGTTCGCCGACGGGCTCGACGCGCCGCTGGAGGAGGTGCGCCACTTCCTCGCGCTGCGCGAGGCCGCGCACGCCCGGCTGTTCACGCACGTCCCCTGGCTCGCGGCGCACCTGCACGGCCTCGTCGAGCAGTACGCGCGTGGCATCACCATCGACCTGGACGTGCTCGAGCAGCAGGTGCGCGACATCGACCCCAGCGACCCCGAGGCGCTGCGCGGCGCGCTGACCGGCGGCGTGTTCGGGCTGCAGCACACCCCCGAGCAGGAGGCCACGCTGCTGCGCCTCGAGACCGCGCTCGCGCTCGTCGAGGGCTGGGTCACGGAGGTCGCCGCCACCGCGGCCCTCCCCCACCTGCCGCACACCTACCCGCTGCGCGAGATGATCCGCCGCCGCCGCGCGGCCGGCGGCCCCGCGGAGCACACCTTCGCCACGCTGGTCGGGCTCGAGCTGCGCCCACGGCGCTCACGCGACGCCACCGCGCTCTTCGCGCACGTCCTCGCCGAGGGCGGCCCGCAGGCCCGCGACGCCGTCTGGGAGCACCCGGACCTGCTGCCCGGCACCGCGGACCTCGACGACCCCGCCGGCTACTTCACCCGCCGTCAGGAGCAGGCGGAGGAGCAGTCCGACGTCGACGCGGCGCTGGCGCAGATCCTGGACGCCGCGGACCGCTCGGCGAAGGACGGCGACGCCGAGGACGGGGGCTCCCCGAGCTCCTGACCTGTCGCCGGTCGGCCTGTCGGGACCGTCGCGCGGGGCTCGTTCCGACAGGCTCGACGTCCGGCAGGCTCAGCCGGCGGTGTCGCCGCCGGAGGGCCCGGGCTGCGCGCCGCCGTCGTCCTGGACGAAGGAGACGCCCTCGAGGAACCCGCGCGCGCGGTCGGTGCGCGGGTAGCCCTCGAGCAGCTGCCAGAAAGCGGCGCCGTGCCCCGCGTGCAGCAGGTGCGCCAGCTCGTGCAGCAGCACGTAGTCGAGCACCCACTCGGGCATCCCCTGCACGCGCGTGGAGATCCGGATCGAGCCGTCGACCAGCGTGCACGACCCCCAGCGTCGGCCCTGGTGGGGCGACCAGGACACGCTGGTCGGGTGGGCACGACCGTCCAGGTACCGCTCGGAGAGCTCCCTGGCCCGCTGGACGAGCTCGGCGTCGGACGGGCGCCGACGACGCTCCTTGTCCTCGAGCCGCGCGAGCATCTTCGCCACCCATTCACGCTCCTGGGCACGAGAGAAGCGCGCGGGAATGGCCACGACGGTGCGCTCGCCGTCGCGGTACGCGCTGACCGTGGCGGTCCGCCGGCGACTGCGCCGGACCTCCACCGACGTCATCATCGTGTCGTGGGCCACGGCACGACGGTACCGGGGAATCGTGAACTTTGTGTGTCACAACACACGAACCGGGGCGCCACGAGGCCCGGGCGTCGGGCCTGTGGACGACGCCCGGCCGGCCTCCGACGTGCGTGCCAGGGTGACCGTATGGCAGACGCCGACAGCCCGACCACCTCGGCGGGGCCCCTCCTCACGCTGCGCCCGGCGACCCCGGTCCTCGACCACGGAGCCGGCGAGGTCCAGCTCGGGACGGACCCTCGCTGGAGCCTCGTCCTGTCCGGGCTGGACGACCACGAGGCGCGGTGGCTGCGCGACGCCGGCGCGCGGCGGCACCGCTCCCTGGCCCGCGGCGCGCGGCACTGGGGCGTGAGCCCCGAGCGCCAGGAGCAGATCGTGCGCGCGCTGGCCGACGGAGGGTTCCTCGTCCGCGC
>JADHZE010000181.1 GCA_026934365.1 Isoptericola sp. QY 916 | reverse complement strand
CTGCAGCGCGTCGGAGGTCCGCGCCCGGCGCCCGATGGCGGCGTCCAGGCCGCTGGCGGCGCGCACGTAGGTGCCGTCGCCGCGCCGCGGCTCGAGGATGCCGGCGTGCTCCAGGGCACGCACGGCCTCGCGGACCGTGTTGCGCCCGACGCCGAGCTGGGCGACGAGCTCGGGCTCGGCGGGGATGCGGGACCCGACGGGCCACTCCCCCCGTTCGACGAGGTCGGTCAGGTGCTCGACGACGAGCTCGGAGACCTTGCGGGGCGGGGAGATCGGCGACGTCATGGGCGTGGTCGGGGGCACGACGGGCTCGGACACCCAAAGACCCTAACATCCCATGTTTACGAGGCGGGGGTCCGGCCGGACGACCGCACCCCGGGCGCTACTGCGCCATCTTGACGAACTCGGTGACCGCCGTGGCGATCTGCTGCACCGCGATCGCGGCCAGCAGCAGGCCCGCGATGCGCGTCACCAGCGTGACGCCCGACTCCCTCAGCACCCGGTGGATGACGTTCGCGAACCGCATCGACAGGTACAGGCACACGTGCACCAGCACGATCGCCACCGCGATGGCGATCAGCTGCGGCGCGCCGCCGTCGTCCGACACCCGGGTCTGCTGGACGAACACCATCGTCGCGACGATCGCGCCCGGCCCCGCCAGCAGCGGCGTGCCCAGCGGCACGAGCGCCACGTTGACGCCCTTGTTGCCCGACGGCGACGGCTCCTCCATCTTGCCCGTGAGCAGCTCCATCGCGATGAGGAGCAGCAGCAGACCCCCGGAGGCCTGCAGCGCCGGCAGCGTGATGCCCATGTAGTGCAGCACCTGCTGGCCGAACAGCGCGAAGACCACGATGACGCCGAACGCGACGAGGATCGCCTGGCGCGCGGCGCGGTTGCGCTGCTTGGCCCCCATCGCCGACGTCAGCCCCAGGAACACGGGCACCGTGCCGGGCGGGTCCATGATGACGAACAGGGTGACGAACACCTCGGTGAACAGCGCGGTGTCCAGCACCGCGCTCACCGTCGCACCGCGCTCATGGTCGGATCACGTCCAGCAGACCTCGTTCCTCTATCCGTGCGAGCACCTCGGGAGCGGTCGTGCGCTCCCCGATGCGGTTGAGCTTCCCCGTGCCGTGGTAGTCGCTGGAGCCCGTGACGAGCAGCCCCAGCTCCCCCGCCAGGCCGCGCAGCCGGTCGCGGGTGGCCGCGTCGTGGTCGCGGTGGTCCACCTCGAGCCCGGCGAGGCCCGCCGCGGCGAGCGCCGCGATCGTCTCCTCGCTCACGGTGCGGCCGCGCGCCCCGGCGCCCGGGTGCGCCATGACGGGCACCCCGCCCGCGCCCAGCACCGCCCGCACCGCGGCGTCCGTGTCCGGGGCGTAGTGCGGCACGTAGTAGCGCGCGCCCGGGTGCAGCATCGTGGCGAACGCCTCGTCCCGCGACGCCACGACGCCCGCCGCGACCAGCGCGTCCGCGAGGTGCGGGCGGCCCACCGTCGCGTCGTCGCCCGTCTGCGCGACGACGTCGTCCCACGTCAGCGGGAAGTCCTCCGCGAGCCGCTCGGTCATGCGCCGGGCCCGCGTGAGGCGGTCGTCGCGGGTGCGGTCGCACTCGGCGCGCAGGACGGCGTCCTCGGGGTCGTGCAGGTAGGACAGGAGGTGCACGCTGATGCTGCCGCCCTCGGTCGTGACGCGCGTGGAGATCTCGGTGCCGCGCACCAGCGCCACGCCGGTCGTCACGACGGCGTCGGCGGCCTCGGCCCAGCCGGCGGTCGTGTCGTGGTCGGTGAGGGCGACGACGTCCAGCCCGGCACCTGCAGCCGCCTCGAGCACGCCGCGCGGGGAGTCCGTGCCGTCGGAGGCCCGCGAGTGGGCGTGGAGGTCGATCCGGGGCGGCGTCACGATCACCGATTCTAGGGAGCGCCACGCGCCCGCACGCCCGAAACGGCCTTCGCACGGTGCGACGTCGGACACTCCCGCCGCCCCGGCCCCGTGAAGGAATGGGCACAACCTCTCCACCCCGCCCGCCGTCGCCTCCCCCCACACGCCCCGACCGGCAGGGCAGCATCGTTCGCGATGAACCTCCCCAGCGCCGATGCCACCCCTGCCCCCGCCGTGCCCGCCGCGCTCGGTACCGTCCTCGGCGCCGACCCCGCACCGCCGCGTGCCGGGATCGTCTTCGTGCACGGCATGCGCACGTCGTCGGCCATCTGGGAGCGGCAGGTGGAGCACGTGCGCGACGCCGGGCACGACGCCGTCGCCGTCGACCTGCCCGCGCACGGCGCGCTCCACCGGGAGAGGTTCTCCATGCCCCGCGCGTTCGAGGTGCTCGACGAGGCGGCCGGGTCGTTCGGCGCCGGCCGGCCCGTCGTCGTCGTGGGCCTCTCGCTCGGCGGGTACACGTCGCTCGCGTGGGCGGCGCACCAGGCGACCGCCGGCGCCGGTTCGCCGCTCGCCGGCGTCGTCGCGGCGGGCTGCTCGTCCGACCCCAAGGGCAAGCCCGTGGCGCTGTTCCGCGACGTCGCGCACCTCGCCGTCACCGGCACGACGGCGGTGCGGCGCGGACTGCGCGACGCCGGTCTCGCCTGGCGCTCGGCACTCACCGGCGGCCGGTCGCGCGCCGGCGGGCTCGAGGTCGCGGCGCTCCTGGGCGACACCGTCCAGCGGCCGGGCTGGGACATCGTCACCGACGCGCTCACGCACCTCGCCGGCCGCTCGTCGGTGGCCAGCACGCGGGCCCTGCGCGTGCCCGTGTGGTTCGTCAACGGCGCGCGGGACCGGATGCGGCTCGAGGAGTCGCGGCACGTGGCGGCCGCCGAGCGGGGCGCGCTCGTCGTGGTCCCGGACGCCGGCCACGACGTCAACTCCGACGCCCCCGCCGCCTTCAACCAGGTGCTCACGCGGGCGCTGCACGACTTCGCGCGCGCCTGACCGGCCCCGTCGCCGGGGGCCGGGCCTGGCCCTCCGCGCGGGTGGGACACTGGGAACCATGACCGACACCACCCCCGTCGACGAGACCGCGCCCACCGCCCCCGCGAGCACCGAGGAACGCGGCAGCAACCGTTCCCAGCGCCCCGTCTCGGAGGCGTTCAAGTCGTTCATCACCTCGCAGTGGGGCGAGCGCGCCGACCTCGGCGTCGAGCCCGGCGAGGCCGTGCCGTACACGGCCGAGCGCCGCGCGAAGCTGTCCGCCCGCTTCCCTGGCGCCCGCCTCGTGGTCCCTGCCGGGCCGCTCAAGGTGCGCTCCAACGACACCGACTACCGGTTCCGCCCGCACTCCGCGTTCGCGCACCTCACGGGCCTCGGCACCGACCAGGAGCCCGACGCCGTGCTCGTGCTCCACCCCGTGGCCGACGGCGAGGGCGACCCCGACGGCAGCGGCAACGGCACCCACCACCACGCCGTGCTGTACGTGCGCCCGCTCGCGGCCCGCGACACCGAGGAGTTCTACGCCGACTCCCGCTACGGCGAGTTCTGGGTGGGCGCGCGGCCCTCGCTCGACGACGTCACGACGCTCACCGGCGTCGAGGCCCGCCACGTCGACGAGCTGCGCGACGCGCTGGCCAAGGACGTCGGCGCCGACGGCGTGCGCGTGCTGGTCGTGACCGGTGCGGACGAGAGCATCGAGACGCTCGTCGAGGCCATCCGCGAGGAGGCCGGCGTCGAGGCGGAGGCGGACGACGAGTCCCTCGTCGAGGCGACGTCGGAGATCCGCCTGGTGAAGGACGCGCTCGAGCTGGAGCACCTGCGCGAGGCCGTGGCCCGCACCATCGAGGGCTTCGAGCAGGTCGTGCCGGCGCTGCCCCAGGCCGTCGCGCACCGCCGCGGAGAGCGCGTCATCGAGACGACGTTCGACGCGCACGCCCGCCTCGAGGGCAACACCGTCGGCTACGAGACCATCGCCGCCGCCGGCGAGCACGCCACCACGCTGCACTGGATCACCAACGACGGCGTGGTCCGCACCGGCGAGCTCGTGCTGCTCGACGCCGGCGTCGAGGTCGACTCCCTCTACACCGCCGACATCACGCGCACCCTGCCCGTGGACGGCGAGTTCACCGACGTCCAGCGCCGCATCTACACCGCCGTGCTCGACGCCGCCGACGCCGCGTTCGCCGTCGCGAAGCCCGGCACGAAGTTCCGCGACATCCACGCCGCCGCGATGGAGGTCATCGCCGCCCGCCTCGAGGAGTGGGGCCTGCTGCCCGACGGCGTCACCGCCGAGGTGTCCCTCTCCACCGAGGGCCAGCAGCACCGCCGCTGGATGGTGCACGGCACCAGCCACCACCTCGGCCTGGACGTGCACGACTGCGCGCAGGCGCGCCGCGAGCTCTACCTGGACGGCGTGCTCGAGCCCGGCATGGTCTTCACCATCGAGCCGGGGCTGTACTTCAAGGCCGACGACCTCGCCGTGCCCGAGGAGTACCGCGGCATCGGCGTGCGCATCGAGGACGACGTGCTGGTCACCGCCGACGGCAACGAGAACCTGTCCGCCGCCCTCCCCCGCCGCCCCGAGGACGTCGAGGCCTGGATGGCGCGCCTGCGCGGCTGATCCCGCTCGTCCGTTCGGCACCGGGTGGATCTCTTCGGCACGTGAGCATGCCGAAGAGATCCATCTGCTGCCGAACGGACGACGACCGTCCACAGGCCGCCGCCGGACGGCGGGACACTGCGGCACTCTCGTCCGCATGATCGACGACGAGCCGGTGATTCTCGCGGGCGAGCTCCAGCGCCACGTGCTGGACCAGGCGCGGCGCGCCGGTGACCTCGAGCGGCTGCGTCGCGGCGCATACCGCACGGTCGAGGAGCCCCGCGACGAGCACCGGCTCCAGACGGCACGACGCCGCGCCCGTGCGCTCGCCGCGGCCGCTCATCGCCAGCTCGACGCGGACCACGTCTTCAGCCACGAGACTGCCGCCCTGCTCCACGGTCTCCGGCTGTGGCGGGTCCCCGCCGTGACGCACGTCGTGCAGGCGTACCGCCGGTCAGGGGGCGCGGCTGCGGACCTCGCCCGGCACCTGAGCACGGTGCCCCCCGCACACCGCGTGGACCAGGTCGGCCTGCCCGTTACGACCCTCTCGCGCACGGTGGCGGACTGTGCCCGATCGATGCATCCCCTCGAAGGCCTGGTGATCGCCGACCACGCCCTGGCACGGGGCGTCGACCTCGACGAGTGCCGTGCCGCGCTCGGGGTCACGCGCCGGCGCAACGGCACGCGCCGGGCGAGGTGGGTCCTGGACCATGCGGACGCCGGCGCCGACTCCGCGTGGGAGACCTGGCTCCGGTACCTGGCGCTGCGATCCGGCCTGCCCCGGCCGATCACCCAGGCGCCGATCACCACCGCACGCGGCGTCTTCCACTGCGACCTCGGCTGGCCGGACTGGTCCGTGTACGCGGAGTTCGACGGACTGGTGAAGTACCGCGACGGCGGCGTGCGGCCCGGCCACGACGCCGCCCAGGAGCTCCTGCGGGAGAAGGAGCGCTTTGATGCCATCCGTGCGACCGGCATCAACCCCGTGCGGGTGACGGCCGTCGGCCCCTCCCGCCTCGGCGAGGTCGCGCGAGCTCTGACCGCACGCTTCCCGGAGGAGCTCCGACGGACGCTCCGGCAGCACCCGCTGCTGCCGGCACCGCCGTGAGCGTGGGTTCAGTTCGGCAGCGCATCGATCTCTTCGGCAGGCCGACGTGTCGACCAGATGAAGGGGCTGCCGAACTGATGGGCAGGGCGACTCAGGGCTGCGGCGGGCGGTACGGGTCGTCGTGCTCCGGCGCCTTGGGCTGCTCCGGGTCGCCCTCCTGCTGCTGCCGGGGCTCCGTCTGGTGGGTGCCCGGCGGGGGGCCCTGCGGCTCCGGGTCCTGCGGCGCGGGGCTCTGGGGCGCAGCGTTCTGCACCGCGGGGTTCTGGGGCTCCGGCGAAGGGGCCTGCTCCCCGGCGGGCCGCATCGCGCCGTACCGCGGGGCCCCGCTGGGGGTGGTCCAGCGGGGATCGGGCGTGCGCGGCGCGGCGGGAGCCACGGGCGCGGCCGGCGCGGCGGGCGCGCCGACGGTGGGCGACCCCACCGGCGGGGTGGCGGTGGCCGCACCACGACGCGCCTTGCCGAGCCCGCCCGGGGACTCCCGGAGCATGGACCGGGCCTCGCCGGCCTGCTCGGCGGCGCAGAGGATGGCGTAGGTCGACGCGACGATCTGCGACGACGACGTGAAGTCCCGACGCCCGCCGGTCAGCGCGTAGGACAGCACCGAGAACAGGAGGCCGAAGCCGGCACCCAGGCCGATGCCGACGAGCAGCACGCCGCCCATGCCGGCACCGCCGAAGAGGCTGAGCAGCAGGCCGACGAAGAAGCCGAACCACGCACCCGACAGGGCGCCCGCGAGCGCGACGCGGCCGTACGAGAGCCGCCCGGTGACGCGCTCGACCATGCGCAGGTCGGTGCCGACGATGGTGACGTGCTCGACGGCGAACTTGTGGTCCGACAGGTAGTCGACGGCCTGCTGGGCCTCGAGGTACGTGTCGTACGCGGCGACCTCGTCGCCCGCCGGGAGGGTCGGGACGCGGGGCACGGCGTTCGGGCGGCTGAAGCTCATCCGCCCAGTCTGGCCCAGTCGCGGGCCCCGCACCACCACACCACCCGCGCCGCACGCCCGCTACCAGGCCCGACGGGCCCGCCCCGCGTAGGCTGACCGACGTGAGCGCGGCAACCAGGGTCTTCATGGCACGCCTCGCCGGCACCCAGGTCTTCGACCCGATCGGTGACGAGGTGGGGCGCGTGCGCGACGCCGTCGTGCTGGTCCGCGCCAAGGGCGCGCCCCGTGCGGTGGGGCTGGTCGTCGAGGTCCCCGGCCGGCGACGCGTCTTCCTCCCGCTGACGCGGGTCACCGCGATCGACGCGGGCCAGGTGATCTCCACCGGCCTGCTCAACATGCGCCGGTTCGAGCAGCGCGCCATGGAGTCGCTGGTGCTGGGCGAGCTGCTGGACCGGACCGTGCGTTTGACGGACGGCTCCGGCGAGGCCACGGTCGAGGACCTGTCCATCACGCGCCAGCGCACGGGCGACTGGTTGGTGGACCAGCTCTTCGTGCGCCGCAAGCAACCCGCCCGCGGGCTGTCGCTGCGCCGGCGCGGGGAGACGCTCGTCGTCCCGGTGACCGCCGTCACCGGGCTGGCCGGCTCCACCGAGGAGCAGGGGGCCACGAAGCTGCTGGAGGCGTACGAGGACCTCCGCCCGGCGGACCTGGCGGACGTGCTGCACGAGCTGGGCGACACCCGGCGCCTCGAGGTGGCGAGCGCGCTCGACGACGAGCGCCTGGCCGACGTGCTCGAGGAGCTGCCGGAGGACGACCAGGTCGCCATCGTGTCCCGCCTGGACTCCGACCGTGCCGCGGACGTCCTCGAGGCCATGCAGCCCGACGACGCCGCCGACCTGCTCAACGAGCTGCCCGACGAGCAGGCGGCCCGCCTCCTGGAGCTCATGGAGCCGGAGGAGGCGAAGGACGTGCGCCGCCTGCTGTCCTACGACGAGGACACGGCCGGCGGTCTCATGACCACCGAGCCGGTGATCCTCGGCCCGGAGACCTCGATCGCGACCGCGCTGGCGCAGATCCGCAAGCAGGACCTGCCGCCGGCGCTGGCGTCGATGGTGTTCGTGGTGCGGCCGCCGCTGGAGACGCCCACGGGCCGCTTCCTCGGCGTCGCGCACTTCCAGCGGCTCCTGCGCGAGCCCCCGCACGCGTCGGTCGGGTCGGTGCTGGACACGGACACGGAGTGGCTGACGCCGGACGCGCCGGTGGGCCGGGTGACCCGCCTGCTCGCGGCCTACGACCTGCTCGCGCTGCCCGTCCTCGACGGCGAGAAGCGGCTGCTCGGCGCGGTCTCCGTGGACGACGTGCTCGACCACATCCTCCCGGACGACTGGCGCGAGCACGTCGACGAGAACCTCGAGGAGGTGCCGCGTGGCTGACCGCCTCGACCAGCCGAAGGAGGCCCGCCGCACCCTCATCCCCCGGCCGCAGATGGACCAGGACGCGGTGGGCCGCGCCACGGAGGGCATCGCCCGCTTCCTGGGCACGCCGCGCTTCCTCATCTACCTGACGGTGTTCTGCGCGCTGTGGCTGGCGTGGAACTCCTGGGGCCCGGAGGCGCTGCGGTTCGACTCCGCGTCGAACGGGTTCACCGCGCTGACCCTCGTGCTGTCGCTGCAGGCGAGCTACGCCGCGCCGCTCATCCTGCTCGCGCAGAACCGGCAGGACGACCGCGACCGCGTCACCGCGGAGCAGGACCGGCAGCGCGCGGAGCGCAACCTCGCCGACACGGAGTACCTGGCCCGGGAGATGGCGGCGCTGCGGATCGCGCTGGGCGAGGTCGCGACGCGCGACTTCGTCCGCTCCGAGATCAGGAACCTGCTCGAGGAGCTGGACGAGAAGGAGTCGGGGCGAGGCCGGGACGCCTCCTGACGCGGGACGCCGCCCTCACTGCATGGCGTCGGCGGCGGCGGCGCGCAGCGCCTCGACGGCCGCGGCGTCGCCGGTGACCCGGAGCGACTCGGCCGTACCACGCCCCCACAGCCACAGGTCGAGGTCGGCGGCGGCGCCCGCGACGACGGCGGCGGGCTCGCCGTCGGGGGCGACGAACTGG
>JADHZE010000180.1 GCA_026934365.1 Isoptericola sp. QY 916 | reverse complement strand
GCGGCCCTCGGCGCGCGCCTGGCCGCCGGCCCGGAGGGAGCCGCCGACGTCGCCCTCGTCGTCGTCTCAGCGCCGTCGTACCCGCACGCCGCCGCCGACCCGGTCGCCGACGTCGCGGCCCTCGCCTCCGCGGCGGGCGTGCCCGTGCACGTGGACGCGTGCATCGGCGGGTTCGCCCTGCCGTTCTGGCCCGGCCTGCCCGCCTGGGACCTGCGCGTGCCGGGCGTCACCAGCGTGAGCGCCGACCTGCACAAGTACGCCTTCGCACCCAAGGGCGCGTCCGTGCTGCTGCACCGGGACCGCGACCGGCAGCGCGCGCAGTACTTCGCCACCACCCGCTGGCCCGGGTACCCCGTGGTGAACCCGACGCTGCTCGGCTCCCGCTCCGGCGGCCCGCTCGCCGCCGCGTGGGCGATCCTGCAGGCCCTCGGCGCGGACGGGCTCGCGACGCTCGCCGGCCGCGCCCGGCGTGCCACCCTCGCGCTGCGCGACGCCGTCGACGGACCGGCCGGGATCGACGGGCTGCGCGTCGTCGGCTCCCCCGTCGGGCCGCTGCTCGCCGTCGCCGCCGACGACGCCGTGCCGGCGGAGCGCCGCGTGGACCCGCACCTGTGGGCGGACGCCGTCTCCACCCGGGGCTGGACCCTCCAGGCCCAGCCCGGGCTCGAGCAGGGCGACGGCACCCGACTGCCGCACACCACGCACCTCACCGTCACCCCGGTCACCGACGGGGTGCTCGGCGAGCTCGTGCCCGTGCTGCGCGCGGCGGCCGACGACGTCCGCGGCCTGCCACGGCCCGACGCCGGCGCGCTGCTCGGCTCCCTCCCGCCCCTCGACCCCGCCGCACCTCTCGACTCCGCGACGGCGGCGGCCCTGCTCGACGCGGTCGGCCTGGGGACGGTCGGCGACGACCCGGACGCCGCTCCCGGCGTCGGTCCGATGGCACCGCTGCTGGCACTCGTGGAGGCGCTGCCCGCGCCGCTCGTCGAACGCCTGCTGGTCGAGCTGCTGGCCCGCCTCGTCGAGCCGCGCGCCGCCGTCTGACCCGAGGTGTCAGAGCCACGTCGGCATGGATCCCGCCGCGGCTCTGACGGTTCGTGCTGCCCAGGACGTGTCAGAGCCAGGTCGATGGGACGGCGCGTCGCCGGCCGGGTGCGCCGTCGTACCCTGCGGCCATGACGCACGACCCGCACGGACCGCATGTGCCGCTCTCCCCCGCCACCCTCGCCGTGACGGCGGGCCGCCCGCCCCGGGTCCAGGGCGGTCCCGTGAACCCGCCGGTCGTGCTCAGCTCGACCTACGTCAACCAGGGCGTGACCGGCCCCGGCGAGCTGCTGTACACGCGGATGGACACCGAGACGTGGCACCCGTTCGAGGAGGCGCTGGCGGCGCTGGAGGGCGCCCGGCACGGCGTGGTCTTCGGCTCGGGCATGGCGGCCGTGATCGCGGCGGTCGGCGACGTGCCCCACGGCGGCGCGGTCGTGGTGCCGCGGCACGCGTACCAGGTGTCGCTGGGCTACCTCGACGACCTCGCCGCCCGGCACGGGGTCGACGTGCGCCGGGTCGACATCTCCGACACCGCGCAGGTGGTCGCGTCGCTCGACGGCGCCGACGTGCTGCTCGCCGAGTCGCCCACCAACCCCATGCTGGAGGTCGCGGACCTGCCCGCGATCCTCACGGCGGCGCGCGAGCGCGGCGTGCGCAGCGTCGTCGACAACACGTTCGCGACGCCGCTCGGCCAGCGCCCGCTCGACCTCGGTGCGGACGTCGTCGTGCACTCGGTGACCAAGTACCTGGCCGGGCACTCCGACGTCGTGCTGGGCGCCGCCGTCGCCCGCGACGACGAGATCATCGCCGGGCTGCGGGCGTACCGCACGCTGCACGGCGCCATCCCCGGCCCGATGGAGGTGTGGCTGGCACTGCGCGGCCTGCGCACGCTGCACCTGCGGGTGGAGCGGGCGAACGCGTCGGCGGCCGAGCTCGCCCGCCGCCTCGCCGAGCACCCGGGCGTGGCCGAGGTGCGGCACCCGTCGCTGCCCGGCGACCCCGGGCACGAGCGTGCCGCCGGCCTCATGAACGGCTTCGGCGCGATCCTCGGCGTCCGTCCGCACGGCGGTCCCGCCGCCGCCGACGCCGTCGTCGCCGCCGTGCGCCTCTGGGTGCCCGCCACGTCCCTCGGCGGCGTCGAGTCCACGCTCGAGCGTCGCCGGCGGTTCGCCACCGAGTCGCGCACCGTGCCCGAGGACCTGCTGCGCCTGTCCGTGGGCGTCGAGGACGTCGAGGACCTCTGGGCGGACCTCGACCAGGCGCTGCGCTCGGGGGCCGGCCCCGCCACCTGACGCGTCAGCCCACCGTCCGCAGCTCCCCGGCGAGCAGGCGGCCGTGCAGGTCCGCCAGGTCGGCGGCGTGCAGGTCGAACGCGTCGTCGTCCCGCGGGGCGTCGCCCTGGGGCCGCGGCACGTAGGCGGTCCGCATCCCCACCGCGGCGGACGCGCGCAGGTCCCAGGCGTGGGCGGCGACCATGACGGGCGGGCCGGCGCTCGCCTCGCCCGTCGCACCGCCCGTCGCCGCCGCGACCGCCGCGACGTAGAGCGCAGGATCCGGTTTGTAGGTGCCGACGTCCTCCGCCGACAGCACCTGGTGCCATGCCAGGCCGGCGTCCCCGCGCAGCGCGGCGAGCGTGCGACGGTCCGCGTTGGACAGGCCGAGCACGGTGAAGTCCCGCGCCAGCGCCGCCACGCCCGCCACGGAGTCCGGCCAGGGGCGCAGCCGCTCGGCGGCGGTCGCGAGGCGGTCGACGGCGGACGCCGGCAGCGCGCCCTCGGCCGCCAGCCCTGCGAGGACCTCGCGGTCCAGGACACCGCTCGGCGCGAAGCCACGACGCCCCGCGACCACGTCCCGCTCCCGGTCGGCGACCCGGCCGAGCCACGTCGTGACGACGCGGCGCGCGGTCCCCGCGTCCAGCCCCGCGCCCTGCACCGCGGCCTCGAGGCTCCCCGCCTGGTCGACCAGCGTGCCGAGGACGTCGAACACCAGGACGGGCCGGGGCGCGGGAGGCGGCGCGGGAGTCATGGCGCCACCGTACGGCGGGCGACGATCAGCCGTCGACGCCCTCGGACTTCTGCGGGCGCGCGAGCAGTCCGCGGGCCATCTCCTCCACCGGGAGGCCCTCGTACAGCACCGCGACGACCCCGGCGGTGATCGGCATGTCGACCCCGTGCTTGGCGGCGAGGTCGAGCACGGAGCGGCAGGACTTGGCGCCCTCCGCCGTCGTACCGGTGGCGACCACCGCCTCCTCCAGCGACATCCCCTCGCCGATGTGGCGGCCGAGGGTGTTGTTCCGCGACAGCGGAGACGTGCAGGTCGCCACGAGGTCGCCCATCCCCGCGAGCCCGGAGAAGGTCGCGGCGTCGGCACCGAGCTCGAGGCCGAGGCGCGTGATCTCGACCAGGCCGCGCGTGATGACGGTCGCGGCGGTGTTCGACCCGAAGCCGCGGCCCTGCGCCATGCCGACGGCCAGCGCGATGACGTTCTTCACCGCCCCGCACAGCTCCACGCCGACCACGTCGTCGTTGGTGTAGGGGCGGAAGTAGGAGTTCGAGCAGGCGTCGGCGACGAACCTCGCCGCCGACTCGTCCTGGCAGGCCACCACGGTCGCCGTGGGCTGGCGGCGGGCGATCTCGGCCGCGAGGTTCGGGCCCGAGACGACGGCCACGCGCGACAGAGGCACGTCGAGCGCCTCGACGATGACCTGGCTCATGCGCTCGTCCGTGCCGAGCTCGACCCCCTTCATCAGGGAGACGATGACGGCATCGGGCTCGACGAGGTCGCGCAGGCCGGCGAGCGTGGCGCGCGACACCTGCGACGGCACGGCGACGACGACGATCTGCGCGCCGGCCAGCGCCGCGGCGGCGTCGGTGGTGCCCGTCATCGCGGGCAGCTCGATGCCGGGCAGGTACTTGCTGTTGGTGCGCCGGGTCGTGACCTCGTCCGCGACGGCCGGGTCCCGACCCCACAGGCGGACGTCGCAGCCCGCGTCGGCGAGGACCATCGCGAAGGTCGTCCCCCAGGACCCGGAGCCCAGGACGGCGACACGGGTCGGCGCCGACGGGTTCCCGGACGTGGGTGCGGTGGTCGGGTTCGTCATGGGCGCTCCACGGGCGGGTAGACGGTCTGCTTGCGTTCGTACTCGGGGTGCTTGCGCAGGTCGAAGCGGGCGGACGGGGCCGCCTCACCCCGGATCCCGGCGAGCTGCACGGTGATCGCGTCCATGACGCGGTTGGTGGCCTCGCGCAGGGTCTGCGTGTCGATCGGCCGGTCGTACAGGTCCGACAGGTCGACGGGCGGGCCGGCGACGATCGTCACGGGCTTGCGCGGGAAGGGCCGCAGCAGGCGGCCGTACCGCGGCAGGATCTTGTGGGCGCCCCACTGGGCGACGGGCACGACCGGCAGCCGGCTGACGAGCGCCAGCCGCGCCAGGCCGGTCTTGCCCTCCATCGGCCACAGGTCGGGGTCCCGCGTGAGCGTGCCCTCCGGCAGGATCGCCACGCAGGCGCCGCTGCCGAGCTGGTTGCCCGCGTCCTCGAGCGACCGGGCGGCCGCGGACGTGCCGCGGTCCACCGGGATCATCCGCGTCGCGCGCAGCACCGACCCGACCACCGGCGCGGTGAACAGGCCGCGCTTCGCCAGGATCCGAGGCTCGAACCCCTTGTCGAAGAGGTAGTGCGCCAGGGTCAGGGCGTCGTACTCGGTGACGTGGTTGGCGGCGGCGATGAACCCGCCCTCACGGGGCAGGTTCTCCTCGCCGCCGTCCCAGTCGTAGCGGACCATCGAGAACAGCAGCGGCCGCACGATGCGCGCGACGAGGCGGTAACCACGGGAGTCAGGTCGGGCGATCGGCACGGGGCCAGAGCCTACCTCCCGGCCCCGGCGGTCGAGGTGCCTCAGCCGCGGGAGACGTCGGCGCCGAGCGCGACGAGCTTGTCCTGGAACGACTCGTACCCGCGGTCGATCAGGCTGATGCCCCGCACCGTGGAGGTCCCCTTCGCCGCCAGCGCCGCGATCAGGTGGGAGAACCCGCCCCGCAGGTCCGGCACCTCGATGTCCGCCGCGGACAGCGGCGTCGGGCCCGAGATGACGGCCGAGTGGTGGAAGTTGCGCTGCCCGAACCGGCAGTCGCGCCCGCCGAGGCACTCCTTGTACACCTGGATCGTCGCGCCCATCTTCCGCAGCGCGTCGGCGAACCCGAACCGGTTCTCGTACACCGTCTCGTGCACGATCGACAGGCCCTTGGCCTGCGTGAGGGCCACGACGAGCGGCTGCTGCCAGTCCGTCATGAAGCCGGGGTGCACGTCCGTCTCCAGCACGATCGAGTCCAGGTCCCCGCCCGGGTGCCAGAACCGGATCCCGTCCTCCTGCACGTCGAACCGGCCGCCGACCTTCCGGAACGTGTTGAGGAAGGTCATCATCTCGGGCTGCGTCGCACCCTTGACCGTCACGTCGCCGCCGGTGGCCAGCGCGGCCGACGCCCACGACGCCGTCTCGATCCGGTCGCCGAGCGCCGTGTGCGAGTACCCCTCGAGCCGGTCCACACCCTCGATCCGGATCACCCGGTCGGTGTCCACCGAGATGATCGCGCCCATCTTCTGCAGCACCGCGATCAGGTCCATGATCTCCGGCTCGGTCGCCGCGCCGGTCAGCTCCGTGATGCCCTCGGCCCGCACCGCGGTGAGCAGCAGCTGCTCCGTGGCGCCCACCGACGGGTACGGCAGCGAGATCTTGGTGCCCTGCAGCCGGCGCGGCGCGCGCAGCTGGATGCCGTTGGGCATCTTGTCCACCACCGCGCCGAACTGGCGCAGGATGTCCAGGTGGTAGTTGATCGGCCGGTCGCCGATCCGGCAGCCACCCAGGTCGGGGATGAACGCCTCACCGAGCCGGTGCAGCAGCGGCCCGCAGAACAAGATCGGGATCCGGCTCGAGCCCGCGTGCGCGTCGATGTCCGCCACGTGCGCCGACTCGACGTTGGACGGGTCGAGGTCCAGGATCCCGGCGTCCGGGTCCGACTTCACCGTCACCCCGTGCAGCTCCAGCAAGCCCGTGACCACGCCCACGTCCCGGATCTGCGGCACGTTGCGCAGGACGCTCGCCGACTCGCCCAGCAGCGACGCCACCATCGCCTTGGAGACGAAGTTCTTCGCCCCCCGGACCGTGATCGTGCCCTCGAGAGGAGTCCCGCCGTTGACGTGCAGCAGATCGTTCATGTCGTCGTGTTCGTCCCGTCGTTACGGATGCAGTGGTCCTGGGATGCCGTCGGTACCGTCGTCCCAGCGCGCCGTCGATCCTGCCTCGCCCGGCACGGTGGTGCCAACACGCGCCCCGGCGGGCTTATTCACGTTCACCACACCTTCACGCGGCGGGCACCGGCACGCAGCGGGGCGCTATTCATATCCTGAGACAATTGTTCATGATGCGGGACGCCGGTTCTACGGTCGTCGACCATGACCTCCTCCGTCACGTCGGGCGCCCCCAGCACGCCGACGCCGGCCGTCAACTCGCGCGGCCGCGTCATCGTCGCGTCGCTCATCGGCACCTCCATCGAGTTCTACGACTTCTACGCGTACGCGACCGCGGCCTCGCTCGTGTTCCCGGCGCTGTTCTTCCCGAACCAGGACGGCACGACGGCGTTGCTCGCGTCGTTCGCCGCGTTCGGCGTCGCCTTCGTCGCCCGGCCGCTCGGGTCGGTGCTCTTCGGGCACTTCGGCGACCGGGTGGGGCGCAAGACGACTCTCGTCGCGTCGCTCCTCACCATGGGGATCGCCACCGTCGTCATCGGCGTGATCCCCGCCGCCACCACGCCGGGCTGGGCCGTGCTCGCGCCGCTCGTCCTGGTGCTGTGCCGGTTCTGCCAGGGCCTGGGCCTCGGCGGCGAGTGGGGCGGCGCCGCCCTGCTGGCCACCGAGAACGCACCGGCCGGCAAGCGCGCGATCTGGGGCACGTTCCCGCAGCTCGGCGCGCCGATCGGCTTCATCCTGGCCAACCTCGTCTTCATCGGGCTGTCCCAGACCCTCACCGACGCGCAGTTCACGTCGTGGGGCTGGCGCGTGCCGTTCCTCGCCAGCTCGGTGCTCGTCATCGTGGGCCTGTGGGTGCGGCTCAAGCTCATCGAGACGCCCGCGTTCACCAAGGTCGTCGAGGCGGAGGCCGTGGCGAAGGTGCCGGTGGCCGAGGTCTTCCGCACCTCGTGGCGCAAGATCGTCTCGGGCACGTTCATCATGCTCGCCACGTACGGGCTCTTCTACCTGATGACCACGTTCACGCTGAACTACGGCGTCGCGGCCACCTCCCCCACCGACGGCTCCCCCGCGGGCCTGGGCTACGAGAAGATCGACTTCCTCTGGATGCTCATCGTGGGCTGCGTGTTCTTCGGCCTCTTCACGCTCGCGTCCGGACCCCTGGCCGAGAAGTACGGCCGCCGCCCGATGCTGCTGGTCGTCACCGGAGGCATCGCCGCCTTCGGCCTGCTGTTCGTGCCCCTCTTCGCGGGCGGCACGTTCGGCGTGCAGTCGCTGCTCATCATCGGCTTCACCCTCATGGGCCTGACCTTCGGCCCGATGGCCGCGCTGCTGCCCGAGCTGTTCCCCGCGAACGTGCGCTACACGGGCGCGTCGGTGGCCTACAACCTCGCGTCGATCCTCGGTGCCGCCGTCGCCCCGTTCGTCGCGGTGTGGCTGTGGGAGGCCGCCGAGTCCCCGGTGCTGGTGGGCGTGTACCTCACGGCGATGGCCGCGATCACGTTCGTCGCGCTGTGGCTGCAGAAGGAGACCAGGGACGTCGACTTCAGCGGAGACATCCGCGCCTGACCCATCGAGCACCGTGGGCGCTCCCCGGGGTGTCAGGCCGCCGTCGGCGCGGCCTCGTGCTCGCGGTGCTGCACGGGGGACATCGCCGCCGCGCAGAGCACCCCGACGACGAGCACCACACCCACCAGCAGCAGCGTCTGCGCCGCCGCGTCGGCGAAGCCCGCGAAGAACGCCTGCTGGGCGGCCGCCCCGACCTGCTCGGCGACCGAGGCCGGCACCTGGTCGGGCAGCTGCACCGACCCGACCGCCGTCGTGCCGAGGCTGCCGCTCGCCTGCGAGATGCCGTCGACGAACGCCTGGCGGTACTGCTCGGGCAGCTGCGTGGCGACGTCCTGCGCGGCCGCCGGGACCGTGACCGTGAGCCGGGCGGACAGCAGCGCCACGACGACCGCCGACCCGATGACCCCGCCCACCTGACGGGTGGTGTTGAACGCGCCGGCGCCCGCCCCGGCCGTGCGCGCGTCGAGCCCCGACGTCGCCAGGTTGGACAGCGGCGAGAACGTGAGCCCCGTGCCGACGCCGAACAGCGCCATGGGCCACAGCAGCGCGAACGGGGACAGGTCAGGGTCGAGCACCGCGGCGAGCCACAGCACCGCGCCGGCGATGGCGGCGAACCCGGCCGCCACCACCCACTTGGCGGGCACCCGGTCCGACAGCCGGCCCGCGAACGGCGCGACGACGCCGGACACGAGCGAGCCTGGCATCATCACGAGCGCCGCGTTGATGGGCGTCAGGCCGAGGATCGACTGCAGGAAGATCGTCAGCGGGAAGAAGATGCCGATCATCGCG
>JADHZE010000018.1 GCA_026934365.1 Isoptericola sp. QY 916 | reverse complement strand
GTCCCCGCGCACGCCGCGCCCACGGCGCCACGACCCGCCGGACCTGCCGCTCCTGCCGGCCCTGGGAGCCCTTCCACCCCGCCGTCGGCCGCGATGCCGGTCGCGTGGACTGCGGTGACGCCGTCCGAGGATGAGCGTGCGACGACCGCCGAGCCCGCGGCGGTCGTCCCCGGCGACGAGCCCACCCCGCAGACCCCGGTCGACGGCCTCGCCGCCGGACGTGCGTACCCGCGGCGCCGCGAGGTGCGCGCCGGCACCCACGACGCCCGCCGTCCCCCGGTGCGCAAGGCCCCGTCGACCGGCACCCGGAGCCGTTCGACGTCGCGCTCCGCGCCCGAGGCAAAGCCGGCGCGCCGCACGTCGACCTCGACGGGCCAGCGCTTCGGCCCGCTCGGACGCCTCTCCTGGCCGTTGATCGCGCTGCTCGGCCTCCTCGTCGTCCTGCTGCTCGCCACCCTCGTGCAGGCCATGGCGGCCGACGCCGAGGGCCACGCGGCGGCCCTCCTGGTGGGACCGGCCCTCGCGGTCTCCCGCCCCTCCCGCACGGGTGCGCGTCCCTCCTCTGGGATGATGCTCCGAGACACGCCGCGCGCTCCGCGCGCGGCCATGACCGAGAAGGACTTCTGAGTGGTGGACAACACGCCCCGGGTACTCGCCGGCCGCTACGAGGTCGGTGAGCTCATCGGCCGCGGCGGCATGGCCGAGGTGCACATCGGGCACGACACGCGCCTGGGTCGCACCGTCGCGATCAAGGTGCTGCGGTCCGACCTCGCCCGCGACCCGTCCTTCCTGGCGCGGTTCCGTCGCGAGGCCCAGTCTGCCGCCGCGCTGAACCACCCCGCCATCGTCGCCGTCTACGACACCGGCGAGGACACGCACACGGACACGCAGGGCGCGTCCGTGCACGTCCCGTTCATCGTCATGGAGTACGTCGAGGGGCACACGGTCCGCGACATCCTGCAGGACGGCGCGGCCGTGCCGATCGAGGAGGCCGTCGAGATCACGGCGGGCATCCTCAGCGCGCTGGAGTACTCGCACCAGGCCGGCATCGTGCACCGCGACATCAAGCCCGCGAACGTGATGATCACGCCCACGGGTGCGGTCAAGGTGATGGACTTCGGCATCGCCCGCGCGATGGCGGACTCCGCCGCGACGATGACGCAGACGCACGCCGTCATCGGCACGGCCCAGTACCTGTCGCCCGAGCAGGCCCGCGGCGAGACCGTGGACGCCCGCAGCGACCTGTACTCCACGGGCTGCGTGCTGTTCGAGCTGCTCACCGGGCGCCCGCCGTTCATGGGCGACTCCCCGGTCGCCGTGGCGTACCAGCACGTCGGGCAGGCGCCGCAGCGCCCCAGCGAGCTCGCCTCGGACGTGCCCGAGGTGCTCGACCGCATCGTGCTCAAGGCCCTCACGAAGGACCGGGACGCCCGCTACTCGACGGCGGCGGAGTTCCGCGCGGACCTCGAGACGGCGCTGCGCGGCGGCGACGTCACCGCGCCGCTCCTCGGAGCGGCCGCCGCCGGCGCCGCGGCGACGCAGGTCATGGGCCAGCCCCAGGGCACCCAGGTGATGGACCCCGCGAGCACGTCGCAGTGGGGCACCACCGGGGTGCAGGGCGCGAACGGCGAGCCCGACGACGAGAAGAAGAGCCGCAAGGGCCTCATGTGGACGCTCATCGCGATCGGCGCCGTCGCGCTGGCCGCGATCATCACGTTCCTCGTCATGAACGGCGCCGAGGCCAAGACGACCGTGCCCGAGCTCCAGTCCAACGTCACCCCCGCCGAGGCGGAGCGCGCGATCACGGCAGCGGGGCTCGAGTACGAGCAGGCGACCGACACGGAGTCCACGGAGCCCGAGAACACGTTCCTCGACCAGAACCCGACCGGCGGCACGGAGGTGGACCGCGGCACCACCGTGACCGTGACGTTCTCCGCCGGCCCGGACACCGTCGCGGTGCCCGACCTCTCGGGCATGACGGAGGACGAGGCCTCCGACGAGCTCGAGAAGGCGAAGCTGACCCTCGGCGACGTCTCGCAGGAGAACAGCAAGGGCGTCGAGAAGGACCACGTCATCAAGTCCGACCCGGCCGAGGGCCAGGCGGTCAGCGAAGGATCGGCCGTCGACATCGTCGTCTCCACCGGTCAGGTCGACCTGCCGAACCTGCTGGGCATGACGGAGGACAAGGCCAAGGAGACGATCACCAACCTCGGGCTCAACTCCGAGACCAGCACGGAGGAGAGCGACGAGAAACCGGGCACGGTGATCCGCCAGAGCCCGCAGGCCGGCTCGGTGCCGCAGGGGAGCGGCGTCTCGATCGTCATCGCCAAGAAGAAGGCCCCGGAGATGACGACGGTGCCGAACGTGGTCGGCCAGTCGGCCGCCGACGCCCAGGCGGCCATCACCGGTGCCAACCTGAGCCCGCAGATCAGCTTCGAGCCCTCGGACGACGTGCCGAACGGCACCGTGATCTCCCAGGACCCGGAGGGCGGCGAGGCCGAGGTCGGGTCGAACGTCGCCGTCGTGGTGTCCAGCGGGCCGGAGGCGGAGGAGACGCCCACGGGCGAGCCGTCCGGCGACCCCACGGACGGCGCGACCGACGACGCGGGCGACCCGCTCGGCATCCTGGGCGACTGAGCGACGGACGACGAAGGACCCGACGGAACCGTGGTTCCGTCGGGTCCTTCGTGCGTGCTGGCGTCAGCCCTGGTGCACCAGCGGCGCCATGCCGGCGGACCGCTCCACCGCGCCGCCGTCGCCGCACACGGCGAGCCAGTTGGCGAGGAGCCGGTGCCCGCCCTCGGTGAGCACCGACTCGGGGTGGAACTGCACCCCGTGCAGCGGCAGCTCGCGGTGCTGCAGCCCCATGACGACGCCGCTCGCCGTCGCGCCCGTCACCTCGAGCTCGGCGGGCACGCTCTCCGGGAGCACCGCGAGCGAGTGATAGCGCGTCGCCGTGAACGGCGACGCCAGACCGTCGAGCACGCCCTCGCCGTCGTGCTCCACCAGGCTGGTCTTGCCGTGCATGAGCTCTGGCGCGTGCGCCACCGTGGCGCCGTACACCTCCGCGAGGGCCTGGTGGCCCAGGCAGACGCCGAGCATCGGAGTGCGGGAGCGCGCGCACGCACGGATGACGTCCTCCGACGAGCCGGCCTCCTTCGGGGTGCCCGGGCCGGGGGAGACGAGGACGCCGTCGAAGGGCGCACCGTCCGCGTCGTGGAAGACGCCGTCCGCGTCGGGCTCGGGCACGGCGTCGTTGCGCACGACGACGGTGCGCGCCCCGAGCTGGTCCAGGTAGCCGACGATCGTGTAGACGAACGAGTCGTAGTTGTCGACCACGAGGATGCGCGGGCCGGCGGTCGTGGTGGTGGGGCTGGTCATGGCTGTCTCGCTTCGGGGAAGTGGTCAGGCGGGCTGCAGGACGGGACGGCGGCCACGCCATCGCCGGCCCGGCAGCGCGGAGCTCACGACGGTCGCGGCGCTCACGAGAACACGTCCGTGCCGGCGGGGACGGTCGCGTACTTCATCTCGGAGCTGCCGGTGTAGGCGGGGAGCTCGAGGGTGCCCGCGTCCTTGACCGACCACCCGAGGGCGACCCAGTCGACGTACTGCTGGTAGATCGCGACGCCCGGGTCCGCGTCCAGCGACGCCCGGAGCTGCTGGGGGTCGCCCACGGCCTCGATCACGTACGGCGGGGAGAAGACCTTGCCGTGCAGCAGCAGGATGTTGCCGGAGCAGCGGAACGCCGACGTCGCGGTGACGCGCTCGCCCTGCAGCGTCATCGCCTCGGCCCCGCCCGCCCACAGCGCGTTGATCACGTGCTGCACGTCCTGCTGGTGCACGACCAGGTCGTCCGGCCGCGCCCCGCTGATCGACTGGCTGGACGCGGGCGCGTCGTCGAGCGCCACCCGCAGCCCGGGCCCCGAGACCGGCGCGGCACCCGTGACGACCGACTCGTCGGCCACGAGGTCGGCGCTCCGCGTGGGCAGGTCGGTGCCGGCCTGCTTGCCGAGGTCGTCGATCTCGGCCTCGAGCTCGTTCATCCGGTCGGTGAGCCCCGCGACGCGGTCGGACTCCGTGGTGACGAGCTCGGCGAGGTCCTGCGGGTCCCGACCGTCCTTGGTGTCCGCGAGCTGCGCGCTGGCGGTGAAGAGGAGCCCGGACGCGGCGAGGACGCACGCGACGGTCGCGCTCTGGCGCAGTCGGCGGTTCATCGGCCCTCCGGTCGGTCGCGGCTGTCCTTCTCGAGCCTGCTGACGACTACGCTAGTCGACAGAATCGCCGACGGTGGCGGGCATCCGGCCCGCGGCCGCCGCCCACCCGTCCGGACAGGAGACCTCCCCGTGCCCGAGTCGAAGTCCCGCAAGAAGAAGAGCACGCCCGCCGAGCAGCCGGCGACGCCGAAGGCGAAGCCGCAGGGCAACCCGCGCTGGCTGGTGCCGACGATGCTCACGCTCATGCTGCTGGGCCTCGCATGGATCGTCCTGTACTACCTCACGGCGCAGGGGCTGGGCCTGCCGATCCCGGCGCTCGGCGCCTGGAACCTCGCCGTCGGGTTCGTGCTGATCATCGCGGGCTTCGGGCTCACCACCCGCTGGCGCTGACGCCGGGTCTTCCACCCGTGTAGTTCGTTCCACACCTGTGGACAACCCTGTGGGCGGCGCTCAGAGCATCCCCACCGAGGCGTACTTCCACAGGGTCGCGGCGACGAGGACGACGGCCACGCCCGCCGGGACCAGCCACCCCACGAGCGCCTGCCGCTCGCGGGGCGCGAAGGCGAACCCGGCACCCATCGCCAGACCGACCGCCAGGCCGCCCAGGTGCGCCTGCCACGCGATCCCGCCGACGAAGAACGGGATCGCCATGTTGATGGCGATGAGCACGACGATCTGCGCGGCGCTGCGCCCGGTGCGGCGCAGGACCGGGATGATCGCGCCGAACAGCCCGAAGACGGCCCCGGAGGCACCCACGACGGCGGTGATCCAGGAGTAGCTCGTCGGGTCGGCGAGCAGCAGGTAGCCCACGGACCCCGCGATCGCGGACAGCACGTAGAGCGCGATGAAGCGGCCGCGTCCGAACGCCTGCTCGAGGAACGGGCCGGTGAGCCACAGCGCGTACATGTTGAACAGGATGTGCAGCGGGCTGGTGGAGTGCAGGAACGCGGCGGTGAGGAACCGCCACGGCTCGTCGAGCCCCACCGAGGGGGCGAAGGCCCACCGCTGCGTCCACTCGCCGCCCGTGACGAGCTGCAGCACCCAGCTCACCACGCACAGGCCGACGATCGTCAGCGTGACGACCGGCCGCCCGCCACGGACCGTGCCGCCGAACATCGTCCGGGCGCTCGGCACCGCGCGCGATGCCTCCTTGACGCAGTCGACGCACTGGATCCCGACGGCGGCAGGTCGTTGGCACTCGGGGCACGTCGGCCGCCCGCAGCGCTGGCAGCGCACGTAGGACACACGGTCGGGGTGCCGCGGGCACACGGGAGGAGCCGTCGGCTGCGGACCGGGAGTTGGGGTCGAGATGGGTCAGCCCTCCGTGAGGCGAGAGAGAGGTCGGGGTCGAGAATCTCGTCGCAGTACGCTCTTTCCCGACGTGGCGCGCCCCCTGGGGCGCGTGAACGGGACTGCGTCGAGATTCTCGACCCCGACCGTGACCTGGACCGGAGCTCAGTCCTCGATGGTCACGCTGTTGATGACGATGTCCTGGACGGGACGGTCGCCGGGGCGGGTCGGCGTGGTGCCGATCGCGTCGACGACGGCGCGCGACTCGTCGTCGGCCACCTTGCCGAAGATGCTGTGCTTGCCGTTCAGCCACGGCGTGGCGCCGGTGGTGATGAAGAACTGCGAGCCGTTGGTGCCCTCGACGGCGCCCGTGACGGGGTTGCGGCGCTTGCCGGCGTTCGCCATCGCGAGGATGTACTTGTCGTCGAACTGGAGCTCGGGGTGGATCTCGTCGTCGAAGGTGTAGCCGGGGCCACCGGTGCCGGTGCCCAGCGGGTCCCCGCCCTGGATCATGAAGTTGTCGATGACGCGGTGGAAGATCACGCCGTCGTACAGAGGGTCGTTGCGCTCGGCGCCCGTGGCCGGGTCCGTCCACGTCGTGGTGCCCTTGGCCAGCCCGACGAAGTTCGCGACGGTCTTGGGCGCGTGGTTCGGCAGCAGCTCGATGCGGATGTCACCGGCGGTGGTGTGGAGGGTTGCGAACATGCCCTCATCCTCTCACTCTCCCTTCCCTGGACTCTCACGACGCGGCCCGCGCGTAGCGCTGCAGGCCAGGGCACCTGGTGGCACAGTGGGTCCATGGTGCGAAAGAACGTGGGCGACAGCGTTAAGGACGCTGCCAAGGACCAGGCCGAGAAGCTCTCCTCGAAGGTCTCCGACAAGGTGAGCTCGACGATCAACGACATCGACACCGAGAAGCTCAAGGGCTCCGCGACCGAGGCGGCCGCCGTCCTGGTCGACGTCGGCGCCCGGGCCGCCGGTGGGGCGAAGGACGCCGCGAACCAGGCCAAGGACTGGGCCGAGCCGCGCGTCGACTCCTTCCTCGAGTGGCTCGTGCCACGCGCCGAGAAGGCGTGGCGCGAGAGCGTGCTCGCGGCGGCGCCGCGGGTCGAGAAGGCCGCCGACAAGGCGGGCCCGCTCGTGGACACCGCGCACGACAAGATCGTGGACGACTACCTGCCGCGGGTCGTCTCCGCGTTCAACGAGGCCGCGACGCGCGCCGGGGCGGCCGCGGGTGCGGCCGGCGTCCTGGCGGCGGACGCCGCGCGCGACGCCGCGGAGAAGGCCGGTCGTGCGGGCAAGAAGGCCGCGAAGAAGGCGGCCAAGGAGGCCGCCAAGGCCCAGGCCGCGGCCGAGAAGGCGGCGGAGAAGGCCGCCAAGGAGGCAGAGAAGTCCGGCAAGGGCAAGGGGCTGTTCTGGTTCCTCGCGCTCGCCGGGGCGGCCGTGGCCGGCTACGCCTTCTGGCGCCGGGCCCAGCCGCAGAACGACCCGTGGGCCGAGCCCTGGGAGCAGCAGTCCGGACCCGACTACGACGGCGCGGCGCGAGACGCGCGGCACGCCGTCGCCGACGCGGCGGAGGCCGTCGGCGAGGCCGCGGGGCACGCCGTCGCGAAGGGTCGCGAGGCCGCCGAGCGCGCCTCCGAGAAGGCCGCCGAGCTCGGCGAGGAGGTCACCGAGGCCGTGGACAAGGCCAAGGACAAGGCGACCGACGCCGCCAAGAAGGCCACGAACCGTACGCGCTCCGCCGCCCGCAAGACGGAGGACGCCGCCGGGGACGTCGCCGACGCCGCGAAGGATGCGGGGGAGGGCGACAAGGCCTGACCAGCTCGCCGTCCCGGGACGGCACCGCACCGATCACCGCAGGGCCTCGTCCGCAGGGACGGGGCCCTGCGGCGTCCCCGGGCTCAGACCTGCGGCACGTCCTGGAAGGCGCGGACCTCGACCCGGCCGTCGAGCGCCTCGGCAGCCAGCGTGCCCCACGCGATGGCCGCGGCGTCGTCCGCCGCCTCGATCACCCAGAGGCCGCCGAGGTACTCCGGGGCCTCCACGAACGGACCGGGGGAGACGGTCGCCGCCTCACCGGAACCGTCGATCGTCGTGGCCGTGCTCGGCGGGTGCAGCCCGCCGGCGAACCGGAGCGCGTCCGCGGCCTCCAGCGACTCGTTGAAGGCGCCCACCGCCGCGAGCGTCGCCTCCAGCTCCGCCGGGTCCATCGTCGCCATCGTGGGTTCGCTCTCGGAGTCGTGCGGCACGGACAGCAGGTAGAGCGTCATCGTGACCCCCTCGTCGTGACGGCCGGCCGATCGGCGGCCCACCATCCACCATGCGGGACCGGGCGCCTGAGCTCAACACCTCCGGGCGCGCTCGTCGCCGGACGACGAGACCCCGCACGCCGACGGGCGTACGGGGTCTTCGGTGGTGGAGCCAAGGGGACTCGAACCCCTAACCCCCTGCTTGCAAAGCAGGTGCGCTACCAATTGCGCCATGGCCCCTGGCGGCCTCGTCAGACGGGCCGGGCGTTCTCAGTCGATGGTGTCGGTGACCTCGGACCACAGGTCCCGGTCGGCCGAGTCCTCGTTGAGACGGCGCCAGACCAGGTATCCCGCGCCCAGCGCGAGCAGGAGGACGAACAGCTTCTTCATCTTCTGCCTCCTCGTCACGACCGTCGTCGTGCGTCTCGGGCCCGGGCCTGAGGTGGCCTGGAGTGGGGCTAGGAGGACTTGAACCTCCGACCTCTTCCTTATCAGGGAAGCGCTCTAACCGTCTGAGCTATAGCCCCGAGCGCGCCCCCACGAGGGAGCGCGTGCAGCACGGAACATTACCGTACGCGCGGGTCCGTTCCCAAACCGGGAGAGCCGTCACGCGGTGTGACGTCGGTCCCGGTCGGGACGGGGTTCATTCGTCCGTCAGCGTGAGGTGCACGCCGCCGACGAGTGCGGCCGTGATGTTGTACAGGATGGCCATGATCGTGGCGAGCGCGGTCAGCAGCACCACGTTGACGATGGCGATCAGCACCGACAACGAGACGACGCGGTCGAACTCGATGAACTGCATGAGGTTCACGGCCTGCGGGCCGATCGTCTCGCTCAGGAAGCCCTGGATCTTCGCGAACGTGCCCATGTCGTTGAGCACGTACCAGACCACCATCGTCGCGACGACGGTGATGAAGCCGATCGCGACGGACAGCAGGAACGCGAGCTTCATGATCGACCACGGGTCGACCCGGGAGACCGACAGCCGCACGCGGCGCGCGCCGGCACCGGGCTGGACGGCCCCGACCATCGGGCTCCCCACGGGAGCCGCGGCGGCGGGGGCTGCCGTCCCGTGCACGCCGCCGGCCGAGTAGTGCATCTCCGGGCGCGGCTCGGCGGGCTTCGCGGCGCTCTTGGTCGTGCCCGTGCCGCTCGTGCTGCCCGCGCCGTCCTGCCCCTTGCCCTGGGCGTCCGGCATGACCGACTGGACCTTCTTCGCCGCGCTCCGCGCGGCGGCGAGCGCGGCGGCGGCCGCCTTCACCGCGCCCTCCTTGACGGGCGACGCGCCCTGGACGGCGGTGCCGTCCGGGGCGACCGAGGGAACGGGCGCCGGGGCGGCGACCGGTGGGGCGGGCGGGGCCGGCACCTCGCCGACGCGGACGACGCCGATCGGTGCCGCGCCCGCTGCCGGGCTGCGGCGGTGGGTCGACTCGTCGATCTCCGCCTCCCGCGTGGGAGGCGCCGACGCCCGGGTCGACGCGCTGTTCTCCGTCATCAGTCCTCGTCCCCGCTCGTGGTCTGCTCGTCGGCGGCCTGCTCGTCCACGCTAACCGACTCGTCGCCGCTTGCCTCGTCGACGTCCCGACGTTCGACGTTGCGGGCGACGGCGATGATGCGGTCCCCGCGGTCGGGCTTGGCGAACGTCACGCCCTGCGTGGTGCGGCCGGTGAGGTTCACCTCCGCGACCGCCGAGCGCACGATCTTGCCACGCTCCATGATGACCAGCACCTCGTCGTCCGCCTCCGTGACCAAGGCCCCCACGAGGTCTCCACGAGCCTCGACCAGGTTGGCGACCTTGATGCCGTAGCCGGCGCGACCCTGGACGCGGTACTCCGTGATCGCGGTGCGCTTCGCGAAGCCGCCCTCGGTCACGACGAACAGGTCCGTCCCCGGCGTGACGACGTCCGCGTTGAGCAGCTCGTCCTCCTCGCGGAACTTCATGCCGGTGACGCCGGACGTCGCGCGGCCCATCGGGCGCAGCGTGTCGTCGTCGGCGGGGAAGCGGATCGACTGGCCCTTGCGGGACACGAGGATGAGGTGGTCGTCCGCGTTCACGAGGCGCGCCGCGACGAGCTCGTCGGGGTGCCCTTCGTCGTCCTCGCGCAGGTTGATCGCGATGAGGCCGCCCGAGCGGGGCGAGTTGTACTCGCCGAGGCGGGTCTTCTTCACGAGCCCGCGGCGCGTGGCGAGCACCAGGTAGTCCGCGGCCTCGTAGTCCGGCAGGTCGAGCACCTGCGCGATGTGCTCGCCGGGCTGGAACGCCAGCATGTTCGCCACGTGCTGGCCCTTGGCGTCGCGACCGCCCTCGGGCAGCTCGTAGCCCTTGGCGCGGTACACGCGGCCCAGGTTCGTGAAGAACAGCAGCCAGTGGTGCGTCGTCGTGACGAAGAAGTGCTCGACGATGTCGTCCTCGCGCAGCGCGGCGCCGCGCACGCCCTTGCCGCCGCGCCGCTGCGCCCGGTAGCTGTCCGAGCGCGTGCGCTTGGCGTACCCGCCGCGCGTGATCGTGACGACGACCTCCTCCTCGGGGATGAGGTCCTCGACCGACATGTCGCCGTCGAACGGCAGCACCGTGGTGCGCCGCTCGTCGCCGTAGCGGGCGACGATGTCGTCGAGCTCGTCCTGGACGATGGTCCGCTGGCGCTCCGGCTTCGCGAGGATGTCCTTGTAGTCCTCGATCTCGCGCTGCAGGCCGTCGTGCTCGTCGATGATCTTCTGCCGCTCGAGGGCCGCGAGACGGCGCAGCTGCAGGGCCAGGATCGCGTTGGCCTGCTGCTCGTCGACGTCGAGCAGCTCCATGAGGCCGGTGCGGGCCTCCTCGACGTCGGGGGAGCGGCGGATGAGTGCGATGACCTCGTCCAGCGCGTCGAGGGCCTTGAGGTAGCCGCGCAGGATGTGGATCTGACGCTCGGCCTCGGCCAGCAGGTACTCGGTGCGACGACGCACGACCTCGATCTGGTGCGTGGTCCAGTGCCGCACGAAGGCGTCGAGGCTGAGCGTGCGCGGCACGTCGTCGACGAGCGCCACCATGTTCGCGCCGAAGCTGAACTGCAGCGGCGTGTGCTTGTACAGGTTGTTCAGCACGACCTTGGCGATCGCGTCGCGCTTGAGCACGATGACGAGGCGCTGGCCGGTGCGGCCCGACGTCTCGTCGCGGATGTCCGCGATGCCGGCGAGCTTCCCGTCGTTGACGAGGTCCGCGATCTTGCTGGCCAGGTTGTCCGGGTTGACCTGGTAGGGCAGCTCGGTGATGACGAGGCAGATCCGGTTCTGGATCTCCTCGACGTTCACGACGGCACGCATCGTGATGGAACCGCGGCCGGTGCGGTACGCCTCCTCGATGCCCTTGGTGCCGAGGATCGTGGCGCCGGTCGGGAAGTCCGGTCCCTTGATCCGGAGCATCAGTGCGGCGAGGAGCTCCTCGCGCGACGCGTCCGGGTTGGCGAGGTGCCAGCGCACGCCCTCGGCGACCTCGCGCAGGTTGTGCGGCGGGATGTTGGTCGCCATGCCCACCGCGATGCCGGCGGAGCCGTTGACCAGGAGGTTCGGGAAGCGGGCGGGCAGGACGACGGGCTCCTGCGTGCGGCCGTCGTAGTTGTCCTGGAAGTCGACCGTGTTCTTCTCGATGTCCCGGACCATCTCCATGGCCAGCGGGGCCATGCGGCACTCGGTGTACCGGGGAGCGGCGGCCGGGTCGTTGCCGGGCGAGCCGAAGTTCCCCTGCCCGGCGACGAGCGGGTACCGCAGCACCCAGTCCTGCACCAGGCGCACGAGGGTGTCGTAGATCGCCGTGTCACCGTGCGGGTGGAACTTGCCCATGACGTCGCCCACGACGCGCGAGCACTTCGAGTACGCGCGGTCGGGGCGGTAGCCGCCGTCGTACATCGCGTAGAGCACGCGGCGGTGCACCGGCTTGAGGCCGTCCCGCACGTCGGGGAGCGCGCGACCGACGATGACGCTCATCGCGTAGTCGAGGTAGCTGCGCTGCATCTCCAGCTGCAGGTCCACCTGGTCGATGCGGCCGTGCTGCACCGTCACCGCACCGTCGGTCGTGTCGATCGCCTCGCCGTCCGGGGCGCCGTCCGTCATGTCGGGACCGGGGGTCTCGTCCGTCACCGTCTACCTTCTTCCTGTCCTGCGCCGCCGGGGCGCGGGTTCCGTCGTCCTCGAGATCATGCTCGGCTGGTGTACAACGACGTGCGTACGGGTTGTACGACGTCGTCGTCCGCCGCTAGATGTCGAGGAAACGGACGTCCTTGGCGTTGCGCTGGATGAAGCTGCGGCGGGACTCGACGTCCTCGCCCATGAGCACCGAGAAGATCTCGTCGGCCGCGGCCGCGTCGTCCATGGTCACCTGCAGCAACGTGCGGTGCTCCGGGTCCATGGTGGTGTCCCAGAGCTCGGTGTAGTCCATCTCGCCCAGGCCCTTGTAGCGCTGGATGCCGTTCTCCTTGGGGATCCGCTTGCCGGCCGCGAGGCCCTCCTTGAGGAACGCGTCCCGCTCACGGTCGGAGTACACGTAGTCGTGCGGCGCGTTCGACCACTTGAGCCGGTACAGGGGCGGCTGCGCCAGGTACACGTGGCCGTGCTCGATGAGCGGGCGCATGTAGCGGAACAGCAGGGTGAGCAGCAGCGTGCAGATGTGCTGGCCGTCGACGTCGGCATCGGCCATCAGCACGATCTTGTGGTACCGGAGCTTCGAGATGTCGAAGTCCTCCCCGATGCCCGTGCCGAACGCCGTGATGAGGGACTGGATCTCCTGGTTGGAGAGAGCCTTGTCCAGCCGGGCCCGCTCGACGTTGAGGATCTTGCCGCGCAGCGGCAGGATCGCCTGGTTGTGCGGGTTGCGACCACGGACGGCGGAGCCGCCGGCCGAGTCGCCCTCGACGATGTAGACCTCGCAGTCCTCGGCACGGTTCGACTGGCAGTCCTTGAGCTTGCCGGGCATCCCGCCCGAGCTGAGGATCCCCTTGCGTCGCGTGGCCTCGCGCGCCTTGCGGGCCGCGATGCGGGCCTGCGACGCCTGGATGGCCTTGCGGATGATGTCGCGCGCCTCGGTCGGGTGGGCGTCGAACCAGTCCACGAGCTTCTCGCGCACCACGCGCTGCACGAACGTCTTCGCCTCGGTGTTGCCGAGCTTCGTCTTGGTCTGGCCCTCGAACTGGGGCTCGCCGAGCTTGACGGAGATGACGGCGGTGAGGCCCTCGCGGATGTCGTCGCCCGTGAGGTTGTCGTCCTTCTCCTTGATGATCTGCTTGTCGCGGGCGTAGCTGTTCACCAGGGTGGTGAGCGCCGCACGGAAGCCCTCCTCGTGCGTGCCGCCCTCGGTGGTCGAGATCGTGTTCGCGAACGTGTGCACCGACTCGCTGTACGCGCTGGTCCACTGCATCGCGATCTCCACCGAGATCTTCCGCTCCGTGTCCTCCGACTCCACGTCGATGATCTCGGGGTGGATGAGCTCGGACTTCTTGGCCGCGTTGATGTGCGCCACGTAGTCCGTGAGGCCGTTGTCGTAGCGGTACGTCACCGTACGGACGGGGTTCGCGTCCTCGACGTCGGCGGCACCGTCGGCGGCCGTGACGTCGGTGTCCGCGCCGTCCGGGGCCCGGCCCGCGACCTCGTCGTCCGCGACGGCGTGACCGGCGCGCTCGTCGCGCAGCGTGATCTTCAGGCCCTTGTTGAGGAAGGCGTACTGCTGGAAGCGCGAGCGCAGCGTCTCGAAGTCGTACTCCGTGGTCTCGAAGATCGAGTCGTCGGCCCAGAACGTCTGCGTGGTCCCGGTGGCCTCGCCCTCGGCCAGCGGCTCGAGCTTCTGCACCTCGGTGACGGGCTCGCCGCCGTCGCGGTACTCCTGCTGCCAGTGGAAGCCGTCGCGCTTCACCTGGGACACGAAGCGGGTGGACAGCGCGTTCACGACCGACATGCCCACGCCGTGCAGCCCGCCGGAGACGGCGTAGCCGCCGCCACCGAACTTGCCGCCCGCGTGCAGGATCGTCATGACGACCTCGAGCGTGGGCTTGCCCTCGGTGGGGTGCATCGCGACGGGGATGCCTCGGCCGTTGTCGCGGACCCGGACACCGCCGTCGGCGAGGAGGGTCACCTCGACGCTGTCGGCGTGACCCGCGAGGGCCTCGTCCACAGAGTTGTCCACAATCTCGTAGACCAGGTGGTGCAGGCCCCTCTCGCCCGTGGAGCCGATGTACATGCCCGGGCGCTTGCGGACGGCCTCGAGGCCCTCCAGGACGGTGATGTTGCCGGCGTCGTACCCGTTCCCCGGTCCGGCTGCTTCGTTGGCTCCGTTGGCGACAGTGTCGGGACGGGGGGTGTCGGTTCGGTCTGCCACAGGCGGAGCTGCTCCTCGGTCGTCGTGCACGCGCCGACGCTTCGTGCGGTGTGCAGGCGGCGCGGCTCTCAGGTTCCGGGCTGCGCTCGACCGAGCCGTGCGAGAGGTCGCAGCACGACCCGGAATGACCGTCCCAGTCTACCTGCCGGAGGCAAGGAAACGGCGGATTGACGCCGCTGGAGGGAAGTTCCGCACACGTTGTCCACAGGTCGTGGAAAGCGCGCTCTCCACAGCCTTGTCCACAGGCTTGTCCCCAAGGTTGTCCACAGTTGGGGGGTGATCGGAGCGGCTCTTCCGGAACGTCGGTTTTTTGTGCTCTGACCGTTATCAACGGCTCTCCCGATTTACTCCAAAAACTGGTGTACTACCCCACGACTCCCCGTTTCGCACGTCGACTGGCGCGCGCCCGTGCACCGGTCACCACCGAAGGGACAACCCCACAGTGAAGAGGACTCTGGCCGGCGTCGCCGCGACGACGCTCGCCGTCGGAGGGATGCTCGTCGCCACCGCGGCGCCGGCCTCCGCCCACACCCCCGGAGCGTCGGCCACTTGCGACACGCTCACCGTGAACCTGGCGGCATACGCCAACGGCCACGACGGCCGGACCAACACCGTGAAGGTGAAGGTCGACGACAAGACCGTGGTCGAGGAGTCCTTCGGGACCGGGTACCACAACGACAAGATCGACATCTCCGGCAGTTCCCGGTGGACCGTCGAGGTCGATGCATGGGACGGCCACAACGGCACCCAGTACGACTGGTCCTACGGCGAGAGCACCAAGGCGTGCCCGGCTCCGGAGGTCACCGACGTCCAGGTCGGCATCTACCTGTACCCGAAGCTCGACAAGGACAAGCCTGCCGCGTGGGAGAACTCCGGCGAGCAGCAGCTCCTCGGCACGACGCCGCTCACCGTTCCCGAGGACGAGCTCAAGAACGACCAGCACTGGTACACCGAGCTCCCGGAGACGGACGCGCTCGACGACATCGACCTGTGCACCGGGTGGGGCATCCAGCAGGACCTGGTGCGCGGCGGCGTGGACGAGTACACGATGCCGGAGACGATCACCTACCCCGACGGCTCGTCCATGGACGGGCACCTGGTCGACTGGCAGCACCAGGAGCTCAGCGACTTCGGCATCGAGCTGCCGTCCGCCGAGGACTGCGCCACCCCGACCGAGCCGGAGGTCCCGGTCGTCGAGGAGCCTCAGACCGTCGTTCCGCAGGCCCCGGACGCCCTCGACGTCTGCGGCGCGGTCGCGTCGGACGTCATCCTCCCCGCGGACACCGCGGACGTCACCTACCTGACCACCGAGCAGGGCGTGCTCGCGGTGCCGACCGAGGGACGCACGTTCGGCGACGACCTGGGCGGCTACACCCGCACCGAGGGTGGCGACGTGATCTTCCCGATCGAGCAGCTCGTCCCGTCGGAGGAGTCGTGCGCGCTGATCCCGGGTGACATCGGTGCCGTGTGCGTGGGCGACACGCCCTACCTCGACTACGGCGTCTCGCTGCCCGAGGGCATCGAGGTCGACGACGAGACCCCGCTGACCATCACGTTCATCCACCCGGAGGGTGGCGAGAACTACGTCGCCACCGACCAGCCGCTGGAGGGCCAGCTGCTGTGGCCGGGTGCCTCGGACACGGCGCCGAAGCAGTGGCCGGGCTGGGAGCAGCAGGACGACGGCTCCTACGCCGAGACGGACGGCAACTACGCCTGGACCCGTGAGGGCGTCGAGGTGCTCTTCGAGGTCAACCCCGAGTACTCGCAGCTCGTGAGCTACCCGGAGGCGAGCACCGAGTGCGCCAACCCGGTCGGCGCCGGCGGCGCGGACGTGGACGTCGTCGCGGACGACGCCGAGGTCCCGCCGGCCGCGGCGGAGACGGCCGACGAGCTCCCGCAGACGGGTGCGACGGTCGGCGTCTTCGCCGGGATCGCCGCGCTGCTGATCGTCGGCGGCGGCGTGCTGTTCTGGCTGCGTCGCCGCATCCAGCACTGACGTCCCGCGAGCACGACGACGGGGCCCGGCCGCACCAGCGGCCGGGCCCCGTCGTCATGTCCGCGCGGTCCCGAACCCTCAGCCGTACGTGTCGCGCGGTCCCGGGCCGCGCACCGTGCGTCGTCCGCGGCGAAAGCCCGGCCCGGCGGGCCCGAGCACGGTGACCTGCTCGACGACGCCCTCGCCGACCTCTTCCTCGAGCCGGCGGAGCAGGGTCGGCACCAGCAGCCTCACCTGCGTGGCCCAGGCGGTCGAGTCGGCCCGCACCACGAGCACCTTCTGCTCGAAGGTCTCCGGCTGACAGTGGTCGGCGACCTGGTCGCCCACCACCTCGCGCCAGCGCCCGATCACGCCGCCGACGGACACGTCCGCCGTCCACCCCTTGTCCCGCATGAGGCGCCCCAGCACCTCCGACAGGAGCTGCGGGTCGCGGGCGCCGGGCCCCTGCCCGGACAGACGTGGCTCTGCGAGGGGGGAGCGGCGCGCCGGCGAGCCGGGCCGGAGTCCCTTGGCCCGCGCCGCCGCCTTCGCGCGGTTGAGGGCCTCTCGCGCGACCGCCGACGGCGGCGTCAGCTCGGTGCGGTCCGTGACCGGGCGCGGGTCCTCGGCGCGGGACGACGGGCCGCCCGTGCTCCCGTCGTCCTCGGGGAGGTCGCCCTCGACGGTCGCGCCGTCGTCACGTCGCACGACGCACCTGGCCGGGGGTGACCTCGTACCGCGCACCGAGCAGCCCCGGCGGGACGTCGTCGGGCACGGCGGCCGTGACGAGCACCTGGCGAGCCGGCGCGACGAGCTCCGCCAGCCGCTCGCGACGTCGCACGTCGAGCTCGGCGAACACGTCGTCCAGGATCAGCACGGGGTCGGCGTCCGTGTCGAGGTCGGGGTCCCAGAACGCGGCGTCCGGCACGTGCTCCGGGTCGTCGCCGCCGCCGAGCAGCCGGTACGACGCGAGCCGCAGCGCCAGTGCGAACGACCACGACTCCCCGTGGCTCGCGTACCCCTTGGCCGGCAGCCCACCGAGGGTGAGGACCAGGTCGTCGCGGTGCGGCCCGACGAGGCTGACGCCGCGTTCCAGCTCCTGGGCACGCGCCTCCGCCATCGCCGCGAGGATCGCCTTCTCCAGGTCCTCCGCGGCGGGCGTCGCGCCGTCCGTGGCGCCGGGGACGCTCGAGCGGTACGCGAGCTGCGCGTCGCCGTCGGCGTCGCTGACCTGCTCGTACGCGGCCGCGACGTGCGGTCGCAGGGCCTCCACCAGCGCGAGGCGCATCGCAAGGATCTGCCCGCCGAGCTGCGCCGCCCGGGCGTCCCAGACCTCGAGGGTGCTGGTGTCCACAGCGCCTGCGCCGGACCGGCGCGCCCCGCGGAGCGACTTGAGCAGCGCCGACCGCTGCCGCACCACGCGCTCGTAGTCGCCCAGCAGGCCGGCAGCGCGGGGGAGGAGCTGCACGACCAGCTGGTCGAGGAAGCGGCGCCGGCCGTCGGGGTCGCCCTTGACGAGCGCGAGGTCCTCGGGCGCGAAGAGCACCGTCCGCAGGATGCCGAGCACGTCACGCGCCCGTCCGAGCTGCCCACGGTTCACGCGGGCCCGGTTCGCCTTGCCGGCGGTGATCTCCAGCTCGACGGTCGACGCCCGGTCCCCGCGCACGATCCGCGTCCGGACCACCGCCCGCTCCGCGCCCGCCTTGATGAGGGGGGTGTCGTTCGCGACCCGGTGGCTGCCGAGGGTCGCCACGTAGCCGATCGCCTCGACGAGGTTGGTCTTGCCCTGGCCGTTGCGCCCGACGAATGCGTTCGGGCCAGGCTCGAGCTCGACGTCGGCCGCGGCGTACGAGCGGAAGTCGAGGAGGGAGAGGTGGGAGACGTACATCTACCCTGCTCGGCGGCCTGCCACCGCCGGCCTCACTGCGCGGGCTTGACCGCGTGCCCGCCGAACTGCTGGCGCAGCGCGGCCACGGCCTTCATCGCCGGGGACTCGTCCTGCCGGGACGCGAAGCGCGCGAACAGCGCCGCGGAGATCACGGGCAGCGGCACCGCGTTGTCGATGGCCTCGTCGACCGTCCAGCGGCCCTCGCCCGAGTCGTCCACCCAGTCGTCGATCGCCGCCAGCGCCGGGTCCTCCTCGAGCGCCTTCACCATGAGGTCGAGCAGCCACGACCGCACGACCGTGCCGCGCATCCACGCCTTCATCGTGCCGTGCACGTCCGTGACGATGTCCTTGGCGGCGAGCAGCTCGTAGCCCTCCGCGTAGCTCTGCATGAGGCCGTACTCGATGCCGTTGTGGACCATCTTCGCGAAGTGCCCCGCGCCCACCTCGCCGGCGTGCACGAAACCCTCCTCGCGGGGGCCCTCGGGCCGCAGCGCGTCGAAGACGGGCATGAGCGTCTCGACGTGCGCGCGGTCGCCGCCGCACATCAGGCCGTACCCGTTCTCCAGACCCCACACGCCGCCGGAGACGCCCACGTCGACGTAGCCGATCCCGTGCTCGGCCAGCTCTGCCGCGCGCGCCTGGTCCTCGGGGTAGTGCGAGTTCCCGCCCTCGACGACGACGTCACCCTCGCCCAGCAGCGTGCCCAGCTCCTGCACCACGCCGCGCGTCGGGTCGCCGGCCGGCACCATCACCCACACGACGCGACGGTCCGCGGGCAGCGCGGCCACGAGATCCGCGAGCGACGCGACGTCCGACACCTCGGGCCGCGGGTCGTACCCGGTGACCTCGATGCCGCCGCGGCGCAGCCGCTCGCGCATGTTGTTGCCCATCTTGCCCAGACCGACGAGTCCGATGTGGCTGACCATGGGTTCCTCCGGGTGCGGTACGGGCGAGCGGGCAGGACGAGCTCAGCCGGCGAAGCGGATCGGCACGAGCAGGTAGCGGTACTCCGACGAGTCCTCGCCGTCGAGCGACTCCTGGCCGGTGAACTCCACAGGCTTGTTCGGGTGCGTGAACGACAGCCGGACGAAGTCGGTGCCGAGTGCCCCGAGCCCGTCCAGCAGGAACTGCGGGTTGAACGCGACCTGGATGTCCTCGCCCACCAGCACCGCCTCGAGGGCCTCGGACGCCTGCGCGTCGTCGCCCTGCCCTGCGTCGAGCACGACCTGACCGTCCGTGAACGACAGCCGGATCGGCGTGTTGCGCTCCGCCACGAGGGACACGCGCTTGGCGGCCTCGATGAGCGGCGCGGTGGCGACGACGGCGTGGATCGGCGTCGCGTCCGGGAAGAGACGCCGCACGGGCGGGTAGTCGCCGTCGACGAGCTGCGACGTCGTGTGGCGGCCGCCGGCCTCGAAGCCGATGAGGTCGACGCCCTGGCCCGTGGACAGGCCCACGTTGACGAGGCCCCCGCCCCCACCGAGCGACTTCGCGACGTCGGTCAGGGTGCGGGCGCGCACGAGCGCGACGGCCGAGTAGCCCGGCGTGGCCGGCGTCCAGGTGAGCTCACGCAGTGCCAGGCGGTACCGGTCGGTGGCGATGAGGGTGATGCGCTCGCCCTCGATCTCCATCCTCACGCCGGTGAGCAGGGGGAGCGTGTCGTCGCGGCTCGCGGCCACGCTGACCTGGGCGACGGCGTGCGTGAGCGCGTCGCCGGTCACCGTGCCGCTCAGCTCGGGCATCTGCGGCAGCGTCGGGTAGTCCTCCACCGGCATGGTCAGCAGGGTGAAGCGCGAGGCGCCGCACGTCAGGACCACCTTCGTGCCCTCGAGGGTGACGTCCACAGGCTTGTGGGGCAGGGCCCGGGAGATCTCGGCCAGCAGCCGTCCTGAGACGAGCACCGTCCCCGGCTCGGAGACCTCGGCGGGGATCTCCGCCCGCGCGGACACCTCGTAGTCGAAGCTGGACAGCCAGATCGTGCCGGCCGTGTCGACCTCGATGCGTACGCCCGCGAGCACCGGTGCCGGAGGGCGCGTGGGGAGCGTGCGCGCCGTCCAGGTCACGGCCTCGGCCAGGACGTCACGCTCAACCCGGAACTTCATCCCACTCCTCGCGTTGTCGACCCTTGTCGATCGAAGCGGACGTGCGGGCGTGGGGCCGGTGGCCCGGGACCGGCCCGGACCGTCGTCATGACCCGACCTGCCTCGTCGTCCGAGCCAAACCCTACGCGAGACAGGGGCTCTTCGGCACGTGATCCTCAGGCTGAGGGGCGGGACCGCCCTGGATCGCCTCGCCGCCCTGATGAAGGTGTGGGGAATTTCTTGATGATCAAACGTTCGTCATCGTCATCGGGGTTGTGGAATCTGGGGATGACGGACGTTTGTGCAGGTCAGAGGGCTGTTCAGGGTGTGGAGGCCGTGGGGGCGCCGCTGTGGACAACACCTTGTGCCTGTGGGCGACGGAATCTGTACCCACAGCCGTCCACCGATCGGGGCGTCGTCGTCCACGGATCTGCCGCGGTGGTCCACACGCGTCCACAGAGTTATCCACAGGTGTGAATCTCTCCCGTGTCCGCGCAGCGCCGCTTGTCCACGGTATTGCTCCACAGGCCTGGGGACAGATGCAGCGCAACTGGCCGTTTCCGGGCATCTCCCTGTGGGCAGGCATGTGGAGAGACGCCGACGGGCCCGGATCCACAGCCCTGTGGAGAGCGTGGTCGAGCCCGTGAGGCGGTTCGTCGTGCGGAAAGAGGTCAGCCGCGGTGCTGCTGCTTGATGCGGCTCGTGAGCTCGGTCACCTGGTTGTAGGTGGAACGACGCTCGGCCATCTGGCCCGCGATCTTCTTGTTCGCGTGCATCACGGTGGTGTGGTCACGGCCGCCGAACTGCTGGCCGATCTTCGGCAACGACAGGTCGGTGAGCTCCCGGCACAGGTACATGGCGATCTGACGGGCGGTGACGAGCACGCGCGAGCGGGAGGAACCGCACAGGTCGTCGATCGTGAGCCCGAAGTAGGCGGCGGTCTGGGCGATCACCATCGACGGGGTGATCTCCTGCGTGTCGTCGTCGGTGATGAGGTCCTTGAGGACGATCTCCGCGAGGGCCAGGTCCACGGCCTGGCGGTTGAGGTTCGCGAAGGCCGTGACGCGGATGAGCGCCCCCTCGAGCTCGCGGATGTTCGTGGAGATGCGCGAGCCGATGTAGCTGAGCACCTCGGCGGGGACGTCGAGCCGCTCGCTCGCGGCCTTCTTGCGCAGGATCGCGATGCGGGTCTCGAGGTCCGGCGGCTGGACGTCCGTGATGAGGCCCCACTCGAAGCGCGAGCGCAGCCGGTCCTCGAAGCCGTTCAGCTGCTTGGGCGGGACGTCGGAGGTGATTACCACCTGCTTGTCCGCGTTGTGGAGGGCGTTGAAGGTGTGGAAGAACTCCTCCATCGTCTGTTCCTTGCCCTCGAGGAACTGGATGTCGTCGATGAGGAGGACGTCGACGTCGCGGTAGCGACGCTGGAAGGCCCCGGCGCGCCCCTCGCCGATGCTGTTGATGAAGTCGTTGGTGAACTCCTCCGAGTTCACGTACCGCACGCGCACATGGGGATAGAGGTTGTGGGCGTAGTGGCCGATGGCGTGGAGCAGGTGCGTCTTGCCGAGCCCGGAGTCGCCGTAGATGAACAGCGGGTTGTACGCCTTGGCCGGGGCTTCGGCGACGGCGACGGCGGCGGCGTGGGCGAACCGGTTGGACGATCCGATGACGAAGGTCTCGAAGATGTACTTCGGGTTGAGACGGGTCGGCTCGGCCGACTGCTTGGGGCTCGGCGGCAGCGGGGGCGCCTCCGGCTCGTCGGGGATGCCGGGCTCCGGGGGAGCCGTGTAGTCCTGCGACGGTCCGGTGAGGGTGTCGCTGCTCAGCTCCGGGTCCACGGTGATGCCGAAGCGGATGTCGCGCCCGAGCGTGGAGGCCATCGCGGACACGAGCTGGTCGCGCACGCTGGTCTCGAGGTAGGCGCGTGTCTGCTCGTGCGGCACCGCGATGAACACGGTGTCCTCGAGGATGGCCATCGGCTTCGCGAGCTTGATGAACGCGAGCTGCCGGGCGCTCATGTCCGGCCGTGCCTCGAGAGTGGCGAGCGTGTGTGCCCAGACGTCGGTGATGTTCTCGTCCGGCTGGGCCACGGGCGTCGTCCTTCGGGTCGTTCGGGATGGTCAGCGAGGTCGCGAGTCTGCCACGCCAGATCTCCGTCCACAGCGTTGTCCACATGCTGTGGAACCTGTGGACAATGCTGTGGGCGATGACCGGACCGGGCGAACGGCGCGCCATCGCGCCGAGGTGCGTGAGGTCCTCCACATCGTAGCCACCAGCCGGTCCGGGTCGCCCCCGGGCGGGTTTGACCTGAGGGGCGTCCACGGCGTAACGTCGGACAGCCGTTCCAGGTCCTTTCGCGCGCCCTTAACAGGGCTGCCGGTCCTCGGGTCGGCCCGGTCGGTGCTTCCACGTCTCGTACGCGAGCCCGACCTGCGACAAGACCTGCATCGTCGAGGAACTGACGGTGTGCCTCCCCGACGTTTCTTGGAGTACCTCGTGAGCAAGCGGACTTTCCAGCCGAACAACCGCCGTCGTGCCAAGACCCACGGCTTCCGGCTGCGCATGCGCACCCGCGCCGGCCGCGCCATCCTGGCGAACCGTCGGCGCAAGGGTCGCGCCGAGCTCTCTGCCTGACGGATGTTGCCCGCGGCGCACCGACTGCGCCGTTCCGTCGACTTCGAACGGACGGTGCGCCGTGGCACGCGTGCAGGTCGATCGACCGTGGTGGTGCATCTCCTCGTCGACCCCGACGCCGGCCTTGAGGCCGGCGTCGGTGCTGTCGCGGGCGATGCCCCGCCACAGGTCGGTCTTGTCGTATCCAAGGCCGTGGGGAACGCCGTGCACCGGAACCAGGTGAAGCGCCGCCTGCGGCACATCGCCGCGGCGCACCTTCCCGCCATCCCCCCTGGGTCCCGGATGGTCGTTCGTGCTCTGCCCGCCTCGAGCGGTGCCACCTATGCGGAGCTCGACAAGGACCTCACGAGCAGCCTCGAGCGCGCCCTCGAGCGCGCCCGGAGGACGACGTGACCGCCTCGACGTTCGACCGCGGGCGCGACGCGCTGCGGAACCTCCCGGCGACCGTCCTCATCGGCGTCCTGCGCGTCTACCAGTCGGTGATCTCCCCGCTGACGGGGCCCACCTGCAAGTACTACCCGTCGTGCTCCCAGTACGCGATCATCGCGATCCGTACGCACGGGACGCTACGGGGAACCGGCCTCGCTCTGTGGCGGATCCTGCGGTGCAACCCGTGGAGCCTCGGCGGAGTCGACGACGTCCCACCCGCTCGTTCTCGCCATGTCGATGTCGACGCGGCAGGTCACGAGCACCGCGGCGCAGCACACCACTGACCCTCCCGGACCGCGCCGCCGGGGACGCAGACTTTCCGACAGAGGAGACAATTCGGGATGTTCGACACCATCCTCTACCCCATCGAGTGGGTCGTGGCCTGGATCATGTACGGGGCGCACGCCCTGTTCACGACCCTCGGGATGCAGGACGGCCCTGGCTGGGCATGGGTGTTCTCGATCGTCGCCCTGACGGTCGTCATCCGTATCGCACTGATCCCGCTCTTCTTCAAGCAGATCAAGGCCTCGCGCGGGATGCAGATGATGCAGCCCGAGCTGCAGGCGGTGCAGAAGAAGTACAAGGGCAAGACCGATCCCGCGTCTCGCGAGGCCATGGGCCGCGAGACCATGGAGCTCTACCGCAAGCACGGCACGAACCCCATGGCGTCGTGCCTGCCGATCCTTCTGCAGTCCCCGATCTTCTTCGCGCTGTTCCGGGTCCTCAACAACCTGCAGGGCATCGCAGAGGGTACGCACAAGGCCATCGGTCCGATCGACCAGAGGATCGCCGGCGACATCGAGTCGTCGAGCCTCTTCGGAGCGCAGCTCTCCGACGTCTTCCGGACGACCGACTCGATGACGTCGCGCGTCGTCGTCATCTGCCTCATCGTCCTGATGAGCGCCACGATGTTCTTCACCCAGCGTCAGCTCACGATGAAGAACATGCCCAAGGCTGCCCTCGAGGGGCCGATGGCGAGCACGCAGAAGATGATGCTCTACATCCTTCCGGTGATCTTCCTGATCTCGGGCATCAACTTCCCTGTCGGCGTGCTGATCTACTGGGTCATCTCGAACCTCTGGTCGATGGGCCAGCAGTTCTACACGATCAAGAAGATGCCGGCTCCCGGCTCGGAGGCGGAGCGTCTCCTGAAGGAGAAGCAGGCGCGGAAGGCAGCGGCCAAGGGCGCCATCGAGGCGGCCCCGGAGCCCGAGCCCGAGAAGCCCCGCGGGCAGCGTGAGCAGCCCAAGCGCAAGAACCGCCAGAAGCGCCGTTGAGCAGCGAGAGGAATCGAACACCGATGACGACGGACACTCCGGTGGAGCACGGTCCCGACCGTACGAAGCGCCTCGAGGAGGAGGGCGAGATCGCGGCGGACTACCTCGAAGAGCTGCTCGACATCGCCGACCTCGATGGGGACATCGACCTCGACATCCAGCACGACCGCGCCGCGGTCGAGGTCGTGGCGGACGAGGACGAGGACCTTTCTGCTCTGGTCGGGCGTGACGGTGAGGTGCTGGAGGCGCTGCAGGAGCTCACCCGCCTGGCCGTTCAGGCGCGGACGGGAGAGCGGAGCCGGCTGATGCTCGACATCGCCGGGTTCCGTGCGGCTCGGCGGCAGGAGCTCACGGCGCTGGCGGAGGACGCAATTCGCACCGTGCGCGAGTCCGGTCGCGAGGTCGAGCTCGACCCGCTCAACGCCTTCGAGCGCAAGGTCGTGCACGACGCCGTCGCGGCGGCGGGCCTGATCAGCGACTCGCGGGGCGTGGAGCCGGCACGGTACGTGGTGGTGCAGCCGGCCGCGGAGCAGGACGGCGCGTCGGAGTCCTGAAGGACGTCTCGAGAGCCCGTTGTTTCACGTGAAACGACGGGCTCTCGGCATGTGGTGGGAATGCAAGGGAGAGATCGTGAGCGACGAGACACAGGTCCCCACGGGCGATGACGAGGACGCGGAGCTCGGTCAGAGCGACGCCGTCCGCGAGTACTTCGGTGACCGCTACGAGTTGGTGGCTCGGTATGCCGCGAGCCTGAGGGACGAGGGCGAGCTGCGTGGCCTCATCGGACCGCGCGAGGTCGCGCGCCTGTGGGAACGCCACATCCTCAACTCGGCCGCCGTGACGCCCTACCTGGGCGACGTGCGTTCCGTGGCAGACATCGGCTCGGGTGCCGGTCTCCCCGGCCTCGTGCTGGCGATCCAGCGACCGGAGGTCGAGGTCCACCTCATCGAGCCGATGGAACGTCGGACGGCGTGGCTGCAGGAGTGCGTCGAGAACCTGGGCCTGGAGAACGTGCTGGTGAAGCGCGGGCGCGCGGAGGAGTACCACGGCGCCTTCGAGGTGGACGCCGTGACCTCGCGTGCGGTGGCGGCGTTGAGCAAGCTCGCGCGGATGAGCCTCCCGCTCGTACGCAAGGGCGGCGCGATGGTCGTGCTGAAGGGTCGCAACGTCGAGCGGGAGATCGAGCCGGCTCGCAAGGTGCTGCGGTCCTTCAAGACCGCTGAACCGGAGATCCTTGAGGGACGCACGGTCGACAACGTCGAACCCACTACGATCCTCCGCGTGCGGCGTGCCTGACTGTCGCTAGCGCTCCGGCCCGTGGACGTTCTGCCTGTCCACGGGCCGGAGTTTTGACCCGTCACGACGCCGGTGAGGCCGTAGAGTGAGCGCGGAGCACCGGGCCGTGGCGTCGTACGTGCGGCGACTCGGGTGCACAGTCCCTGTGACGAACCGGAGGAGTGGCACGTGAGCACGAGTACGGAGCACGTCGACGACGTCCCGCAGAACGATGGGACCGCGACGGGTGATCCGCACGTTTCACGTGAAACCGCGCCAGCTTTGTCCTGGGCGCAGGGTGGGCTTCCTCCTGCCATCGACGGACACAGGGCTGCCCTCGTCGCGTCTGTCCCCGAGGCCGACGAGTCCACGCCCCTCGCCGCGCAGCTCGCGATCGACGCGCGGCGTCGGATCGAGCTGCAGGGACGGCAGTTCCCCCGCCCTGCCCGCACCCGCATCATCACGGTGGCGAACCAGAAGGGCGGCGTCGGGAAGACGACGACCACAGTGAACATCGCCGCCGGGCTGGCCCAGTCGGGCCTGAAGGTGCTGGTCATCGACAACGACCCGCAGGGGAACGCGTCCACGGCGCTCGGCTTGGAGCATCGTGCCGGGACGCCTTCGATCTACGAGGTCCTGGTCGAGGACGAGCCGCTCGCCAACACGGTCCAGGAGTGCCCGACCGTTCCAGGACTCTACGGTGTGCCCGCGACGATCGATCTCTCCGGTGCGGAGATCGAGCTCGTCTCGCTCGTTTCACGTGAAACACGTCTTCGGCGTGCGCTCGACGCCTATCTGGCCGAGAGAGAGGAGCGGGGAGAGGACCAGATCGACTACGTGCTTGTCGACTGTCCCCCCAGCCTCGGCCTGCTGACCGTGAACGCGTTCGTGGTGGGCCGCGAGGTGTTGATCCCGATCCAGTGCGAGTACTACGCGCTCGAGGGTCTCAGCCAGCTGCTCAAGTCGATCGAGCTGATCAAGGCGCACCTGAATCCTGTGCTTCGCGTCTCGACGATCCTCCTCACGATGTATGACGGCCGGACGAATCTCGCGCAGCAGGTCGCGGCGGAGGTGCGGGAGCACTTCCCAGATCAGACGCTCCGTACCACTGTCCCGCGCTCGGTCCGCATCTCCGAGGCTCCGAGCCACGCGCAGACCGTCCTGACCTACGACCCGAGCTCGACGGGATCTCTGGCCTACCTCGAGGCCGCCCGGGAGCTCGCCGAGCGCGCGCCGCAGCGCGCTGACCTGCGATGACGGTCGGGGGCGGCGTGCCGACAGGGCGATTGCGCGCGGCGGCGACGTGGAGCGCCCGGCACTGCGGCGGGGATGTGGAAGGTTCTCCGTCTGTATGGGGGCGGGGCGGTAACTTCAGCACGAACAGGGAAGCGCGGAGCCAGATGGTTCAGGAGGCTGGGGCATGAGTCAGAAGAAGCGTGGTCTGGGTCGCGGGCTCGGCGCGCTGATCCCTTCCGGGCCGGAAGGTGATCGTCCGGTCGACGTCTTCTTCCCTGCGGGTGAGGGTCGTGACACGACCGAGAGCGGCAGTGCTGCCGCTCTCGGCTATGCCGAGCGTTCGGCAGCTGAGAATGGAGAGGACGGCGGGCGCGCTTCGCGACGGTCTGCGTCGTGGGACTCGGCGATCGCGGGTGGTCGCCTGAGTATCCGGACGGGCGGCGAGCCGCAGGTGAGGGCGCCCGGACCCGCAGGGTCTGCCGCTTCGGCCTCGGTCCTCACCGACGAGCCCGATGCTCCGACCGACGCCGGTGGCCCAGGTGCGGAGCGTGTCGCGGAGGAGTCCCTCGGCGCCGACGGTCTCTCGCTAGGCCTGATCACCAGCATCGAGTTCCCGGATGTCGACGAACCCGCTGAATCAACGTCCGCACACGGAGAGTCGGAAGCCTCAGCGCCCGCTGTGGAGTCGGCCGCGTCGGAGGCTGCGACGTCCCTGGATGTCGGGTCTGCAGACGATGTTTCACGTGAAACGGAGCTCAAGCCGGTGCCTGGGGCCCGGTTCGCTGAGCTCCCTGTGGAGTCGATCCGTCCCAACACCTGGCAGCCGCGGACCGTCTTCGACGACGGCGATCTCGACGAGCTGGTGGCGTCGATCTCGGAGATCGGTGTGCTCCAGCCGATCGTGGTTCGACCCGACGCCTCCGATCCCGAGCACTACGAGCTCATCATGGGGGAGCGGCGGTGGCGCGCCAGCCAGACTGCAGGACTCGAGACGATCCCTGCGATCGTCCGCGAGACCGACGACAGCGACATGTTGCGGGACGCGCTCCTGGAGAACCTTCACCGTGCGGCGCTGAATCCCTTGGAGGAGGCCGCCGCCTACCGGCAGCTGCTGGACGATTTTGGGTGCACTCATGAGGAGCTTGCATCGCGGATCGCCCGGTCGCGCCCGCAGATCTCGAACACGCTGCGTCTCCTGAAGCTGCCCCCGTTGGTGCAGCGACGGGTCGCCGCAGGTGTGCTTTCGGCCGGTCATGCGCGAGCTCTCCTCTCGCTCAGTGACGGCGCGGAGATCGAGCGACTGGCGCAGCGGATCGTGTCCGAGGGCCTCTCTGTGCGGGCCACGGAGGAGATCGTCACGCTGCTGACCAGCGGCGACACCGATTCACCGACGCGCCGCGCGCCGCGCGCGGGTCAGCGCAGCGAGGCGATGGACGAGCTCGCGACCCGGCTTGCTGACCGGTTCGAGACTCGCGTGAAGGTGAGCATCGGGAAGACGAAGGGGCGGCTCACTGTGGAGTTCGCGTCGGTCGAGGACCTGAACAGGATTCTGGGCGTGATGGCACCCGAGGACCCTGGGCTCCTGCGTTCGGGACCCGCCTGACACCTGGCCGCCATGGACGGGCATTGCTCCTCGGAGGAGCGATGCCCGTTCTGCGTGCCAGCGACGACCCAGAACCGCCAGCGGCGGCGACATATCGCTCGGATGAGTACCCGGCGGGTCGTCTCGTCCCGCGCACGGCGCATCGTGAGGTTCGGCGGCCTGTCGTGGCTCGTCGTCGGAGCCCGCCGGGATTCATGTTTCACGTGAAACGTGTGGGCGTCCCGGAGTCGGACGAGACCGAGGGTGTGGTCGGGGCAGGGAGCCCCGCGAGGAGCCAAGGGTGTGGCCGCGCGACGACAAGGCCCGGGAGGCTCCTGGCGGGCGGGGCGCTCGAGGGAGCAGAGGCGCGGCCGCGCACGTGAGGGCGAGGCGAGCGGTGTCGAGCCAAGAGCGGGGGGCGCTGGCGGGGTGGTGGAGGTACGGAAGTTCGGTCGCCGGACCTGCCCTGCCCACGGCAAGGGCACCGTGTGCTGTCTGGCGAAAGACAGGGCCAGAGTCAAGCGCACGTCTCCTACCTGTAGGAATCGGGTGGGCGACACGCCGGTTGTCGACTCATCTGGCTGGGCGCCGGAGCGGGTCACTGAGCGGCGACAGACGCGCTGTGCACGACGTGAGCGGGTGACGCCATTTCTGCCGGTCCCCGGCGCGCATGAGGCCGTCGATGGTCGGCGCGAAGGGAGATGCCGGTCGGCGTCGGCACCGTCGATCGACAGCGCAGCTCGATCTCGACGGCGGTGTCGAGCGTCAGGGTGAGGCGCGCGCGAGGTTCGCCAGGGGCGTTCCAGCGCGCGGAGCGTGAAGCGGCGGATGCACCGGGGTGCCTTGGCGGCGAGCCCATGGCACTTCGGTTCACGATCCGTTCCACGTGAAACATCGATCGGCACCGTACCCAGTGACCCCCGAGGCGACTCGACGCCCGTCACGCGAGAGCGGGCCGTCCCGTTTCACGTGAAACGGCGCGTGGTGTCGACGAGGCCACTTGCGGACGGCGTGTCCCAGATCCACATGGCGAGGGCGCGCCCGCCATCCACGACGGGGAGCGACCCAACGAGAGCGCAGGAGGACGACGCCCCGCGGCGCGCAACGGTCGCTGGCGCGGCCGGTACTGGATCGGGAGGCGAGGATGCGTCGTCCAGGGTAGCCAGGAGCCGCCATAGACCACGGCCACGGGGGCGGGGGAGGGGGGCGCCCGCCACCGAGCGCTGCCTGGTCCACACCAGAGACGGACGTGGCACCACCTCGATGGGGTGGCACCCTTGCTCAGGGTGGAGGGCAAGCCCGCCGCAGCATTGTGCCGAGGTGCCGAGGTAGCAGGGTCAGCGCTGAGGCACGCACTCTCGTCCCGGTGTCCCGGTGTCCCGGTGTCCCGGTGTCCCGGTGTCCCGGTGTCCCGGTGTCCGGTTCGCCGACTTTGGTGATCCCAGGGTCGCTGAGGACCGGACTGGTCGAACTCAATGTGGTCTCGGTGCGAGGGTGCGGCGACGTCGACGACGCGGGTATCGCGCCTCCGATGACGGCCAGGCCGAGGCCGGCATTGGTGCTGGGGGCACATCGCGGACTAGCTCGCCATCAGCCAGGCGCCTTGGATCGTCGCAGGTCACAGGCCTGTTGGTGCACTGAAGAGCGGACATCCACGGTGATCGGCGGCCCGACGTTCGGGCGCCGGGGTCCGAGGAGCGGGGCGGCGCGGGGCCATCGGAGAAGAGCGGGGAAGGCTCGGTCGCCTTGACCGGTCGAGGCGTCGAACGGTCGGAGAATCTCGAGGTCCGGGGCCCTGGGTCGGGACGGCGACATTCCACGGCCACACCGCGTGGAGGGGAGCGTGGACAAGCCAGCCCACGTGAAGTCCGGGCTTCGGCACGTCGCGCACGGTCCGAGGGGTAGCGACACTGGATCGGCCGGCCTCGCTGGGTCGCCCTTGACATCATGTGTGGAGGGCGGATCGAGAAGCCGTCGGGCGGGCGCGGACGCCCCGCCGAGCGGCTGATCCCGACACGCTGCCGGGACGCGGGCCGGAGTCGATCGTCGCGCGACGTGCCGCCATCGCCCGCCACCGCCCCCGCGAGGGCGACAGCCGGGGCGTACCGCGCCATCCGCCACTCTCAGGAGAATCGGAGCGACACGGTCACATCCGGCAAACCAGAACGCGCTCGCTCGGTCGGGCGCGGTCGAGGACTGTCGAGAGTAGACCTGTGCGCTGAGTGGCACGTCAGGTCGCACCCGGATGAGGTGCCGTCATGGGCCCCGGGGCGAGTGACGGGGCCTTGCCGCGGGTCGACCTCACGCTCGACCACGGTGCACGGCGCCGCGGGCCAACGGCACCGGTGACGAACGGGATGCTCACCGTGCCGAAGAGCGCAGTGCGACGGACTCCCGTGGCGTGACCCACGGGGCGACCTTGTCGTTCGGCACGGCGGAGGTGCGGAGGACCGAAGCCGGACCGGCGAGCCCTCCTGCGCGGTACCCGCGGGCTCTGTCAGCCGGGCATGACGAAGGCCGCTGGTGTTTCACGTGAAACACCAGCGGCCTTCGCGGAGGAGATCAGGCGCTCGGCGCGAGCACCGCCTCGATCTCCTCCTGCAGGGCGCGCTTCGGCCGGGCGCCGATCACGGACTTCACGAGCTCGCCGCCGGAGTAGACGTTGAGCGTCGGGATCGAGGTGATGCCGTAGGCCATCGTGGTGGCCTGGTTGGCGTCGGTGTCCAGCTTCACGATCTTGATCTTGCCCTCGTACTCGTCCGAGAGCTCCTCGAGGATCGGGGCCACCATGCGGCAGGGGCCGCACCAGGTCGCCCAGAAGTCGACGAGAACAGGGACGTCGGACTCGAGAACCTCGGCCTTGAACGTGTCGTCGGTGACGGCGACGGTAGCCATGTGTCGCTCCTTAGGGATCGGTGGAGAAAAGGTCAGCCGGCGAGCGCGGCGGGGAGCCCGTCCGGGTTGGGCGCGGCCGGGGTGCCGGCGAGGGACTGCTCGCCCTCGGCGTCGGCCACCTCGGTGAGGTACGACTGCGCGTCGAGCGCGGCGGCGCAGCCGGACCCGGCGGCGGTGATCGCCTGCCGGTAGGTGTGGTCCACCGCGTCGCCGCAGGCGAAGACGCCCGGCAGGTTGGTGCGGGTGGAACGGCCCTCGACGAGGATGTAGCCCTCGTCGTCCAGGTCGATCTGCCCCTTGACCAGGTCGGTACGGGGGTCGTGACCGATCGCGACGAACAGGCCGGTGGTGTCGAGCTCGCGCTCCTCACCGGTGACGGTGTCGCGCAGCGTCAGCCCGGTGACCTTGTCCTCACCGGAGATGCCGGCGACCTCGCTGTTCCAGGCGAACTCGATCTTCGGGTCGGCCTGGGCGCGGTCGGCCATGATCTTCGAGGCGCGGAGCGAGTCGCGGCGGTGCACGATCGTCACCTTGGACGCGAAGCGCGTGAGGAAGGTCGCCTCCTCCATCGCGGAGTCGCCACCGCCGACGACGGCGATGTGCTGGTCGCGGAAGAAGAACCCGTCGCAGGTGGCGCACCACGAGACGCCGCGGCCGGAGAGCTGCTTCTCCTCGGGCAGGCCGAGCTCGCGGTACGCGGAGCCGGTCGCGAGGATCACGGCACGGGCCTTGAAGGTCTCGCCGCCGCCGGTGACGACCGTCTTGATGTCGCCGGCGAGCTCGACCTGCTCGGCGTCGTCCCAGAGCACGCGCGCGCCGAACTTCTCGGCCTGCTCGCGCATCGCCTCCATGAGGTCAGGACCCTGGATGCCGGTGGGGAAGCCGGGGAAGTTCTCCACCTCGGTGGTGTTCATGAGCGCGCCACCCGCGGTGACGGAGCCCGCGACGACCACGGGCGCCAGACCAGCCCGCGCGGCGTAGACGGCCGCGGTGTAGCCCGCCGGGCCCGAACCCACGATGACGATGTCGTGCACGGTGGCCTCACCGGTGGTGTTGGTCGGCTGATCGGTCACGTTCTCTCCTGCTCGTCTGGTGGTCTTTCGCGTCCTGAGGCGCCATCGCCCTCAACATCCCGAGGGGGTGTGGTGTTCCCGGGCGACGGGTCGTCGCCCGGGAACGGTCACGAGAGGACGATCTCGTTGAGCTCCAGGTAGTACTTGTCCCGGGTCTGCGGGAGCTCGGTGACCCAGATGACGAAGGAGTCGGCGACGGTCTCCTCCTTGAGGTCGAGCGTCGTCTCCGAGCTGAACGACCCCTCGGCGAGCACCGGGCCGTCGGTCGGCTTGTCCCGCGAGGTCGCGCGGACCTCGACGTGGCCACCCTCGGAGTTGGTGTTCAGCGTGATCGACGTGACCGGTGCCGGCTCCTCGAGCTCGATGACGTAGCCGAGGCCGCTGCGCAGCCCGGCGAAGTCCGGACCGTTGAACCACTGGGTGTACCAGAACGTCGACGGGTCGCCGTCGTAGGCGAGGTCCACCGCCTCGGGGTGCTGGCCGTCGCCCTCGGGGTCGAGCTGGTCGCCCGACGAGATGACGGGCCGGACCTCGGGGGTCTCCGACGGTTCACTGGACTCGTCGTCCGTGGGCTGCTCGGCCGCGGCGCCGCCGCCCGCGTCCTCGCTGGCGACCGGGCTCTCCGCCACGGGCGGCGGCGACGGCGACATCACCTTGGAGACGGCCCACAGGGCGCCCGCGAGCACGAGCACGACGACGAGCCCGAGCACGATCGGCGTCGGGTTCACGCCGCGACGCTTGGGCGCCGGCGACGACGCGAAGCCGCCGGTGTCCGTACGGGGCTCGCCGCCCCCTGGCGGCGGAGGCACGGGGGCGTGCGCGGTCTGCTGCTGGACCGGGGCGCCCTGTGCGGTGGGGTAGGCCTGGCTGCCGTAGGCGGCCGCGGGGGCGGCGACGTACGCCGCTGCGGGCTGCTGCGCGGGGGCGGGCTGCTGCTGGACGGGGGCCATCGCAGCCGTCGCCTGCACGGGCGGCACGGGCGCCTGAGCCGCGGTGGCCGCGGCCGGCGGGATCGCCTGCGTGGACTGCGGTGCCGCGACGCCGGCCGCCGCACCGGCGGCACCGCCGACGGCGGCGGAGCGGGCGATGCGACCGCTGGCCGGCCGGCGGACGGGC
>JADHZE010000179.1 GCA_026934365.1 Isoptericola sp. QY 916 | reverse complement strand
CCCGGCCGTCGCCCCGGGCGCGGAGGTCGTCGCCGTCGAGCCGGACCCGGCGATGCTGGCCGAGCTGCGGCGGGGCCTGCCGGCCGTCCGCGCCCTGGCGGGCAGCGCCGAGTCGATCCCGCTGCCCGACGGCTCCGTCGACGCCGTGCTCGCGGGCAACGCCCTGCACTGGTTCGACCCGGCGGTCGCGGGGCCCGAGATCGCCCGCGTGCTCGCCCCCGGCGGCGTCCTGGCCGGGCTCTGGAACCTCCTGGACGACGACGTCGCCTGGGTCGCCGGGCTCGCCGACGTGAGCGGGAGCGCGGCCGTGGGGCCACGGGACACACCGACCGCCTGGCGCCGCGCGACCGCCGGCCTGCTCCCGCCCGCCGGGGAGGCGTGGTCGGCCCGGGCGGAGCGGGCCGAGTTCCCGCACGGGCAGCGCCGCACCGCCGACTCGCTCGTCGCGACGCTCGCGACCCGCGCCGGGATGCTCGTCATGCCGGAGGCGGAGCGCGCGGCCACGACCGGGCGGATCCGCGCCTATCTCGCGGACCGGCCGGAGACGGCGCAGGGCGAGTTCACCCTGCCGATGCGCACGGGCGTGCTGCGCGCGCGGCGCACCTGAACGACACCACCGGGCCGCGGGACCGGACCGTCGCCACGGCGCACTAGGCTCGCAGTCATGTCCGCCGACTACTCCGACTTCGAGTTCGAGCGCCGGTTCTTCGTCCGCGAGCTGCCGGACGCGCTGCGCGACGCCCCCGCCCTGATCGTCCAGTCCTACTTCCTGTCCGACGGCGGCTACGCGCTGCGCGTGCGGGTGCAGGCCACGGGCGTCGAGGCACGGCTGGGCCCCGACAGCGACGCGCGGGACGTCCTCGAGCTCTACCGCTCGCGCGTCGACTTCGCCGCGGTCACGGTCAAGGGCCCGTCGGTGGGCGGCACCCGGTACGAGGCGGAGCGCCCGCTCGAGCCCCACGTCGGCGCGGAGCTGGTGCGCCGCGGCGGCGCCCAGGTCATCAAGACGCGCTACGCGGCCTGGCTGGGCGCCGACGGCTGGTCGATCGACGTCTTCGGCGGCGCCAACGCCCCGCTCATCGTCGCCGAGTGCGAGCGCTCGGGCCCGGTCACGGACCTCCAGATCCCCGACTTCTGCGTCACCGAGCTCACCGACGACCGCCGCTTCTCCAACGAGTCCCTCGCCGTCGACCCCTTCCGCGGGTGGTCCGCCGCCTACGCCCAGGAGCTCGCCACCCAGGGCCCCCGCTTCCGCGACGACTTCGGCGGCAACACCACGATCACCACCTGACAGCCCACAGAGCCCTGTGCCGCCCGTGCGCCCACCCTTCGCACGCACGGGCGGGGGTCCGTGAGAGCCGACGCCGGAGCGGCGGGACGGTGGACGCCGTCGTCGCGCAGGGCGAGCGTTCAGGAGAGCGGGAGGTGCAGGATCCTTCGCGCGGTCGTATCCCTCCCGAAGTGGAGCGCCCCCCTGGGGCGCGTGAACGCGACCGCGCGAAGGATCCTGCACCTCCCGCGGCCGTGAGCAAGGGAGCACCACAGAGGGCTCAGTGCCAGGGCGTGATCTCCACCACACCGGGCTTGTACTCGAAGTGCCAGGGCTCGTAGTTCCCCATGCCACCCCGCTGCGCCCACGGCGGGTTCTCCCACCCGTACGCCGGCCCGTTCTCCCACAGCCACCCGTAGACCTCGCTGGAGCGGTACTCGTCGCCGCACAGGTCGATGGCGAGCCCCCACCCGTGCATGGACGTGCCGGGGGTGGCGGCGAGGTAGCCGCGGCTGGCCTTGACGGCGTACTGGGAGGAGATGGAGCGGTAGCTGTCGACGAGGCACAGGTCGCGGCCGAAGCGGACGCGGAACGCCTCGTTGAGGGCGCTGAGGGCGACGGCGGCGTCGGCGCGCAGCTTCTCGCCCGGCTGCCAGATATCGCAGAGCGAGTGGTCGGCGAGGCTGCCGTTGCCGCCGTCGATGGAGGCTCCGGAGTCGCAGCCCGGCAGAGGGCTGCGCTCGGCGGTACGGCTGGCGGCGGACGCCTCGACGCGCACGTCACGGGGTGCGGCGGCGATGCCCTGGGAGGTGCGGGGGGTCTCGACGCCCTGCTCGAGGAGCGCCAGCGTGGAGGGGCCGGTGGGCTGGGTGTCGAGGTCGAACGGGGTACCGCCGTGCGCCTGGCCGTCGGTGACGAGGGGTGCGGCGATGGTGGCGGCGGCGAGCGAGCCGAGCACCGTCAGTCGGGTGACCCAGGCGTGCCCGGCGGGGGCGGCATGCCGGCCGCCGGAGCGGTCGCCGCGGGCGGCAGCGGGGCGCTTGCGGGGCTTCTTGCCGGCCCGGGCGAGCTCGGCCTCCCGCATCTCGCGACGGGAGCGCGGCGCGGCTGCGTCACCCTGCGACGTCGCCTCCACGGCACCTCCGCGCTCGTGCTCCGGGCGGCCGCCATGGTCGCCCGTGCTCCTCGGACCAGAACACGGACCGCCCGGCGTCGCGTGCCCTGCACGCGACCGACGAGGCGATCCGTCACGGAACCATAACGGGGTCGGGCGCCCCCGCCAAGTCCCCGTCCACAGGCGGTCAGGCCGCGGCCAGGGCCAGGCGGCATGGGAGGGTGTCCACCCTGCTCACGGTCGGCGCTGCATCGCGTCACGCACCTCGCCCACGAGCTCCTCGAGGATGTCCTCGAGGAACACGACGCCGAGGACGCCGTCGGGCCCCTCGACGCGGGCCAGGTGCGCCCCGGAGCGCTGCATGGCGCGCAGCGCGTCCTCCACCTCGTCGGCCGGCCGCACGGACGCGAGCGCGCGCACGCGCCACGCCGGCACCGGGTCGAACCGGTCGCCGTTCGACGCGTACAGGACGTCCTTGAGGTGCAGGTAGCCGCGCAGGGCGTCGTCGTCGCCCCGCACGGGGAACCGGCTGAAGCCGGTGCGCGCGACGAGGTGCTCGACGTCGTCGGGCGTGGTGCGCGGGTCGACGGTGACCAGCTCGTCCACGGCCACCATGACGTCGCCCGCGGTGCGCGAGGAGAACTCGATGGCCCCGGCCAGGAGGCCCTGCTCGTCGCGGAGCACGCCCTCGGCCTGCGAGTGCTCGACGATCGACTGCACCTCCTGCGCCGTGAACGCGGAGGCGACCTCGTCCTTCGGTTCGACCCCCGCGAGCCGCACGGCATGGTTCGCGACCCAGTTGAGCGCCGCGATCACGGGGCGCACGGCGCGGCCGAGCAGCACCAGCGGCGGCGCGAACCAGAGGGCGGCCGTCTCCGGGCCGGCGACGGCGAGGTTCTTGGGCACCATCTCGCCGAGCACCACGTGCAGGTACACGACGATCGCGAGCGCCAGGACGAGCGAGACGGGGTGCAGCAGCGCCTCGGGGACCCCCAGGGCCTCGAAGGGCACCTCGAGCAGGTGGGCGAGGGCGGGCTCCGCGACGATGCCCAGGCCGGTGGAGCACACGGTGACCCCGAGCTGCGCGCACGCGAGCATGAGGGAGACGTGCTCCATCGCCCAAAGGGCGGTGCGGGCGCGTCGGTCGCCGGCCTCGGCCCGCGGCTCGATGGCGCTGCGGCGCGCGGAGATGACGGCGAACTCGGCGCCGACGAAGAACGCGTTGCCGGCGAGCAGCAGCACGCCGATCAGCAGGGCGGTCCCGGTGCTCATCGGCCCATCTCCCCGTGCCGGGTCCCGGCCGGGTCGACGGCGAGCACGCGCAACCGCTCGACGCGCCGCGCGTCCATCGCCTCGACGCGCAGCAGCACGCCGTCGGTCTCGACCTCGTCGCCCACCTCGGGCACCCTCCCCAGCACCGCCATGACCAGGCCGCCGAGCGTCTCGTAGGCCGGGCCCTCGGGCACCACCAGGCCGGTGCGCTCCTCCAGCTCGTCGGGGCGCAGCACCCCGGGCACGACCCACGACCCGTCGGCGCCGCGCACCACCCCGGCGCGGCGCGGGTCGTGCTCGTCGGCGACGTCGCCGACGAGCTCCTCGACGACGTCCTCGAGCGTGACGATGCCCGAGGTGCCGCCGTACTCGTCGACGACCACGGCCATCTGCAGCCCGAGACCCCGGAGCTCGACGAGGAGCGGCCCGAGCCGGACCGTCTCCGGGACGCGCGGCGCGTCGACCATGAGCGCGGCGGCCGGCACCTCGGCGCGGCGGTCGTGCGGCACGCCGACGGCGCGGCGCAGGTGCACGAGGCCGACGACGTCGTCGCGGTCCTCGCCGATCACCGGGAACCGGGAGTGGCCGGTGCGCCGGGCGAGGGCCACGACCTCGGCGGCCGTCGTGTCGCGCTCGACGACGGCCATCCGCATGCGGTCGGTCATGACGTCGCGCGCCGACAGCTCGTCGAGCTCGAGGGAGTTGGTGAGCAGGGTCGCGACCGACTGGTCGAGCGTGCCCTCCTGCGCCGAACGTCGGACGAGCGACAGCAGCTCCGAGGACGACCGCGCGCCGGACAGCTCCTCGCGAGGCTCGACCCCGACCCTGCGCAGCAGCGCGTTGGCCGAGCCGTTGAGCACGGCGATGAGCGGCCGGAACAGCATGGTGAACACGCGCTGCACGGGGACGACCAGCCGCGCCGTCGCGTGCGGGGCGGACAGCGCGAAGTTCTTCGGGATCAGCTCGCCGAACAGCATCGAGAACGCGTTGACGACCACGAGGGCCAGCACGACCGCGAGCACCCCGGCGACGCCCTGCCCCATCGCCGTGGCGGCGAACGCCTCGGAGAACAGGGACAGCAGCGCCGGCTGGGCGGTGTAGCCCAGCAGGATCGTGGTGATGGTGATGCCGACCTGGGCGGAGCTGAGCTCCGTGGACAGGTGCTTGAGCCCGGCGCGGACGGCACGGTCCCGTCGGTCCGACGGGCGCGCGGTGTCGTGGCCGGGCGAGGGACTGTCGCCCTCCTCGTCGTCGGCCCCGAGGACGGCCGGGTCGAGGGTGACGAGGGAGAACTCGCTGGCGACGAACACCGCGGTGCCCGCGGTGAGCACCACGCCCAGCACGATCATGAGGACGTCGCCTAGCACGGGCGGCTCCCGGTCGTGCGGCGCGGCGCGGCCGGGCGGCGGGGCGGCGGGGTGGCCAGGCGGGACGGCGCGGGCGACCCCGCGCGATATCGGCTCTCGTCCATCGTGCTCCGATGTTATCGGGACGGAGCCCGCGGGCGAGTCGGCGTCCGCGCGGGAGGGCCCTGGACAGCGTGTACTCAGCGCTCCCCCAGGGAGCCGGTGCAAGATGGCACCATGACCACCGCGACCCCTCCGAGCAGCCCGGGCGCCTCGGGCCAGCAGAACGCCACCGTGCTCGTCGTCGAGGACGAGCCCGCGATCGCGGCCGCCATCGCCCAGCGCCTGTCCGCCGAGGGCTGGCGGGTCGAGGTCGCGCGCGACGGCCTCGCCGGCGTCGACGCCGCCTCCCGCCTGAGCCCGGACGCCATCGTGCTGGACGTCATGCTGCCCGGCATCGACGGGCTCGAGGTCACCCGCCGCATCCAGGCGGAGAACCCGATCCCCATCCTCATGCTCACGGCACGCGACGACGAGACCGACATGCTCGTCGGCCTCGGCGTCGGCGCCGACGACTACATGACCAAGCCGTTCTCGATGCGCGAGCTGGTGGCGCGCGTCAAGGCGCTGCTGCGGCGCGTGGAGCGTGCGCAGCAGGCCGCGGTGACGACCCCCGCCGACCCCCCGATGGTCATGGGCGACGTCACGATCGACCGCGCCCAGCGCCGCGTCCACCGCGCGGGCGACGAGGTGCACCTCACGCCGACCGAGTTCGAGCTGCTGGTCATGCTCGCGAGCTCACCCAAGACGGTCCAGACGCGCGAGCGCCTGCTCGCGGAGGTGTGGGACTGGGCGGACGCCAGCGGCACCCGCACCGTCGACTCCCACATCAAGGCGCTGCGCCGCAAGCTCGGGCCGGACCTCATCCGCACCGTGCACGGCGTCGGGTACGCGTTCGAGCCGCCGGAGGCCTGATGGACCCCGCCGCCGGCGACGACGCCGGGCCGGCCGCGCCGCGGCGCAAGGAGCACCACCGGCTGCCCGACGTCCGCCCGCTGGACCCGCTGCGGTCGCTCAAGACCAAGCTCGGCGTGCTCGTCGTGGCGACGGTGACGTTCGCCGTCCTCATCACGTGGATCGGCCTGCAGAACGAGCTCGGCCCCACCCGCACGCTGCCCCTGGCGATCTTCCTGTCCCTGGTGATCGTGCAGCTCCTGGCGCGCGGCATGACGTCGCCGCTGCGGGACATGACGGCGGCCGTGCAGGCGATGGCGGCGGGCGACTACTCCATCCGCGTGCGCGCCACGAGCCGCGACGAGGTGGGCCAGCTCGCCGAGGCCTTCAACGTCATGGCCGCCGACCTCGACGCCTCCGACCGGGTGCGGCGCGAGCTCATCGCCAACGTGTCGCACGAGCTGCGCACCCCGGTGGCGGCGCTGCAGGCCCAGCTCGAGAACATGGTCGACGGCGTCACCGAGCCGACGCCGTCGGCCCTCGAGCTGTCCCTGGAGCAGACGGAGCGGCTCACCCGGCTGGTCACGTACCTGCTCGACCTGTCGCGGGTGGAGGCAGGCGCCTCCGCGCTGGTGCTCAGCGAGTTCTCCGTGGGCGACTTCCTCGAGGAGTCCGCGCAGGCGATGTCGATGGTCGACGCGGCGAAGGGCCTCAGCTACGTCGTCGACGTCACCCCGCCGGACCTCGCGCTGGAGGCCGACGTCGAGCGGCTGCGCCAGGTGGTCACCAACCTGCTGCAGAACGCGATCCGGCACTCGCCGCACGCCGGGACGGTGCGGCTCGACGCCTACCCCGTGGACGACGACGTCGTGCTCGAGGTGAGCGACGAGGGCCCCGGCATCGCGCCCGAGGACCGTGGCCGGATCTTCGAGCGGTTCGCGAGCGGCGCGGCCGCCGGTCGCCCGCACGCCGCGCCGCCGTCCGGCATGGCGAGCGGCGGCACGGGCATCGGCCTCGCCATCGTCCGCTGGGCGGTCGACCTGCACGGAGGGCACGTCGAGGTCGCCGACACCGACCGCGGCGCGACGATGCGCGTGACGCTCCCCGCGCAGGCCCGGCCCGCCGCCGGCGTCACGACCGAGCCCTCCGAGTGATCCCGCGCCCCGGCCCGCCCCGCGGCGCCGGCGTGAGGTTGGTCACACTCGTCCGTCACAGGACGGCCCGCGTGGTCCGGACATGACGCCGGAACACGGAGTCATCGTGTCGACCCGAGGAGTCGTTGCCCACCCCATTACCGGACGGTCACGATGCGCGCCGTGAGCCCGGGAACGGCCGTCTGACGCCGCTCGACCTCCCCGGTCGGACGCCGCGAAGGACGTAGGCTGGACCTGCGCACCGGCGCTGTCGGGCGCATTTCCGGTCGAACGAGTTGCAACTGTGTGAAAGTGGGCGATCCGCGCGTGGTGTCCCCGAAGGACGGGTCAGAGTCGATCAGCGTGGCGAGCGCGTTCGGAGCCAACGAATGGCTTGTCGACGAGCTCTACGAGCAGTACCTGAAGGACAAGAACGCGGTGGACCCCGCGTGGTGGGACTTCTTCGCCGACTACGAGCCGGGTGAGACCAACGGCGCCACGGCGGACGCCGCGCCGGCTGCACCCGCGCAGCCCGCGGCGCCGGCTGAGCCCCAGGCACCGGCGCAGGCAGCCCCGGCACCCGCGGCCCCGGCCGGCCGGTCGGGCACCGCCGCCGCCGAGACCGCGAAGGCCGAGCGGAAGGCCTCGAAGCCGGCCCCCGTCCCGGCCGACCCCGAGGTGAGCGCCGTCCGCCCGGTCGCCGAGGCCCTGCCCTCGACCGCGCCCTACGCCGAGGTCGCGAAGTCCTCGCCGAAGGCCACCGAGGACGAGGCCACCGACGACGTGCAGAAGCTGCGCGGCCCCGCCGCGCGCGTCGTCACCAACATGGAGGCCTCGATCGAGGTCCCGACCGCGACGTCGGTGCGCGCCGTGCCCGCCAAGCTCATGGTGGACAACCGCATCGTCATCAACAACCACCTCGCGCGCGGCCGCGGCGGCAAGATCTCGTTCACGCACCTCATCGGGTTCGCGCTCGTCGAGGCGCTGTCCGACATGCCGGTGATGAACGCGCACTACGAGAGCATCGACGGCAAGCCGCACGTCGTGCAGCCGGCCCACGTCGGCTTCGGCCTCGCGATCGACCTCGCCAAGCCGGACGGCTCGCGCCAGCTGCTCGTGCCCAGCGTCAAGAAGGCCGAGGAGCTCGACTTCGCCGGCTTCTGGGCCGCGTACGAGGACCTCGTGCGCAAGGCGCGCGGCGGCAAGCTCGGCATGGACGACTTCGCCGGCACCACGATCTCGCTGACCAACCCGGGCGGCATCGGCACCGTGCACTCCGTGCCGCGCCTCATGGCCGGGCAGGGCACGATCATCGGCGTCGGCGCCATGGACTACCCCGCGGAGTTCGCGGGCGCGTCCGTGGAGCAGCTCGCCCGCATGGGCATCTCGAAGGTCATGACGATCACGTCGACCTACGACCACCGCATCATCCAGGGCGCGCAGTCCGGCGAGTTCCTCAAGGTGCTCGCGAACAAGCTGCTCGGCCTGGACGGCTTCTACGACCGCGTGTTCGCGGCCCTGCGCGTGCCGTACGAGCCCGTGCGCTGGGTGCGCGACAACACCGTGGACGCCGACGTCGAGGCCGCGAAGCCGGCCCGGATCGCGGAGCTCGTCCACTCCTACCGCTCGCGCGGCCACCTCATGGCCGAGACCGACCCGCTCGCCTACCGCCAGCGCAAGCACCC
>JADHZE010000178.1 GCA_026934365.1 Isoptericola sp. QY 916 | reverse complement strand
AGAAGCCCGGACGGGGCCGCAGCGGGTGCGGCCCCGTCCGGGCTTCTCTATCTCGCGGGTCTGGCTTCTCTATCTCGGCGAGGGTCAGCTCTGCTTGATGGCCGAGACGTCGAGGGCGATCTTGACCTTGTCGCCCACGAGGACGCCGCCGGTCTCGAGCGCGGCGTTCCAGGTCAGGCCGTAGTCCTTGCGCGAGATCTCGATCTCGGACTCGAAGCCCGCGCGCGGGTTGCCGAAGGGGTCGGTGGCGGTGCCGGTGAACTCGGTCGGCAGCTCGACCGAGTTGGTGACGCCGTTGATCGTGAGGTCGCCGGTGATCGTGTAGTCGTCACCGTCGGTGGAGATGCCCTTGGACGCGAAGGACCAGACCGGCTTCTCCTCGGCGTGCCAGAAGTCGGCGCTCTTCAGGTGGCCGTCGCGGTTCTCGTCGCCCGTGTTGACCGACGCGGCGTCGAGCTCCGCGGTGACGGCCGTGGACTCGAGGTCGTCACCCACGGTGATCGCGCCGGACGCGATGGCGATCGTGCCGCGCACCTTGGCGATCCCGGCGTGGCGCACGGAGAACGAGGCGGTCGAGTGGGCGGTGTCGATGGCGTAGGTACCGGCGGTCAGGCCTGCGGGCAGCGCGGTCATGGTGTCTCCCTCGGGTTGGGTCGTGCTGACGTTCACCAAGATAGTTGATGAATCAACTATCGTCACGAGGGGTGGAACGCGGCGCTCTCGTAACCTATTCCCGTGGGTGCGACGAGTGCGCGGGAGCGCGACGACGAGGGCCGGGCGGACGTGCGCTGGCTCGACGTGGAGCAGCAGTGGGCATGGCGACGGTTCCTCGAGGGGACGTCCCGCTTCTTCGAGGCGCTCGGGGACGCCCATGACCAAGGGCTGCCCGTCACGCTCGGTGAGTACCACCTGCTGGTGCAGCTCTCCGAGGCGCCGGGCCGGACGCTCCGGATGTCGGCGCTCGCGGACTTCCTCGCGCTGTCGCGCAGCCGCCTGACGCACACGGTCGACCGCATGGAGCGGCGCGGGCTCGTGGTCCGCACGCCGGTGCCGGGCGACCGTCGCGGCGTGAACTGCGTCATGACCGACGCCGGGTACGCGGCGCTCGTCGATGCCGCGCCCGGCCACGTCACCGCCGTCCGTCGCCTGCTGGTGGATGCCCTCACCCCCGAGGAGTTCGCGACCCTGGGCCGCGCCATGGCGAAGGTGGCGGACGCGGCCAGGGGGCCGGCGGCACCCTGACGTGAGCGCCGTCACGCTTGGCTGGACGGGACCTGGGTACCCCGGAGTTCTGGGACACTGGGACCCATGGCCACCACCACCGTCCATCTCGTACGGCACGGCGAGGTCCACAACCCGGACGGCGTCCTCTACGGGCGCATCCCCGGCTACCGCCTGTCCGACCGCGGCCAGGCGATGGCGCGCCGCGTGGCGCAGCACCTGTCCGGCGCGGGCCGCGACGTCGTCGCCGTCGTCGCCTCCCCGCTGCAGCGTGCGCAGGAGACCGCGACGCCCACGGCCGAGGCCTTCGGCCTGACGCTCGCCACCGACCACCGGCTCGTCGAGGCGGGGAACCACTTCGAGGGCACGACGATCGGGAAGAACCCGGGGCAGCTCGCCAACCCGAAGTACTGGCGCTACCTGTGGAACCCGCTGCGCCCGTCGTGGGGCGAGCCGTACGCGGACCAGGTGACCCGGATGCGTGCCGCCGTGGACGACGCGCGTCGCGCCTACGAGGGCCACGAGGTCGTGCTGGTCAGCCATCAGCTCCCGGTGTGGGTCACGCGCCGGTCGTACGAGGGCGGCTCCCTGGCGCACGACCCGCGCCGTCGTCAGTGCGCCCTCGCGTCGATGACGTCGCTGACGTTCGACGGCGAGACGTTCGTGGGCCTGCACTACACCGAGCCCGCCGCCGACCTGCTCGCCGGCGCCGACCCCGTGCCGGGGGCATGATGCGCACCGTCCGATCGCGCGTGCTCCGGCGCGCCTCCGCCGCCGTCGGCGCCGTCCTCGGCCTCGCCCTGCTCGCCGCGTGCGGCGCCCAGGACTCGGGCGCCGGCGACGTCGTCGGGCAGGGCTTCGTCTCCGGCGACGGCTCCGTGAAGCAGTGGGACGCGGGCGACCGCGAGGACCCCGTGACCGTCGAGGGCACGTCGTTCGAGGGCGACGAGGTGAGCACTGCCGACTGGCTCGGCGACGTCGTCGTGGTCAACACCTGGTACGCCGGGTGCGCGCCGTGCCGCGCCGAGGCCCCCGACCTCGTCGCCCTGGCCAACGAGCGCGAGGCCGACGGCGTGCAGGTGCTCGGCATCAACACGGAGGACGAGGCCGGCGCCGCCACCTCGTTCCAGCGCACCTTCGACGTGCCCTACCCGTCGATCGAGGACCGCAGCGGACAGGTCGTGGCGAGGCTGTCCGGCGTCGTGCCGCTGCAGGCCGTGCCGTCGACCGTCGTGCTCGACGCCGAGGGTCGCGTCGCGGCCCGCGTCATCGGCCAGGCCGAGGCGTCGACGCTCGACGCGATCGTCGACGAGGTGCTCGCCGAGTCGGGCGACGGCGCGAAGGGCGCCTGATGGGCGAGACGTTCGCGACCACGGTGTTCAGCGGCTCGATGCTGCTGGCGCTGCCCGTGGCGCTGATCGCCGGCCTCGTGTCGTTCGCCTCGCCGTGCGTGCTGCCGCTGGTGCCCGGCTACGTCGGGTACGTCAGCGGCATGGCCGCCGCGTCGGCCGGCACGGGCGCGAAGGGGCGGCCCGGGGTGCCCCAGGACCCGGCCCGCCGCCGCGTCGTCGCCGGCGTGGCCCTCTTCGTCCTCGGCTTCACCGCGGTGTTCGTGGCGTTCATGGCCGCGGCGGGGGCCATCGGCTCCTACCTGGTGCAGTGGGAGGGCACGATCATGCGGGTGCTCGGGGTCGTCGTGATCCTCATGGGCCTCGCCTTCCTGGGCGCCGTGCCGTTCCTGCAGCGCGAGCGGCGCATGCACCTGAGCCCCCGGGCGGGCCTGTGGGGCGCGCCGCTGCTGGGCGTCGTGTTCGGCCTCGGCTGGACCCCTTGCATCGGCCCGACGCTCGCGGCCGTGCAGACGCTGGCGCTCGACCAGGCGTCGGCCGGCCGCGGCCTGGTGCTCGGCGTCGCGTACTGCGTCGGGCTGGGCGTGCCGTTCCTGCTCGTGGCGCTCGGGCTGCAGTCCTCGCAGCGCATGCTCGGTTTCCTGCGCCGGCACCGCCTGGGCATCCAGCGCGCGGGCGGCGCCCTGCTGGTGCTGGTCGGCCTGGCGCTGGTCACGGGGCTGTGGTCCACGTGGACCAGCCAGCTCCAGGGCTGGATCGGCGGATTCGTGACGGTGGTGTGATGAGCGAGAAGGCGACGTACCGACCGGAGGGCATCAACGACGCGTTCGTCGAGGGCCGCGCCGACGCCGGGCCCTCGTCCCCCGCCGAGGGGCCGGCCAGGCCCGCCGGCCCGAGCCTGCCCACGCTGGGCTGGCGCGGCATGCTGCGCTGGACGTGGCGCCAGCTCACGAGCATGCGCGTGGCGCTCATGCTGCTCATGCTGCTCGCCGTCGCGGCCGTCCCCGGCTCGGTGCTGCCGCAGCGCGGCCAGGACGCCGCCGCCGTGCTCGAGTACCTCGGCGACCACCCCACGCTGGGGGAGTGGCTGGACCGGTTCGGCTTCTTCGAGGTCTACAGCTCGGTCTGGTTCTCGGCCATCTACATCCTGCTGTTCGTCTCCCTCGTGGGCTGCATCGTGCCGCGCACGCTCGCGCACGCCCGCAACCTGCGGAACCGGCCGCCCCGGACGCCGGTGCGGTTCGGGCGCTTCCCTGCCACCGCCGAGACCAGCACGACGGCGTCGCCCGACGAGGTCGTCGAGGCCGTGGCCGGCCACCTGCGCGGCCCGCTGCGTCGCCTGCCCACGTTCCGCGTCGACGTCGGGTCGGAGGAGCCGCGGCTCGGCCGCCCGGCCACCCGCACGGTGGCGGCGGAGCGCGGCTACCTGCGCGAGACCGGCAACCTCGTGTTCCACCTCGCCCTGCTGGGCCTCCTGGTGTCGGTCGCCCTCGGCCAGCTGATGCACTACCGCGGCCAGGCGATCGTCACGGAGGGCCGCGGCTTCGCGAACGCCGTCGTGGACTACGACACCTTCGACAAGGGCGCCTGGTTCCGGCCGGCGTCGCTGTCGCCGTTCTCGATGACGCTCGACTCGTTCGACTCCGAGTTCGCCTCCGACACCGTGGCGTTCGCGCAGGCGCGCGACTTCACCGCACACGTGACGGTCACCGAGCCGGACGGCGGCCAGCACTCCGACCAGATCAAGGTCAACTCCCCGCTGACGGTCGACGGCGCCAAGATCTACCTGCAGGGCAACGGCTTCGCCCCGGAGATCACCGTCAAGGACGGCGCCGGCGAGATGGCGTTCTCCGGCCGCGTCCCGTTCCTGCCCGAGGACACCATGTACACGTCGCGCGGCGTCGTGAAGGTGCCGGACGTGTCGGAGGGCCAGGAGCAGATCGGCCTGGTCGGCTACTTCCTGCCCACCGCCGTCGTCGACCAGGACGGGTCGGCCCGCTCCGTCTTCCCGCAGCCGCAGAACCCGCTCATGGTGCTCGAGGTGTACCGCGGCGACCTGGGCCTGGACGACGGCGTGCCGCAGAACGTGTACCGCCTCGACACCGCGTCCCTCACGCCGTCGGTGGACGAGGACGGCGAGACGATCAAGCTGCTCGTGAAGCCGGGGGAGACGGTCGAGCTGCCCGACGGCCTCGGCACCGTCACCCTGGGGCAGGACGTGCCCCGCTACGTCGCCCTCGACCTGCGGTACGACCCGTCCCTCGCCTGGGTGCTGACCTTCTCCCTGCTGGCCCTCGCCGGCCTCGCGGTCTCGCTGTTCACGCCGCGCCGCCGCGTGTGGGTGCGATCATGGGAGACCACGGACGACGACGGCAGGGCCGTCACGCACGTCGAGCTCGCCGGGCTCGCGCGCGGGGACGACGCCGGCCTGCAGCGCGAGGTCGACAAGGCCCTGGCAGCGGTGCCGGGCCACGCCGACGATCCCGACGACCACCAGAGAACCGCCACGGAGGACTGACCATGCAGATCGCCGAGCTGAGCGTGCTGCTCGTCTGGGGCGCCGCCACGGCGCTCACGATCGCGCTCGTCGCGTTCGCGATCGACCTGGGCCGGCGCACGGAGGCGCGGGCCGAGGCCCACGCCGAGGCGCGCACGCCCGTCGCGGTGGGGGCCGCGTCCCGGCCCACGCTCGCGCCTGCGAGCACGGTGCCCGGCGCCAGGGACGGCGCGTCCGCCCCCGCGCGCCGTCGCGCCGCGGGCATCGCGATGTCGACCACCTGGCTGGGCACCGCCCTGCTCCTCGCGGCCATCGTGCTGCGCGGGCTCGCCGCGGGCCGCACCCCCTGGGCGAACATGTACGAGTTCACGCTGGTGGGGTCGTTCATGGCGCTCGCCGTGTTCCTCGGCATGAACGTGCGCAAGGACTTCAAGTTCCTCGGCGCGTTCGTCACCGGCCTGTCCGTGCTGTTCCTGGTGCTCGGCCTGAACGTCTTCTACGTGGCGGCGACGGGCGTGCAGCCGGCCCTGCAGAACTACTGGCTGGTCATCCACGTGGGCGTCGCGATCAGCGCCACCGGCATCTTCACCGTCGCGTTCGTGGCCTCGGTGCTGCAGCTCGTGCGCGACAGCCGCGACTCCGGGTCCCCGTACCTGCAGCGCCCCGGCTTCCGCTGGCTCGACCGCGTGCCCACCCCGACGTCGCTGGAGGCCCTGTCCTTCCGCCTCAACGCCGTCGGCTTCGTGCTGTGGACCTTCACCATCATCGGCGGCGCCATCTGGGCCGAGCACGCCTGGGGCCGCTACTGGGGCTGGGACCCCAAGGAGGTCTGGAGCTTCGTCATCTGGGTCGTGTACGCGGCGTACCTGCACGCCCGCACGACCCGCGGCTGGGACGGCCGCCGCGCCGCCTGGTTCGTCATCGTCGGCTACCTGTGCGTGCTGTTCAACTTCACGGGCGTGAACCTGATCTTCAACGGCAAGCACTCGTACTCGGGCCTCAACACCGACACCACCGGCGGCGCCTGAACCCTGCCGAGATAGAGAGGCTCCCCGCCGAGATAGAGAGGCTCCCCTCTCTATCTCGGCGGGGAGCCTCTCTATCTCGGCACTAGGACTCGCCGCGCTCACGGCGGCGCTTCTCCTGCTCCAGGCGCCACAGGAACTCGGGGTCGTCGTCGGGCGCCACGGGGCCGGACGGGCGGCGCGGGCCGGAGGGGCCGGGCCGCCGGGGGCGGGACGACGGCCCGCGGCCGCCGGACGCCCGGCGCGCGGACTGCTTGACGACGATCCACGCGACGGCGCCGAAGATCGGCAGCAGCACGATGATCACCGCCCACAACCAGCGGGGGAGCCCGCCGCGCTCGTCCTCCTCGGAGCCGAACAGGTCGAGAAGGGCGTACAGGGCGAGCCCCACCACGAGGAGGGGCAGGATCACACGCGCGAACATGCCTCCAGCCTAGTTCGGCGTCGGGATGCTCAGGAATCGCGCCTACCCTGGAACCGTGCCCCTCGTCATGTACACCGTCTGGCGGATCCTGCTGTTCGTCGCCGCCCTCGGCGCCGGCTACCTGCTCGGCCTGCGCAGCTGGCTCCTCGTCCTGGTCGCCGCCGTCGTGGCGTTCGCCGTCTCGTACCTCGCCCTGAGCAAGCCGCGGGACGCCGCCGCGCGCTGGCTGGCGGAGAAGGAGCAGCGGCGCAAGGACGGCTCCGACAAGCACGACGTCGACTCCGACTACGAGGACTCCGTCGTGGACCGGGAGCACCCCACGGCCGGTTGAGCCGGCGGGCGAGCAGGCGTCAGAGCGCCAGGCCGAGGGCCAGCAGCACGCCGTAGGCGAGCTCGAACATCCCGGTGCCGGCGAGCACCTTGACGAGCAGCGGCCCGCGCGCCCCCGCGATCACCGGGGCGACGAGCAGCGCGGCGGGCAGCAGCAGCACCGTGACGAGCAGCGCCCACGGCGACCAGGCCGCGCACACCATGCCCAGCACCACGGGCAGCAGGATGCAGGCGGCGTACCAGCGCCGGGCGCGGTGGTCGCCGAGGCGGACGGCGAGGGTCCGCTTGCCCGCGACGACGTCGGTCGGGATGTCGCGCACGTTGTTCACCATGAGCAGGCCGCACGCGATCATGCCGACGCCGACGGCGCCGAGCACGGACGGCCAGGTGAGGGTGTCCGCCTGGGTGTACGTGGTGCCGAGCGTCGCGACGAGCCCGAAGAACACGAACACGCCCACCTCGCCGAGCCCCGCGTAGCCGTACGGGTGCTTGCCGCCCGTGTAGTACCAGGCGGCCAGCACGCACAGCACGCCCACCGCGAGCAGCCACCAGTGCCCGCTGACGGCGCACAGCGCCAGGCCGAGCACCCCGGCGACGCCGAACGACGCGAACGCGGCGCCCTTGACGCGGCGGGGCGGGGCGATGCCGGACGCCGTGAGGCGCAGCGGACCCACACGGTCCACGTCGGTGCCGCGGACGCCGTCCGAGTAGTCGTTGGCGTAGTTGACGCCCACCTGCAGGGCGAGCGCGACGCCGAGCGCGAGGACGGCGGGCAGCCACGCGAAGGCGTCGACGTCCGCCGCGGCACCCGACCCGATCAGCACCGGCGCGGCCGCGGCCGGCAGGGTGCGGGGGCGTGCTCCGGCGATCCACTCGCTCGTCGTGGCCATGGTTCTCCGTCCGTCGGTGCGGCGCCGGGGCGTCGCGTGCGCGAGCAGGTCAGGCGTGCGCCTCGTGCTCGCGGACGAGGGCGACGACGCCGCTGCGGTCCACCTTGCCGGGGCCGCGCAGCGGGAGCGCGGCCGCGGCGTACACGCGGCGGGGCGCGGACGGCGCACCCAGCCTAGTCGCCACCGAGGACCGGACCCGCGCCAGCACGTCGTCGTCGACGGGCGCGATCCGCGGCCCGCCCGACGAGGCCAGGGTCGCGACCACGGCCACGAGCACCTGCCCCCACTCGGCGTCGGGCACGCCGACGACGCACGCCTCGCCGCCGAGCAGCTCACCGACCAGCGCCTCGACGGGCGCCGGGGCGACGTTCACGCCGCCGGTGACGACGACGTCGTCCGCCCGGCCGAGCACCTCGAGCGTGCCGTCGGGGGCGAGCCGGCCGAGGTCGGACGTGCGGAACCAGCGCGACCCGTCGGCGTCGGTGCGGAACGCCGCGGCCGTGGCGGCGGCGTCGCCCAGGTACCCGGCCGCGAGCGTGGGCCCGCCCAGCTCGACGACCCCCACCTCCCCTGACAGGTCGGGAGGGACGACGCGGACCCGGACGTCGCGCAGGGGCGCGCCGTCGTACACGCAGCCGCCGGCGGTCTCGGACATGCCGTAGGTCGTCACGACGCGCACCCCCGCCTCGGCGGCGCGCGAGAGCAGGGCGGGAGGGGACGCCGCGCCGCCCAGCAGCACCGCCGCGCAGCGGGCGAGCGCCGCCAGCCCACGGGGCGCGCCGTCCTGGGCGGCGGCGAGCAGGCGGTGCACCTGGGTGGGGACCAGCGACACGTACACCGGGTCGTCGCCGGCGTCGAGGACCGGCGCGAGCAGGTCGGCCAGGCCGTCGGGCGTGAACCGCGCGTCCGGCCGGGCGGCCGTCAGCGGCGTGCCCGCGAGCACCGACCGCACCACCACCTGCAGGCCGGCGACGTGCGTGGGCGGCAGCGTCAGCACCCACCGACCAGGGCCGCCGAGCCGCTCGTGCGTGGCCGCCGCGGACGCGCGCAGCGCGGCGGCCGGCAGCGCGACCTC
>JADHZE010000177.1 GCA_026934365.1 Isoptericola sp. QY 916 | reverse complement strand
CCTGGCCGGTGCCGCGGCCGGAGCCGCTGCCCGACCCGGTGCCGGCGCCGTTCGCGGAGCCGTTGCCCGCGCCGCCGCCGGAGCCGGTGCCGATGCCGCCCCACACCTTGGCGACGGGGATGATCAGCTGCCCCTGGTGCTCGTAGGGCTCGCCGTACGCACGGCGCACGGAGAACGAGTCGTCGGCGGCGTCGGTGAGGCGCGCGAGGTCCGGGGAGTAGGAGCGCGAGTCGTCGGTCATGACGCCCAGGCTAGGACCGTGCTGTGACGGCCGCCACAAGGATCGCGGGTGGATCGCAGGTCGATCCGCGCAAACCTCGCGGCGGCCGCCCGTCAGCCCTTGACGGAGCCCGCCGTCAAGCCGCCCACGATGTACTTCTGCAGGAAGAGGAACAGCGCGAGCACGGGGATCGCCGACAGGACGGCACCCGCCGCGAAGAGGCCCCAGTTGGCCTCGAGCAGCGACGACACCCAGCCGTACAGCCCCACCGCGAGCGTCCAGTTCGACTCCGACTGGAGCACCACCCGGGCGATGATGAACTCGCCGAACGTGCTGATGAAGCTCAGCAGCGCCACGACGGCGAGGATGGGCGTCACGAGGCGCAGGATGATCGTCCAGTACACCTGGGCGTGCGAGGCGCCGTCGATCTTGGCCGCCTCGTCGAGCTCCCGCGGCACGGTGTTGAAGAACCCGTACATGAGGAACGTGTTCACGCCCAGCGCGCCACCGAGGTAGACGCAGATCAGCGCGAGCTTGGAGTTCAGGCCCAGCGCCGGGACGACCTCGCCGAGGGAGATGAGCAGCAGGAAGATCGCGACGAACGCGAGCATCTGCGGGAACATCTGGATGATCAGCAGCGACGTGAGGCCGAGGCGGCGTCCGGCGAACCGGAAGCGCGAGAACGCGTACGCCGCGGCCGCACCCATGAGCACCGTGCCCACGGCCGTCGCGACGCCGATGACGAGCGTGTTGCCCATCCACGTCCAGAACTTGGTGTCGCCCAGCTCGGCGTAGTTCACGCCGCTGACCTGCGCGAACAGCTCGTTGGACCCGGTGAGGGTGCCGGTGGGCGACAGCGAGGCGGACACCACGTAGACGATCGGGAAGACGGCGTACAGCACCGCCAGCACTCCGACGACGTGCCGCCAGCCCAGCTCCCGGGCCCAGCGGCCCGGCTTCATGCGGTGCCGCAGCACCTGCTGCCCCGTGCCCGGCGCCGCGGTCCCACGGCGCGAGCCCGCGCGGTCGGTCGACGTCGTCATCAGCTCAGCTCCTCGAGCTTGCGGGTCTGGCGGAACGCGATGGCGGAGATGACCCCGACCACCACGAAGATCACGATGGACAGCGCGCTCGCGAGGCCGTAGTCGCGCGGCGCCGAGCCGTCGAGCCCGGACACGTTGTAGACCATCGAGATGAGGATGTCCGTGTGCCCGAGCGGCACCGACGCGTCGTCGAACCGCGGCCCGCCGCCCGTCAGCATCTTGATCAGGGTGAAGTTGTTGAAGTTGAAGGCGAAGCTCGAGATGAGCAGCGGGGCCGTGGCCACCAGCAGCAGCGGCATCGTGATCGAGCGCCACGTGCGCCACTTGCCCGCGCCGTCGATGCGGGCCGCCTCGTACACGTCGCCCGGCAGCGACTGCAGCGCCCCCGTGCAGATGAGGAACATGTACGGGAAGCCGAGCCAGAGGTTGACCCCGAGCACCGACAGCTTCGCCAGCCACGGGTCCGTGAGCCACGGGATCGCGGCCCCGCCGAGCAGCACCTGGTTGATCACGCCGAAGCTCTTGTTGAGCATGCCGGACCACAGCAGGGCCGCGAGGAACCCCGGCATCGCGTACGGCAGGATCATCAGGGTCCGGTAGACCTTGCGCCCCCGCAGGCGCGGGTCGTTGAAGACCATCGCGAGGAACATGCCCAGCGCGAACGTCGTCACCACGGACAGCACCGCGAACGCGAACGTCCACAGCAGGATCTTGACGAAGGGGCCCGCGTACCGCTCGTCGCCGAACGCCGTCGCGAAGTTCTCGAAGCCCACCGTGACCCGCCAGCCGACGGGCAGCGTCTCGCCGTCGGCGGACTCGAACTGCCCGTCGTCGTTCGGCGTGTACACCACGCCGGTCGACGTGTCGGTCATCGTGTCGGCGGCCTCGTCGTACTCCAGCACCGGCTGGAAGACGTAGCCCGTCCGGGCGTCCTGGGTGCGCACCGAGCCGTCGGCGGCGTCGTCGGACACCGGCACCCGCAGCGTGGTGACCTCGTCCTGCCGTTGCAGCACGGTCGCGCGGTCGAGCACCGTCCAGCCCGGCACCTCGGTCACCGCGCCGGCGTCGATCGTCGCGTCGGGAGCGGCCACGAGCGGCTCCTCGGCGGTGCCGACCTCCGCGGCGCCGTCCTCGACGACGGCGAAGCCGAGCTCGCCGTCCCCGTCCTCGACGACCGTCAGCGGCAGGGCGGGCGAGCCCTCGACGCGACGCTCGTTCTGCACCAGGAGGGCGTCGACCGCCTGCTCCTTGGTGGAGTTGTGGCCGTCGCCGTAGTTGGTGAACGCCACGTAGCCGGTGTAGCCGACGACGTACACCTGGTAGACGAGCAGGAACGCCAGCCCCGGCAGGATGTACTTCAGCGGCAGCGCGCGCTTGGTGAAGTACACCCAGTTCGCGGCGACGAGCAGCGCCACCATGGCCGCGAGGATCCCCCACGACCCGGCACGCCACGCGGCGAGGACGCCGAAGACGCCGAGCGCGTCCACGAGCGCGATGAGCACGAGCTTGACGGCGAAGCCGGCTCCGGAGAACGTCCCGGAGCCGGCCTCGGCGCCCTTGTAGCGGGCACGCGACATCAGCCGAGCGCACCCTCGATGTCGGAGACCATCTTGTTCCAGGCCTTGACCGGGTCGTCGGCCTTGCCCGAGATGATGCTCGCCTCGGTGACGCCCCAGAAGGACCAGACCGAGCCCATCTCCGGGATGGACGGCATCGGCACGGCGGAGGCGCCGACCTCGCGGAAGCCCGCGACCAGCGGGTCCTCGGACGCCGCGTCAGCGGCCTCGACCAGCGCCGGCGGGCGACCGCCGGCCTCGAACAGCGCCGTCTGCGCCTCCGGCGTCGACATGTAGTTGACGAGGAAGTCGTTCGCGAGCAGGGCGTTCTTGCTCTGCGCGCTCACGTAGAAGCCCTGGACGCCGACGAACGGCTGCGCGGGCTGGTCGCCCGGCGCCGGGATCGGGTCGACGGCGAGGTCGAGGTCCTTGAACTGCTCGAGCATCCACGGACCGCCGATGACGAACGGCGACTGGCCCTTGGCGAACGCCTCGACCGCGATGTCGTACGAGATGTCGATGCTGAGGTTGCCCTCGTCGCCCTGCTCGCCGAGCCACGTGGCGAACGCCTCGCCGTTCTCGCCGCCGAGGGCGAGCTCCGGCCGGTACGAGCCGTCGTCGTTCTGCTCGAAGACCGGCGCACCGAACGACGTCTGGAACGGGTAGTACGTGTAGGGGTCGCCCTTGTCGCCGTCCGACTGGATGAGGAACGGGAACTTGGTGCCGGCCTTCTTCCCCGCGGCGACCATGTCGTCGTAGGTCTTCGGCGCCTCGGGCGCGAGCTCCGTGTTGCGGATGAGCGCGATGTTCTCGATCGCGTACGGCAGGCCGTAGACCTGGCCGTCCTGCGTGAACGCCTGCACCGACACCGGGATGAAGTCGCCCGCCTTGTCGCCGAGCTCGATCGGCGCGACGACGCCGTTCGCGGTGAACTCGCCGAGCCAGTCGTGGGCGCCGACGGTGATGTCGGGGCCCTCGCCCGTGGGGACCTGCGCGAGGAAGTCGGCGCGGATGTCCTCGAAGTTCTTCTGGACGATCTCGACGTCGACGCCGGACTCCGCCTCGTACGCCTCGGCGGCCGTCGTCACCGCGGCCTCGCGTGTCTCGTCGACCCAGACCGTCAGCGAGCCCAAGGCCGAGGGCTTGGCGCTCGCGTCCGCGTCCGCGCTCGAGTCGCCGCTCGGCTCGCCGCTGCCGCACGCCGTCAGGGCCAGGGTGGTGGCCAGGGCCGAGGCGAGAAGGATGCTCCTTCGCATCGTGGTTACTCCCAGCTGTCATCGGTGGACGGCCCACGCGACGCGCTCGTCGCGGGGCCCTTGATGCCCACAACGTACGGATCGTTGCAGCGGTATGCAAGATCTTGCGATAACTTTTCAGCAACGCGCGGCAACAAGGAGGCGACGCGCAGGCGACCGGCGGCCGACCCGCCGGCGTCCCACCCCAGGACGAGGAGGTCCCGTGTCCCCTACGATTCCTCGGGTGCGAACCCGACTGAGCGACCTGGCGGAGCAGGCAGGCGTGTCGACGGCCACCGTGTCCCGCGTGCTCAACGGCAAGCCGGGCGTGGCCAGCTCCACCCGGCAGGCCGTGCTCGCCGCGCTCGACGTCCTCGGGTACGAGCGCCCCTCGGTGCTGCGCGGCCGTTCCGCGGGCCTCGTCGGCCTCATCGTCCCCGAGCTCACCAACCCGGTCTTCCCGGCCTTCGCGCAGGCGATCGAGTCGATCCTCGCGCAGCGCGGTTACACGCCGCTGCTGTGCACGCAGGCGCCGGGCGGCACCACCGAGGACGAGTACGTCAGCACCCTGGTGGACCACTCCGTCGACGGCATCGTCTTCGTCTCCGGTCTGCACGCGGACACCCGCGCGGACCACACCCGCTACTCGATGCTGCGCAGCCAGGGCGTGCCGATCGTGCTGGTCAACGGCTACGCGCCGGGGATCGACGCGCCGTTCGTCTCGCCCGACGACGCCGCGAGCGTGGACGTCGCGGTGCAGCACCTGGTCACCCTGGGCCACCGCACGATCGGCCTCGCGATCGGCCCCGAGCGGTACGTCCCCTCGCGGCGCAAGCTCGCCGCGTTCCTCGCCGCGCTCGTGCGGCACGGCCTGGCCGACGACGAGGCCGCAGCCCGGGAGCACGTGCGTTCCAGCCTGTACACGCTCGAGGGCGGGCAGGCCGCGGCCGCCGAGCTCCTCGACGCCGGGCACACGGCCGTCGTCTGCGCCTCCGACCTCATGGCGCTCGGCGCCGTGCGCGCCGCGCGGTCGCGCGGGCTGTCGGTGCCCGACGACGTCTCGGTCGTCGGGTACGACGACGCGCCGCTCATCGCGTTCACCGAGCCGCCGCTGACCACCGTCCGGCAGCCCGTCGAGGCCATGGCGAGGGCCACCGTGAGCGCGCTCCTCACCGAGATCCAGGGCGAGCGGGCCACCCGCACCGAGCTGCTGTTCGCGCCGGAGCTGGTCGTGCGGGGCTCCACGGGGGCCGCGCCGAAGGGCTGAGGGGTCGCATTTTCGGGGTCGTTGCTGCAACTCTTGCAGCAACGTTTACACTCGACGGTCTGACACGGATCGACCGACCGTGCCGACCCCGACCCCGATCAGGTGAGGAAGCCAGCGATGACCTCCACCCAGCCCGCACCCGTCCCGACGGCGACCGACGACACGGGTGACGACACGGGCGGCCTGCTCCGCACCGGCGCCGTCGTCCACGCCGGGAGCGGCGACGCGCGGCAGTGGTGGCGCGACGCCGTGATCTACCAGGTCTACCCGCGCTCGTTCGCCGACGCGAACGGCGACGGCATCGGCGACATCCCCGGCGTGACGGCGCGGCTGGACCACCTCGAGACGCTCGGCGTCGACGCCGTCTGGCTGTCCCCGTTCTACCGCTCCCCGCAGAACGACGCGGGCTACGACGTCGCCGACTACCGCGACGTCGACCCCCTGTTCGGCACCCTCGCCGACTTCGACGACCTGCTCGCCGGCGCCCACGCCCGCGGCATCCGCGTGATCGTCGACCTCGTGCCGAACCACACCTCCGACCAGCACGCCTGGTTCCAGGAGGCGCTGACCGCCGCCCCCGGCTCCCCCGAGCGCGCGCGGTACATGTTCCGCGACGGCCGCGGCGCCGACGGCTCGCAGGAGCCGAACAACTGGCAGTCGATCTTCGGCGGCCCCGCCTGGACGCGCGTCACCGGGCCCGACGGCGCGCCCGGGCAGTGGTACCTGCACCTGTTCGACTCGACGCAGCCCGACCTCGACTGGACCAACCCCGAGGTGCGCTCCGAGTTCGAGGACGTGCTGCGCTTCTGGCTCGACCGGGGCGTGGACGGGTTCCGCGTCGACGTCGCGCACGGCATGATCAAGGCCGACGGCCTGCCCGACTGGGACGGCCACGTGGAGATGGTCGCAGGCTCGGCCGACGACGCCGCCGACGACGACGCGGCCGTGACCGATCCCGGCGCCCCCGAGGACGGCTCCACGGGCGCCGGCAACCAGGGCCCGATGTTCGACCAGGACGGCGTGCACGAGATCTACCGCGCCTGGCACCGGGTGCTCGCCGAGTACGACGGCGACCGCTGCCTCGTGGCCGAGGCGTGGGTGGAGCCGCTCAGCCGCCTCGCCCGCTACGTGCGCCCGGACGAGATGCACCAGGCGTTCAACTTCTCGTTCCTCACCACCGGCTGGGACGCCGCCGCACTGCGCACCGTCGTCGAGGCGTCGTACCGCGCGAACGACGAGGTCGGCGCGCCCACCACCTGGGTGCTGTCCAACCACGACGTCGTGCGGCACCCGTCGCGGCTCGGCTCCGCCGACCCGTCGCTCAAGGTCAACGGCGTCTTCGCCACCGACCCGCAGCCCGACGAGGAGCTCGGCCTGCGCCGCGCCCGCGCCGCCAGCCTGCTCATGCTCGGCCTGCCCGGGTCCGCCTACCTCTTCCAGGGCGAGGAGCTCGGCCTGCCCGAGCACACCTCCCTGCCGAACGAGGTCCGTCAGGACCCCGGCCACTTCCGCACGGGCGGCGCCGAGGCCGGCCGCGACGGCTGCCGCGTGCCGCTGCCGTGGGCGGCCGACGCCCCCGGCTACGGCTTCGGGCCCGCCGGCGAGCCGTGGCTGCCGCAGCCCGCGTCGTTCGCGCGCTACGCCGCCGACGCGCAGTACGGCGTCGCGGGCTCGACATTCGAGACGTACCGCGCCGCGCTCGCGCTGCGCAAGGCCGAGGGCCTGGGCCAGGGCGCGCTCGCGTGGCTGGACGCCTGGGCCGACTCGACGCACGTCGTCGCGCTGCGCAACCAGGACGTCGTCGTGCTGGCGAACCTCGGCGCCGAGCCGGTGCTCCTGCCCCGCGGCGCCGAGGTGCTGCTCGCCTCCGGCCCGGTCATGACCGACCGCTCCGCCGACCCGCAGACGCGCGTCCCCGCCGACACCACCGTCTGGCTCCGCGCCTGACCGCGAGATAGAGAGCCCAGATCCGCGAGATAGAGAGGTCAGCCGCCGCTGACGCTCAGCTCGGCCTCGCGCAGCTTGGCCTCGAACTCGGCGTCGAGCTCGCGGGAGTCGAGCCAGCCGTACGGCAGGTGCGGCTGCTTCGGCGAGCCGGCGCGGCCGCGTGGACCCTCGGCGTCCTCGCCCGGGTAGCCCTGCTCGAGGTCGAGGGCGTCGAGGCGCTCGCGCAGCTCGGCCAGCGTGGAGACCATCGCGAGCGCGTGCCGCGCCTCTCCCCCGACGACGTAGCCCTTGAGATACCAGGCCATGTGCTTGCGCAGGTCGCGCATCCCCTTGCCCTCGTCGCCGTCGAAGTAGTCGATCATCAGCTCGCCGTGGCGGTAGATCGTGTCGGCGACCTCGCGCAGGCCGGGGCGCACCCGCGTCGTCGTGCCGTGGAACGCGGCGGCGAGGTCGGCGAAGAGCCACGGCCGGCCCTGGCAGCCGCGCCCGACGACGACGCCGTCGGCCCCGGTCTCGCGGACCATGCGCAGCGCGTCCTCGGCGGACCAGATGTCGCCGTTGCCGAGCACGGGGACGCTGCGCACCTCCTCCTTGAGCCGCGCGATCGCGGTCCAGTCGGCGGTGCCCGAGTAGTACTCGGCGGCGGTGCGCGCGTGCAGGGCCACCGCGGCGACGCCGAGCGACTCCGCGATGCGACCGGCCTCGAGGTACGTGAGGTGGTCGTCGTCGATGCCCTTGCGCATCTTCACGGTGACCGGGACGCCGTGCGGCTCCGCCGCCTCGACCGCCGCCCGCACGATGTCGGTGAAGAGCTGCCGCTTCCACGGGAGCGCCGAGCCGCCGCCCTTGCGCGTCACCTTGGGCACGGGGCAGCCGAAGTTGAGGTCGACGTGGTCGGCCCGGTCCTCGCCGGCGATGATCCGCACCGCGGCGCCGACGGTGGCCGGGTCGACGCCGTAGACCTGGGCGGAGCGAGGCGTCTCGTCGTCGCCGAAGGTCACGATCCGCAGCGACTCGACGTTCCGCTCCACGAGGGCGCGGCTGGTCACCATCTCCGCCACGTAGAGCCCGGGGTCGTAGCCCTGCGACGCGCCGGCCTCGCGGCACAGGGTGCGGAACGCGCGGTTGGTGACGCCGGCCATCGGGGCCAGCACCACCGGGGTGTCCACGGTGATCGGCCCGATCTGCAGCGGCGGCAGGACGCGCTCGGCGGCGGGCTCGCCCGTGCCGAGGTCGCCGGACGCGGGCGTGCTGACGGGATCGAGGGTGGAAGTCACGTCCCCCATTGTCGCAAACCACCGCCGCGCCCCCGCGGTCAGGTTCGTCACCCCCCTCAGGGCCGGCCCCGCAGGGGTGGTCAGAGCCAGCCGTTGTCCTGCGCGATCCGTACGGCCTCGGCCCGCGTCCGCGCGCCGGTCTTGCCCATCGCCGCCGACAGGTAGTTGCGCACGGTGCCCTCGGAGAGGAACGCCTCCGCCGCCACCTGCGCGACCGTGCCGCCGTCGGCCGCGAGCGCCAGCACGTGCCGCTCGCGCTCGGTGAGCGGGCTCGCCCCCACGGCCAGGGACGCGACGGCGAGGTCGGGGTCGACGGCGCGCAGCCC
>JADHZE010000176.1 GCA_026934365.1 Isoptericola sp. QY 916 | reverse complement strand
AGCGACGCGACCACGGCCTCGAGCGCCGCGGGGCCGCCGCCGTGCGCGCGGGCCACCTCCCGCTGCCGCTGGTACGACGCACCACGGCGCACGATCTCGCGCACGCCGTCGAGCTCGGCGGCGCAGCCCAGCCGCTCGGCGACGGGCTCGAGCGTCGTGAGCAGGCGGGGCAGCGCGTCGGTGACGAGCTCCTCCTCGCCGGCGTCGTCGAGGATGATGATCGCCTCGGTGCCGTAGCGGGCAGCGCGCCACTTGTTCTCGTGCACGAACCACGCCGGCATCGTGGGCAGGGGGCGGCCCTCGTCGAGCAGGGTCGACAGGTGCTCCACCAGGCAGTGCACGAGTGCGCCGAGGGCGGCGAGCTCGAACGTGTTCGACGTGCCGTCGCAGATCCGCATCTCGACCGTGCCGAAGTGCGGCGCGGGGCGCACGTCCCACCGCACCTCCGTGAAGTCGTCGATGACGCCGGTGTGCAGCATGTCCGCGACGTACCGCTCCAGCTCGGACCAGGCCCCGAACTGGTAGGGCAGCCCTGCGGTGGGCAGCTGCTGGAAGATCATGGTCCGCATCGAGGCGTAGCCGGTGTCGTCGCCGCCGAAGAACGGCGACGAGGCGGACAGCACCTGCAGGTACGGCAGGTACACCAGCAGCGAGTTGACGATCGGCAGCACCTTGGCGCGGTCCTCGATGCCCACGTGCGCGTGCACGCCGTAGACGATCTGCTGGCGGCCCACGACCTGCGCCCGGTCGACGACGGTGGCGTACCGCTTCTTGTCGGTGACCTTCTGCTGCGACCAGTGCGCGAACGGGTGCGTGCCCGCGCCCATGAGGTCCACGCGCATGGGGCCGGTGGCGTCGTGGATGGCGGCGATGCCGCGCTCGAGGTCGGCGATCGCCTCGGGCACGGTGCGCCGCACGCCGCTGATCACCTCGACCGTGTTCCGCAGGAACTCGGGCTTCACGTAGCGGTGCCGCACGTCGTCGGCCACCGCCTCGATGACGGCGGGCGCCACCTGCCGCAGGTTGCCCGAGTCGGCGTCGACCAGCGCGAGCTCCCACTCGAGCCCGACGCTCGACCGCTCGGAGGCGGCGAATTCCAGCACCATGCGGGCCATGCTTCCACGGGGGGACGGCAGGCCGCGCGCCGGTCCGGCCGGGTCGCGGCGGGACGCCTCCTCGCGCGCGCCCGGCGCGGGATCAGCGCAGCGGCTCGACGACGAGCACGTGCTGCGCGCCGCCGACCCGCGTGAGCACGAGGGTCGCCTCGGCGTCGCCCTTCGGCGAGAGCTGGGCGCGCAGCTGTTCGGGCGTGACGGCGGTGCCGCGCTTCTTGATGGTGAGCCGCCCGACGCCGCGCTCGCGCAGGTAGGCCTTGAGCCGCTTGAGGTTGAACGGCATGACGTCGAGCACGCGGTAGCCGGTGGCCAGCGGTGCCGCTCCCTCGGCCGGGGGCCCGGCGGGCTGGTCGGTCGTGACATAGGCGATGGTGCGGTCCAGCAGGCGCCCGCCCAGCTCGGCCGCGGCGTGCGCCACGAGCCCGGCGCGGATGACCGCGCCGTCCGGCTCGTACAGGTAGGCGCCGACGGGACCGACGTCGGGCACGAGGTCGGCGCCGCCCGCGTCGTCGTGCAGGTCCGTGCGCAGGGTGCGCGACGTCGTCACCCCGCCCGACGTCGCGAGCACGAGCGCGGACCGGCCGGGCCCCGCGGGGGCGAGCGGCCCGAACCAGAGCCCCGCCTCGACGACGTCGCCGTCCACGGAGACCCACTGCGTCTCCGCGTCGTCGGGGAGACCCTGGTGCGGGATGCCCGGCCCGACCTTGATGCCGAGCGCGGGGACCTGGGTGCGCAGGTCCCACACGGCGTCGAGCGGGGGAGCGTACGCGGTCGGGTCGAAGACGCGCCGCCCGCCGCGGGTGCGTCGCGCCGGGTCCGCGTAGACGCCGTCGACCCCCTCGGCGGCGAGGTCGAGCGCGAGCCCGTCGGCGTGCCGCACCTCGGCCTCGGGGAAGTGGCGCAGGTTGACGGTGGCCAGGGCTGCCGTGATCTCGTCGACGTCGGTCGCCAGGACGCGCAGCCCGACCCCCGCGAACGCGAGCGCGTCCGCGCCGATCCCGCTCGTGAGGTCCGCGACCTTGGTGACGCCGGCGGCGAGGTACCGGCGGGCGTGCAGCGCGGCGACCACGAGGCGGGTGGCCTGCTCCACGCCGTCGGGCGTGAAGAGCATCCCCTCGGCGAAGTCGCCGAGCTTGGCGCGTGCCTTGGCCCGCAGCCGCGACTGGGTGAGGGCGGCCGCCGCGAGGTCGGCGTCGACCCCGTCAGCCCGAAGCCGGGTGGCCAGGGCCATGGCCTGCTTCTCGTCGTACGGGGGGAGCGAGTTGAGCAGCGCCCACCCGTCCGGGCTCAGCAGCTTGCTCACGGAGGCGGCGTCCATCGGGCCATCGTCTCAGGCGTGCGGGTGACGCCCTGGGCGAACGACCCGCCGACCTCTGGCACTCGACTTGTCAGAGTGCTAACGCCTGCCTAGATTTGTCGTCAGCGACCGCAAGGCTGTACCGGCACCCGCGACGACGGCCAGCCCTCGGACGCGACCTGGTCAATCAGCTAGTCCATCCACGCATCGCGAATCAAGGAGGTCCGACGTGTCGGTCCCCATCAAGCCGCTCGAGGACCGGATCGTCGTCAAGGCCATCGAGGCCGAGACCACGACCGCTTCCGGCCTGGTCATCCCGGACACCGCCAAGGAGAAGCCCCAGGAGGGCGAGGTCCTGGCCGTGGGCGAGGGTCGTTTCGACGACAAGGGCAACCGCGTCCCGGTCGACGTCAAGGTCGGTGACAAGGTCATCTACAGCAAGTACGGCGGCACCGAGGTCAAGTACGCCGGTGAGGACTACCTCGTCCTCTCCGCCCGCGACATCCTCGCGGTCGTCGTCGCCTGACGACACCAGCACGCAGAAGGCCTCGCACCGTCGTCGGTGCGGGGCCTTCGTGCTGTCAGCCGGTCTTGCGGGCGCCGCCGGCGAGGATCGCGGAGCGCTCGTCCTCGCTGAGGCCGCCCCAGACCCCGTAGGGCTCCCGGACCCGGAGCGACTGCTCCCGGCACTGCATCATCACGGGGCACGCGCGGCAGATCGCCTTGGCCGCCTCGGCCCGACGCCGGCGCGTGGAGCCGCGCTCGCCCTCGGGGTGGAAGAACAACGTGTCGTCCGCGTCACGGCAGGAGCCCTGGTACTGCCACTCCCACAGCTCCATCACCGGACCGGGAAGCCTCGAGATCTCCGTCATGGCGAACAACCTACAAGTTGTGCAGAAGTTGTTCAAGGTCCGATTTCGTGACCGGATTCGATGATTCAGTGTTCAACTTCATGGCCGGGGCTGAAGGGGTTCGCCGGGCTTCTGAACGGCTTTGACCTGCGACGTCGACCATTACGGCGGCGCGCCCGGGGGAGCAGTGGCGACCCTCCGGTCCTCTCGGCAGAATCGACGCCATGACCTCATCCCGACCCGCTCCTCACGGGGGCGGGTCTCGCGCGTCGAGCGCGGGCCTCGCCGTCGCGGCGGTCGCCAGGCGCCTCGGAGTCGCTCCGGCGACCCTGCGCACGTGGGACCGTCGCTACGGACTCGGCCCGTCCGCCCGCACCGCGGGATCGCACCGTCGCTACACGCCCGAGGACGTGGCGCGCCTGCTCGTCATGCGCCGGCTCACGCTCGAGGGCGTCGCGCCGGTCGACGCCGCGAAGGCCGCGCTCGAGGCGGGCGTCGAGGAGCTCGAGGAGGCGACCGAGGAGGCCGCGGGCGGCGAGCCGGACGCCGGCGACGCGGAGCCCGACCCGGCGCGACCCGCGCCCGCCGCCGACGGCGAGGCGCCGCGCGGGCGAGCCCACCTCCGTGCCCTGCCCGGGGGCGGGGAAGGGGCCTCGTCGGCTCCCGGGCACGTGACCGGTGGGAGCGCTTCCGGCCGGGTGTCGGCCGTGGTGGACGCCGCCCTCGCGTACGACCAGGCCGGGTGCGACGACCTGCTCGCCATCCCGGCCCAGGGCGACCCCGCCGTCTGGTGGACCGAGATCGCCGAGCCGGCCTGGCAGCGTGTGGCCCAGCGGACGGTGCTCGCCGGCCCGGGCGCCGTCCCCGAGGTGGTGCTCGCGACCGCGGCCCTGCGCGCGCTGCGCGAGTTCACGGAGGCGTTCGAGCGGGCCATGGTCGCCGGCGGGGCCCCGCCGGCCAACCACCCGAGCCGCATGCGCAAGATCGTGCTCATCTTCGCCGCCCCCGACGAGGTGGTGCCGCTGTCCGCGCACGCCCTCGCCGCCGCGCTGACCGCCAAGGGCGCGACCGCGCGGATCGTCACCGGCCCCGCCAGCACCCACCGCTCGCTCGAGCTGGTCACCATGGTGCGGCCGGCGGCGCTCGTCCTCGCGACGGCGCAGCGGCGTCCGGACCTGGACCTCATCCACGCGGTGCACGAAGGCTTCGCCGAGCTGCCGGTCATCGTCAGCCTGCGGCGGGACGACGCCGCGAGCGAGCTCCCGCTGGCGCCGACCGTGCAGCGGGTGCGGTCGTTCACCGCGATGCTGCACGAGGCGCTCGCCGTGGTGACGTGACCCGTGACGTGATCCCGTGACGTGATCCCGTGACGTGAGGTCCGCCACGACCGGGCGTTGGAGGGCAGGCGGGCCGGAATAAGGCGTCCGCCCAGAACGTAGACTCCTGTCATGACGGACTCGACCTCGCCCGCGCACGACCCGTTCGGATTCCTCGGCCTCACCTACGACGACGTCCTGCTGCTGCCGGGGTACTCCGACCTCGCCCCGTCGGACATCGACACCACCTCGCGCCTCACCCGCGAGATCTCCCTGCGCGTGCCGCTCGTCTCGGCCGCGATGGACACCGTCACCGAGTCGCGCATGGCGATCGCGATGGCCCGCCAGGGCGGCATCGGCGTGCTGCACCGCAACCTGTCGATCGAGGACCAGGCGTACCAGGTGGACCTGGTCAAGCGGACACAGACCGGCATCATCTCCAACCCGGTGACGATCGGGCCGGACGCCACCCTCGAGGAGCTCGACAAGCGGGCGGGGGAGTACCGCATCTCCGGCTTCCCCGTGGTCGACGCGGGCGGCCACCTCACCGGCATCGTCACCAACCGCGACCTGCGCTTCACCCCGGTCGCCGAGTGGGCCACGACCAAGGTCTCCGAGGTCATGACGCCCGCCCCGCTCATCACCGGGCAGGCCGGCATCTCGCGCGAGGACGCCACGCTGCTGCTGCGCAAGCACAAGCTGGAGCGCCTGCCGCTGGTCGACGACGAGGGCCGCCTCGCGGGCCTCATCACCGTCAAGGACTTCGTGAAGTCCGAGCAGTTCCCGAACGCGTCGAAGGACGGCCAGGGCCGCCTGCTCGTCGGCGCGGCGATCGGCTACTTCGGCGACGCCTGGGAGCGCGCGACGACGCTGGTCGACGCCGGCGTGGACGTGCTCGTCGCGGACACCGCGCACGGCAACGTCCGGATGCTCGTCGACATGGTCCGCAAGCTCAAGACGGACCCCGCGACCCGCCACGTGCAGGTGATCGGCGGCAACGTCGCGACGAAGGAGGGCGCGCAGTCCTTCGTCGACGCGGGCGCCGACGGCATCAAGGTGGGCGTGGGCCCGGGCTCGATCTGCACCACCCGCATCGTCACCGGCGTCGGGGTCCCGCAGATCACGGCCGTGTACGAGGCGTCGCTGGCCGCGCGCGCGGCCGGGATCCCCGTCATCGCCGACGGCGGCATGCGCCACTCGGGCGAGATCGGCAAGGCGATCGTGGCCGGCGCGGAGGCGGTCATGCTCGGCTCGATGCTGGCCGGCACCGAGGAGGCGCCGGGTGAGACGATCCTCGTCAACGGCAAGCAGTACAAGGCGTACCGCGGCATGGGGTCGATGGGTGCGATGTCGTCGCGCGGCAAGAAGTCCTACTCGAAGGACCGCTACTTCCAGGCAGAGGTCACCAGCGACGACATGATCGTGCCGGAGGGCATCGAGGGGCAGGTGCCGTACAAGGGCACGCTGAACACGGTCGCGCACCAGCTCGTCGGCGGGCTGCACCAGTCGATGTTCTACGTCGGGGCCACCACCATCCCCGAGCTGCAGGCCAAGGGCCGGTTCGTGCGCATCACGTCCGCCTCCCTCAAGGAGAGCCACCCGCACGACGTGCAGATGACGGTCGAGGCGCCGAACTACGCCGGGTTCTGAGCCGACCCGCACGACGGCCGCGACGAGGCCCGGCACCCCCGCGGGGGCGCCGGGCCTCCGTCGTCCCGCCGTCAGCTCGCCATGACCCGGGCGTGCAGGGCCTGGACGGCGTACCGGGCGGACCAGAACGCGCCGTGCTGCCAGGCGGAGACCTCGGACATCCAGTCGCCAGCGAAGTAGACGCGGCCCGCGCCCTGCTGCAGCTGCTTGAAGCCCGACGACTCCGTGTTCGGGTAGGCCCACGCCCCCTCGATGTACGGCACCTTGTGCCAGGCGATGGAGAACGACGACTCCAGCTCGGTCCGGTACTTCTCGCCGTGGATCTTCACGCCCTGCTCGACGGCGCGCCGCTCGCGCTGCCGGGGCGTGAGGTCCGCGTAGGTGCGGGCGTTGGCCCCGGTGTTGTAGTAGCCCACGACGAGCCCCTTGCGCTCCCCGTACCCGTACGACGGGTACCAGACGTGCGCCAGGTCCATGTCCGTCTCGGTGATGCCGCCGAAGATGCGGTGGTCGTCCTCCCACCACCGCGAGCGGTACTGCAGGCCGATCTTGCCCGCGGGCGAGCCGGTGGCGAACTCGCCCAGCGCGGCGTCGATCCCGGTTCCCCAGTTCGTGTCCCAGCGGCGCATGACGCCGGCCGGCGCGGCGACGATCGCGAAGTCGGCCTCGATCTGCCGGGGGCGGCCGTGGCCGGGCGTGTAGGTGACCCGCACGCCGTCGCTCGTGTTCTCCACGCCGGTGACGGGGGAGCCGAAGTGCACGTTCTGCTTGCCGATCGCCCGCACGAAGTACTGGTAGGTCGTGTCCATGCCGCCCTTCGGCTGGAACATGAGCATCGACTGCTCCCAGTTGATCTCGAACGGGAAGTACTGCCCCACCTTCGAGGCGAGCACCTCCGAGACCGTGCCGGGGCCGGGCAGCGGGGTGCCGTGCTCGTTCCATGCGGAGGGATAGGTCGTGAACCCGCGGTTGTCGCCGCCCGCGTACGTGCCGTCGGCCTTCAGCGAGCCCCAGCTGCGCAGGAAGGAGCGCAGGTTCTCCTTGTCCTCGGCGGTGAGCCGCTGGTCCAGGGCGCCCTGGTCGGTGGCATAGCTCAGCAGCTCCGAGGTGTAGCCGAAGACGTCGGCCTTGGCGGTGCGGTAACGCACGGGGTGGCCCGGGGTGGCCCCGGTCTTCTCGTTGTAGAGGTAGGCGTCGGCGTTCGCGTTGGTGAACACCTCGTACGGCACGCCGAGCTCGCGCAGGTAGTCCATGGTGACCATCCACTGCGCGATGCGGCCGGCGCCGGCGTTCATGTAGACGCCGTCGTCGAAGCGCGCCGTCTGCGTGACGCCGTCGACGTCCGTCTCGGAGTCCCCGCCGCGGATCGTCAGGGTGCGGCCGCCCGGCCGGTGGCGCGCCTCGAGCACCGTGACGCGGTAGCCGGCCTTCTGCAGCTCGTACGCCGAGGCGAGCCCGGCCGGGCCGGCGCCGACGACCACCACCTTCTTCGCCGAGCGGCCGGTGAGCGAGAAGTCGCTGCCCCGGGGCGGCGTCCAGGCCGCGGCCGTGGGCTGGGCGGCCGCGGACGGGGCGAGCCCCATCGCCCCCATCGTGGCGAACATGACGCCGGCGCTGGAGCCGACGCCGACGGCCTGGAGGAAGCCGCGGCGGGAGACGCCGGACCGGCGTCCGTCGGTGGCCCCGTCGGTGATCGTGTCAGTGACCATGTGGCACTACCTCTCGTGTCGAAAGGTCTGACGGACGGTCGCGGCGGCCCTGGATGCCGGGCGCCGCCGTCAGCACCGCGGCCGACGGTAGGAGAGCCGCGTCACGGCCCGGGGTCGGCGGGGTTACGGCGTCGTCGCCTGGGGTAACGGCTGCGTTTCGACGACGTCGCCGCAGGTCAGCGACTCGCGTTCGACCTGCGCCGGTCATCCGGCGGAAACGGTGCGCCCCTACGTTCCCCCCATGAAGAACACCACCAAGGTCGCCCTCGCCGTCGTCGTCACGACCGCCGTCGCCGTGCCCGCCACCGCCGTCGCGGGAGGCCGGCTCTTCGAGCCGCGGCCGACCGAGGCGCACTCCTTCGTCACCGGTGACACCCCGTCCATCGCCGACGGCGTGGCCCTCGGCAAGAACGTGGCCTGGTACAAGTCGTCGGGGCTGGGGCCGTCCGCCCTGAACCGCGCCCCGGGCGTGTCCGCCGAGGAGCGCTACGTCCCGACCGACGTCTTCCCCGGCGGCGAGCTGCCCGAGGGTGTGACGCTCACCGAGGCGCAGGGGATCAACGCGCTGATGCGGATCGGGGAGAACCTCGAGCGCGCGGGCCTGTCCTACGACGACGTCGTCTCCATGCGTGTCTTCCTGCAGAACCCGGACGGCGAGGAGGCCATGGACTTCGCCGGCTGGAACCGGGCGTACCGGCAGTTCTTCGCCAACACGAACCTCGCCACCGGAGAGACGCTCGACGTCCAGCTCGGGTCGGCCTCCGGCGAGCCCATGGTCGTCAACGCGGCACGGCCCTCCCGGTTCGCGCTGGAGATCGAGAACCTGCCGGTGGACGGCTGGCTGGTCGAGGTGGAGGTCGACGCCCTCTACGACCGGTAGGCCGGCCCCGCCGACGCGCGGCCGGTCAGGAACCGCCGGGGCCGAGCGCGTGCGGGAGGCCCGTGAGCGCCGGCCAGGCCGGCGACGTGGGCGGCCGTCC
>JADHZE010000175.1 GCA_026934365.1 Isoptericola sp. QY 916 | reverse complement strand
CCGTCGCGGTGGTCTCGACCGGCTCGAGCGACGGATCGGCGGGAGCCTGGGCAGGTGCAGGTGCAGGGGCAGCGGGCGCCCCCGCGCCCTCGGCGGCGGCCAGCACCGCGTCCAGCCCGGCGCCCTGCTGCGCCGCCACCGCCGCGGCGACCGCGCCCTCGACGAACGGCGCGTCGGCGAGGCGCACCCGGCCGACCAGGTCCTCGTCGAGCTCGAGCGCCGTCTCGACGGTCAGCACGGCGGAGCCCAGGTCGGCCAGCACGACGACGCCGTCGACGCGCGGCAGCGCGCGCCCGAGGGCGTCCTGCACGACCTCCAACGACGTGCCCAGGCCGCCGGCGCCGTCGCCCGCCCCGCTCTCCAGGACGACGTCCGGCGCCATCTCGCGGGCCAGCTCGACCGTCCCGTCGGCGAGGCGCGCCGAGTGGGAGACGAGCAGCAGCCCGACGGTCACTCCCCGACCGCCTCCGCCTCGCCCGCCACGGCACCCGGCGTGGCGTCGGGCGTGGCGTCGGGCGTGGCGCCGAGCGCCGCGTCGAGCGCCGCGCGCAGCACCAGCGCCGTCGAGCGCGCGCCCGGGTCCTCGTGGCCGGCGCTCCGCTCCCCCAGGTAGGACGCCCGGCCCTTGGTCGCCACGAGCGGGATCGTGCCCGTCGCGCCGGCGTCGGCCGCGTCGGCGGCCGCCCGCAGCACCTCGACCGGCTCCTGGCCGGCGTCCGCGGCGGCGGTGGCCGCCTCGACCGCGGGGGCGAGGGCGTCGACCATCGTCTTCTCCCCCACCTGCGCCTTGCCGCGCGACGTCACGCCCTCGAGCGCGGCGTCGAGCAGGACGACGACGCCGGACCCGTCGACGCTGGGGCGGGCCGACCGCTTCGCCGCCCGCAGGAACGCCGTCCCGTACAGCGGGCCGGAGGCGCCGCCGACCTTCGACATGAGGGTGGTGGCCACGAGCATGAGGACGTCGCCGACCTCCGTGCGCTCCGGGGCCCCGGGCTCGTCCAGCTTCGCGACCACGGCCTGGAACCCGCGGTGCAGGTTCTCCCCGTGGTCGCCGTCCCCGATCTGCCGGTCGAGCTCCGTGAGCTCGTCCTTCGACCCCGCCACGACGTCGGCGGTGCGCCGCACCCAACGCTCCGCCCATGCCACGTCGAGCCCCATGACCGCACGCCTCCTCGCCTCGGGGCGCCCCGCGACGCCCGTCACCAGTGCAACGCCGCCGTGCGCACCGGCGCGTCCCACAGCTCCCGCAGCTCGTCGTCCAGCCGCAGCACCGTGATCGACGCGCCCTGCATCTCCAGCGACGTCACGTAGTTGCCCACGAGCGACCGGGAGACGGTGACACCGCGCTCCTCGAGCAGCCCGCGCGCTCGACCATAGACGACGTACAGCTCGGACAGCGGCGTGCCGCCCATCCCGTTGACGAACAGGAGCACGTCGTCGCCGTCGGTCAGGCGCAGGTCGTCGGCGACCGGGTCGAGCAGGCTGCGCGTGATCCCGGTGGCGCCCGTGAAGGGGATGCGGTGCCGGCCGGGCTCGCCGTGGATGCCGATGCCGATCTCGACCTCGTCGTCGGGCAGGTCGAACGACGGCTTGCCGACGTGCGGCACCGTGCACGCCGTGAGCGCGACGCCCATGGTGCGCACGTTCGCCACGACCCGTCCGGCGACCTCGGTGACCGCGCCGAGGTCGTCGCCGCGAGCGGCGGCGGCGCCCGCGATCTTCTCCACGCAGACCGTGCCGGCGACGCCGCGGCGGCCGGCCGTGTACAGGGAGTCCTCGACGGCGACGTCGTCGTTGACGAGGATCGTCGTGACCTGCGAGCCCTCGGCCTCGACGAGCTCGACGGCGGTCTCGAAGTTGAGCACGTCGCCCGTGTAGTTCTTGACGATCGCCACGACGCCGGCGCCCGAGTCCGCGCCGAGGACCGCCGGCACGATCTGGTCCGGCGTGGGCGACGTGAACACCGCGCCCGGCACCGCCGCGTCGAGCATCCCGTCGCCGACGAACCCGGCGTGCAGCGGCTCGTGCCCGGAGCCGCCGCCGCTGACCAGCCCCACCTTGCCCGGCACGGGGCCGCCGGCCCGCGACACGTACACGGGCTCGTCGTGCACCTCGACCAGGTCGGCGTGGGCGAGCCCGAATCCCGCGAGCGAGTCGGTCACCGCGTCCGCGGGGTCGTCGAGCAGCTTCTTCATGTCGCGCCTCCTCGCCTGGCACCGCCCTGCAGCGCGGCGGCCTGCCCCCATCCAACACCCGGGCGCCACACCACGCAGCACCCCCGCGGGATGTCGGGCGGGTGATCGTGCGTGCGCCCTCCCGACGTCCCGGACGGGCGCGTCAGCCGCGGCCGAGCAGGATCCGGGCGTCCGCGACCGTGATGACCGAGCCGGTGACGAGCACGCCGCGCCCGGTGCCGACGCCCACCTGGTCGCCGCTCTCGGCGAGGTCGGCCGCCACCTGCAGCGCCTCGTCGAGGCGCGCGGCCGTGCGGACCCGGTCCTCGCCGAAGATCTCCTGGGCCACCTCGAGCAGGTCCTCGGGGTCGGCCGAGCGGGCCGACGAGTTCTTCGTGAGGACGAGCTCGGTGAGCGCCGGCTCCAGGGTCGCGAGCAGCCCTTCGACGTCCTTGTCCGCCATCACGGCGACGACGCCGACCAGGCGCGGGAGGTCGAACTCCTCGTCGAGCGCGTCGACGAGGGCCTGCGCCCCGTGCGGGTTGTGCGCCGCGTCCACCAGCACGGTCGGGCTGGAGCGCACCACCTCGAGGCGCCCCGGCACGACGACGTCGGCGAACGCCGTCTCGACCACCCCGCCGTCCAGGGCACGGCCGCCGAGCAACGCCTCCACCGCGGCGAGCGCGAGGAGCGCGTTGTGGGCCTGGTACGCGCCGTGCAGGGGCACCAGCACCTCGGTGTAGAGGCCGGCGGGGGTGCGCAGGTCGACGAGCTGTCCGCCGACGGCCGCCCGGCGGCCGGCGACCTCGAGCTCCACGCCCTCGCGCAGCAGGTGCGCCGAGACCTCCGCCGCCCGCTCGCGCAGGATCTCGTCGACGACGACGTCCTGCTCGGCGCTGACGACCGTGGCGCCCTCCTTGACGATGCCGGACTTCTCGGTGGCGATCTCGGCCAGCGTGGAGCCGAGCCAGCGCTCGTGGTCGATGCCGACCGGGGTGAGCACCGCGACCTCGCCGTCCACGACGTTGGTGGAGTCCCACCGGCCGCCCATCCCGACCTCGACCACCGCGACGTCGACCGGGGCGTCCGCGAAGGCGGCGACCGCCATGACGGTGAGCACCTCGAAGAAGCTGAGGCGCGGGCCGTCCGCCTCCTGCGACTCGCGGTCGACGACGCCGATGTACGGCGCGACGTCCTCCCACACCTCGACGAACCGCGCGGCGCTGAGCGGCTCGCCGTCCACCTGGATGCGCTCGGTGACGCTCGTGAGGTGGGGCGAGGTGAACAGGCCGGTGCGCAGCCCGTGCTCGCGCACCAGGCGCTCGGTCATGCGCGCCGTCGACGACTTGCCGTTCGTGCCCGTGAGGTGGATGGCGCGGAACGCGTGCTGCGGGTCGCCGAGGAGCTCGAGCACCCGCCGGACGCGGTCGAGCGTCGGGTCGATGTCGTGCTCCGGCGCCCGCGACATGATCTCCGCGTAGACCTCGCGCAGCGACTCCTGCGCCACGGCGTCCTCCGCCGCCGCGTGGGCGGCCTGGCGCTCGGCCGTGCGGGCCTTGCGCGCGGCGGACGAGGGCTTGTTCTCAGCGTCGGGGGTCACCCCCGAAGGATAGGCGCTGCGCGCCCGACCGTCGGGGCCCGCGACGGTCGTTCAGCGCGGCGCGAGCACCACGACCGGGGTCTCCCCGGCGCGGTGCGCGGCGAACCGGTCGACCTCGCCCCAGCCCTGGTGGCGGCCGACGAGCGCCCACAGCCGGTCGCGCTCCTCGCCCTGCGCCGCCGTCGCGCGCACGGGGCGCGGCCCGTCGACCGTGTCCACCTCCGCGTCGGGGTGCGCCCGCAGGTTGAGCCACCACGCCGGCGGCGGGTCGCCCCAGCCGTTCATCGCGAGGGTGACGTATCGACCCTCGTCCTCGACGTACCCGAGGATCACGGCGCGCTCCTGGCCGCTGCGGCGTCCCACGACGCGCAGGCGCAGCATGCCGAACTTGCCGCCGGGGGTCGGCCGGCGCAGCGGCCACCGCCCGCCGCTGATCCGGTAACCGGCGCGCTGGACCGCCCACGCCGACCGCGCGAACCAGCGTGGCGGCACGAAAGGGCGCTTCTCGGGGGCGGGTGTCGCGGCCATGCGGGACTCCTCGCGGGGAGCCGGCGCCGTCGCGCCGGGGAGCACCAGGCTAGCCCCGGCCGGCGGCGGCGCGCCGCTGTCGTCGGCCGGGGCTACCGTCGGGCCGTGGCCGCACACCCGGACTCCCCCGACGCTCCCGTCCGCCTCGCCCGCCGCACCGTCCCGGGCCCGCCCGGGACGCGCGCGGCGCCCGTCGTCCTCCTGCACGGCGGAGGCGGCGACGGCTCCACGTGGGACCCTCTGGTCGGGCCCCTGGCACGCCGCGCCGACGTCGTCGTGCCGGATCTGCGCGGCGCGGGCCGCAGCCCGGCCGTCGGCGCGGCGTCGGTGACCGCGCTGCGCGACGACGTGCTCCTCCTGCTCGACGACCTCGCCCTCAACCGCTTCGTGCTGGTCGGGCACTCGCTCGGGGCGCTCCTCGGGCTGCTCGTGGCCGTGCACGACCCGGGCCGGGTCGCGGCCCTCGTGCTCGAGGAGTGCCCGCCCCTGGAGCCGCTCGGCCTGCCGGTGCCGGACGCCTCGGACGACGCGTCGTTCTACGAGCGCCGCATCCGCCCGGCCGTGCTCGCCGCGCTCAACGCGCCCGAGCGCGCGTGGGTGGACGGCCTGGCCGGGGTGCGCGCACCGGCCCTCGTCGTCGGCGGCGGCCCCGAGAGCTTCCTGCCGCAGGACGCGATGGCGCGGATGGCCGCGCGCCTGCCCGACGCGCGGTTCGTCACGCTGCCGGGCGGCCACCTGGTGCACCCGACCCACCCCGACGCCTTCCTGCGCGAGGTCGAGGCGTTCCTCGACCTCGCGCAGGAAGGCCCTGGCGGCGGGGCGTGACGGCGGGTCCCGACGGCAGCCCGGGTCAGCCGGCCGGCGTCTCCCGCTTGCTCACGCGCACGGCGCGCTGCCCGTCGCTCGCGACCACGGCGAGGTCGAGGGCGAGGGTCTCGCGGGCGATGAGCTCGCGGTGGGCCTCCACCGCGGCGGCGTGCTCGGCGGGGACGTCGAGCTCCAGCGCGATGCGGTCGCTGACCTCGAGGCCGGCGGCCTTGCGGGCGTCCTGCACGTCGCGGATGACGTCGCGGGCGTAGCCCTCGGCGCGCAGGGCGTCGTCGAGCGCGAGGTCGAGGACGACGAACCCGCCGCCGGGCAGCACGGACGCGGCGACGTGCTCCCCGGCCGCGTCGCCCACGACGGTGGTGAGCTCGTACTCCGCCTCGAGCAGCGGCTCGTCGCCGGCGTCGGTCGTGACGACGACGGCGCCGTCGTCGCCCCGGCGCCACGCGCCCGCCTTCGCCGCCTTGATGACGGCCTGGACGCCACGGCCCAGGCGCGGGCCGGCGGCCCGGGCGTTGACCGCGAGCCGCTCGGTGATGCCGAACCGCTCCGACGCGTCGGCGTCCGCCGCGACGAGGTCGACCGCCTTGACGTTGAGCTCCGACGTCAGGAGGCCCACGTAGTCCGCGAGCGCCCCGGGGTCGGGGACGGCCACCGTGAGGCGGGCCAGCGGCTGCCGCACGCGCAGCTGGTGGGCCTTGCGCAGCGCGAGCGCGCTGGACACGACGGCGCGCACCTCGTCCATCGCGGCGACGAGCTCGTCGTCGCGCACGAGGGCGGCGTCGACGACGCCGTCGGCCGAGGGCCAGTCCGTGAGGTGCACGGAACGGCCGCCGGTGAGGCCGCGCCAGACCTCCTCGGTGAGCAGCGGCGCCAGCGGCGCCATGACGCGGGTCAGCGTCTCGAGCGCCGTGTACAGCGTGTCGAAGGCGTCGGCGTCCTCGGCCCAGAACCTCATCCGCTGGGTGCGCACGTACCAGTTGGTCAGGACGTCGAGGTGCTCGCGCACGGACTCGCAGGCGCCGGAGATGTCGTAGGCGTCGAGCTGCGAGGTGACCGTCGCGACCAGGTCGTGGGTGCGCGCCAGCAGGTACCGGTCGAGGGCGGGCAGGCCGGGGACGCGCTCGGCCGTGACGGGCTTCGCCGTGTAGCCCGCGCCGTCCGCGGCGCTGTTCGCGTACAGGGTGAAGAAGTAGTACGTGCTCCACAGCGGCAGCAGCACCTGGCGCACGGAGTCGCGGATGCCCTCCTCCGTGACGACGAGGTTGCCGCCGCGCAGGATCGGGCTGGCCATGAGGAACCAGCGCATCGCGTCGGAGCCGTCGCGGTCGAAGACCTCGGAGACGTCCGGGTAGTTGCGCAGCGACTTGCTCATCTTGCGACCGTCGGAGCCCAGCACGATGCCGTGCGAGACGGCGGTGCGGAACGCCGGCCGGTCGAACAGCGCGGTGGCGAGCACGTGCAGCAGGTAGAACCAGCCGCGGGTCTGGCCGATGTACTCGACGATGAAGTCGCCCGGGTAGTGGTGCTCGAACCAGTCCGCGTTCTCGAACGGGTAGTGCACCTGCGCGTACGGCATGGAGCCGGAGTCCATCCACACGTCCATGACGTCCTCGACGCGGCGCATCGTGGACTTCCCCGTCGGGTCGTCGGGGTTGGGGCGGGTGAGCTCGTCGACGAACGGGCGGTGCAGGTCGGGCTCGCCGTCGGGGCCGAGCGGCAGGCGGCCGAAGTCGCGCTCGATCTCCTCGAGCGAGCCGTACACGTCCAGGCGCGGGTACGCCGGGTCGTCGCTCTTCCAGACCGGCACCGGGGAGCCCCAGAAGCGGTTGCGGCTCAGCGACCAGTCGCGGGCGTTCGCGAGCCACTTGCCGAACTGGCCGTCCTTGATGTGCTCCGGCGTCCAGGAGATCTCCTGGTTGAGCTCGACCATCCGGTCCTTGAACTTCGTGACCTCGACGAACCACGAGGACACGCCCATGTACATCAGCGGCTGCCGGCAGCGCCAGCAGTGCGGGTAGGAGTGCGCGTACGACTCGCGGCGCAGCAGCACCGTGCCGGCGGTGACCGACCCGGCGTCCGCCTCCCCGCGGGTGCGCGCCTTGAGGTGGTCGATGATCGGCAGGTTCGCGTCGAAGACCTGCAGGCCGGCGTACTCCTCGACCGGGTGCGTGAACTTGCCGTCCGCCCCCACGGGCATGACAGAGGCGACGCCCTCGCGGTCGCAGACGACCTTGTCGTCCTCGCCGAACGCGCCGGCGCTGTGCACCAGGCCGGTGCCGTCCGTCGTCGTGACGAAGTCCGCCTCGACCACGCGGTGCGCGCGCTCGCGGCCCTCGTAGTAGGAGAACGGCGGCACGTAGGAGGTCTGCAGGAGCTCGCGGCCGGTGAGGCGCCCGACCACGCGCGGGGCGTCCTCGCCCTCGTCCGTGAGCTCGCGCGCGTACGCGTCCACGCGCGCCTCGGCGAGGACGTACCGCTGCGGCGTGCCGGTGAACGACGACTCCACGACGGCGTACTCGATGTCCTCACCGACCATGACGAGCAGGTTGGAGGGCAGCGTCCACGGCGTCGTCGTCCAGACGAGGAGCTTGTCGCCGGGGCGCACCACGTCCTGCCCGGCGGGCACGGTCGCGACGTCGAAGCCGACGGTCACGGCCGGGTCCTGGCGCGTCTGGTAGACGTCGTCGTCCATGCGCAGCTCGTGGTTGGACAGCGGCGTCTGGTCGTTCCAGCAGTACGGCAGCACGCGGAAGTCCTCGTACACGAGGCCCGCGTCGTAGAGCTTCTTGAAGCCCCACAGCACCGACTCCATGTAGGTGACGTTGAGCGTCTTGTAGTCGTGGTCGAAGTCGACCCAGCGCGCCTGCCGGGTGACGTAGTCGCGCCACTCGGAGGTGTACTTCAGCACCGACGAGCGGCAGGCGGCGTTGAACTTCTCGATGCCGAGCTCGAGGATCTCGTCCTTGGTCTTGATGCCGAGCTGGCTCATGGCCTCGAGCTCGGCGGGCAGGCCGTGCGTGTCCCAGCCGAAGCGGCGCTCCACGTGCTTGCCGCGCATCGTCTGGTAGCGCGGGACGACGTCCTTGGCGTAGCCGGTGAGCAGGTGCCCGTAGTGGGGCAGGCCGTTCGCGAACGGCGGGCCGTCGTAGAAGACGAACTCGTTGGAGCCGTTCTCCCCCGCCGGGTTCTTCGCGACCGACGCGCGGAACGTGTCGTCGGCGGCCCAGAACTCCAGGACCTCGCGCTCGATCGCCGGCAGCTCCGGGGACGCCGGGACGCCGGCGATGCCGAAGGCGGCGCCCTGTCGGTCTGCCTGCGACGAGGGGTCGGACGAGCGGTGCTGCGGATAGGCCATGGGTGGGCTCCTGTGCGGACGAGCTGGCGGTCGGTGGTACGACGTCGGTGCTGCTGTGCGAGGACGACGCCCCCGCCCCGAAGGGCGCGGGTCCCGCGGTACCACCCCGCTTGCGGACGCCGGTCGTGCTGACGTCCGCCGCTCGTTCACGGCTGTGACGGGCCTACCCGTCCGGTTCTACTGGGAGCGCTTGCGCGCCCTGTTCTTCCGGAGGCTCACCGGTGATGGCCGGGTCGATGCCTGTGCGTCCATGGTAGCCAGCCGCGCAAGTGCGGTCGTCGCGGGGCGCCTTCGGCGGCCGAGGAAAAAGCCCGAGCGGCATCGCGGGTGTGCTCGCCAGGATGGCAGGCATGGACGAGAACGAGGTCGAGGTCGTCGTCGCCCACAGCCAGCGCGCGACGCTGCGGGTGGGCGGCGTGTACCTGAAGATCGACGGCGACCCGGCGCGCGCCGAGCGCGCGGCGCGGGCGATGGCCCTGGCGCCCGTCCCGACCCCGGAGGTCCTGTGGCGCGAGCCGCCCGTCCTCGCGATCGCCGCCGTGCC
>JADHZE010000174.1 GCA_026934365.1 Isoptericola sp. QY 916 | reverse complement strand
GAGCTGCGGCCCGCGCGGACCGTGCTGGTGGACGCCGTGCCCCGGTTCCACGGTGGTGGTGCCCGGGCGGCGCTGCTCGCCGGCTACGCCCGCGAGCGGCGCGCCCGCACCGCGGACGAGCTGCGTCGCACCCGGCCGCACTACGGCGACGAGGACGTGCGCGTCGAGGCCGCGGCGGCGGACGCGTTCGACCCGGAGACCGGGGCGGCCGTCGCCTCCTCCGCCGACGGTGCGTGGCCGCTCCCGGACGGTGCCGTCGTGATCCGGGCGTCGCCGAGCGCGTTCGTCACCGACGAGGACGCGGCGGCGCTGGCGCGGGACGGGGTCGTGGTGCGCGACGTGCCGGGGGCGGCGCACTCCGTCTGGTACAGCCACTACGACGCGTTCATGGCGGCGCTCCGCGCGTCGTTGCCGGGCTGACCGGTCAGGCGGCGCGCGACGACCAGCCGCCGCGCCGATACTGGGGGCGACCAGGAGTGCCCAGCGGCCGAGGAGGGCCCGACGATGGCCGACCTGATGATCGACTACATCACCTCGCTCGACGGGTTCGGATCCGCCGACGGGTGGCCCGGCCTGTGGGGGATGGGCGGGCCGGACTACTTCGCGTTCCTCGAGGAGGACGGGCGGCAGGAGTTCACGACCCTGCTGGGCGCCACGACCTACCGGATGTTCGCCGAGTTCGCGGAGACCGGCGAGGAGGAGATGGCCGAGGTCACCGCCCGTCCCAAGATCGTGTTCTCCCGTACGCTCACCGAGCCGCTGGGGTGGGCGAACACCACCCTCGTCGCGGGTGACGCCGTCGAGGCCGTGCGTGCGATGAAGCAGGACGACGTCCCGCTCCGGACCATCGGCAGCCCCAGCCTGTGCCGTTCCCTGCTGCGGGCGGGACTCGTCGACCGCGTGCGGGTCGTCGTCTTCCCCGTCGTCAACGGTGCGACCGGCCACGACCGGCTCTACGACGGCTGGCCGGACGTCCGCCTCGAGCTCCTCGACAGCCGGACCCTCGACGGCCGCCTCACGCTGCTCGAGTACGCCCCGACCGTGCTGGACGGACCGCCGTCACCCTGAGCGGCTCCCCGGCCGCCGCCGGCGCACTTTTCACCCGCGAGCGTCAGGTGCCGCGGGCTAACCTTGTGTGAGGCAAGTCACACTGACGGGCCCTGGTGTCACAGACGCCTCCCCCTGCGCAGGGACGGTCGGCATGGCGGACGACCTCGAGAAGGAGCAGGTCCGCGCGCTGGTCGCGTTCGGGCACGCCCGCGTGCAGGGCTTCGCGACGACGACGTTCAAGGACCTGACGACGTTCCTCGACTCGCTCGTGCCCGACCTGCCAGCAGAGCACCAGGCGGCGTTCACGCAGCTGAGGGCCGACGTCCTCGCCAAGGCGGACTCCGTCAAGGACCTGACGAAGACCATCGAGGACAACGTCAGGTTCGTCGCGAAGGCCGTGAAGGACACGCAGACGGAGCTGGCGCTCGACCCGCTGCCCCCGGACGCCGTGCTGCGCACGCTGGTGCGCACGGCGTCGTGCATCTCGGGGATGGACGCGTCCTACGACGCGGTGGCGAGCCAGCTCGCCAAGGGCGCGGGCGCGACGGTCGACGCGGCGAAGAAGACCGCGCTCATGGCCCTGTGGGATCCGTGGACCAAGCTGTTCCGCAACCTCGCCACCGGGGCCGGCAACCTGCTCGACGCGCTCGGCACGAAGGTGTTCGGAAAGCCGGGGCTGGTCAAGGAGATCGGCGACCACCTCACCCTGACGAAGTCGCCCCAGTTCCTGCTCGCCGCCACAGTGACGCTCCCGGGCACGACCGTCGGCCCCGTCAGGCTCGACGAGTCGACCGTCGAGGTGTTTCTCAACTTCACCGAGATCGAGGTGCCGAACCCGACAGAGGCGCAGAAGGCGGACCTCGTCGCGCGCGACAAGAAGTTCTTCCGCGGTGAGACGGCCATCTTCGGCGTCCGGGTCCGCTCGAAGATCGGGCCGCCGCTGAAGACCGACGTGCTGTCGAAGAAGGCGGGGGCCGCCAAGGACCCCGAACCGACGAGCCACACCGCGATCACGCTCGACACGGCCGAGGGGTTCTACCTCGGCGACATCGACGCCAAGACGCAGAAGGCCGTGCTCCCGCTGCGCCTCTCGACCCCCGGCTTCGAGCTGCGGGAGGTCGCGCTGGGGCTGAACCGCAACGCCGCCAAGGAGGTGACGGGCTTCGAGATCACGGCGTCGGTCAACGGCCGATTCGGGGACGCGGTGGGCGTGCAGGTCGTGGGCGCCGGGTTCGTCATCACCTTCCCCGAGGAGGACACGCCCACGAGCGCGATGTGGGACCTCGCGGTCGCGCTGCGCTGGCCGGACCAGCTGGGGCTCAAGATCAAGGCGGGGCCGGTCGCGGGCGGCGGGTTCGTCCAACGCGTCGAGCGCGAGTACAAGCAGCCCGACGGGTCCACGCTCACGCAGGTCGAGTTCGGCGGCGTCGTCCAGCTCAAGATCCTCGAGAAGATCAGCATCTACGCCCTCGTCGTCGTGGCGCCGGAGCCGTTCTCGATGGTGCTGGTGTTCGGGGTGCGGTTCGACCCGGCGATCCCGCTGAGCATGGGGTTCACGCTGAACGGCCTCGGGGGGCTCGTCGGCATCGACCGGCGGATCAACCTCGACGAGCTCCGCAAGGGCATGAAGGACCACGTCATCGACCAGATCCTCTTCCCGGAGGACCCGCTCAAGGACGCGTCGAAGCTCATCGACAAGGTCGCGCAGGTGTTCCCGCCGCAGGCCGGATCCTTCGTGTTCGGTCCGATCGCGGAGCTCGGCTGGGGGCAGGGAAAGAAGTTCGTCGAGGTCAAGCTCGGCGTCGTGTTCCAGGTGCCCGACTTCCTCTTCGTGCTCCTCGGCTCGCTGCGCGTGCGCGCCCCCGACAAGAAGGTGCCCGTCACCGACGTCCGGGCCGAGGTCTACGTCGTCGTGACTCCCGACTACCTCGAGCTGTACGCGCGGATGCGCGACTCGACGATCGCGCAGATGAAGATCTCCGGCGACCTCGGCCTCTACATCGCCTGGACGGGCGAGGGAGCGTTCGAGCTGTCGGTCGGCGGGTTCCACCCCGAGTACGAGAAGCTCGTGGGCTCCAAGCCGCACCTCAAGGACCTCGAGCGGGTCACGATCGACCTGTCGCCGACCAAGCAGATCTCGTTCGTCATCAAGGCCTACCTCGCGGTCACGGCGGGGAGCGTGCAGCTCGGCGTCGAGGGCCGGTTCCACGCCGACTTCGCGATCGCGTCGGCCAAGGCGTGGCTCGTGCTGGACATCATCTTCATCTGGGCCCCGCGCTTCGCGTTCAAGGTGTCGATCGAGGTCGGCATCGAGGTGGAGATCTTCGGGCTCTCGCTGGCATCGGTGACGTTCCGGGGCTCGCTCGCCGGCGACAAGCCGTTCGTGCTCGAGGGCCACATCAAGGTCAGCCTGTTCCTGCTGCCCGACATCGACGAGGACCTCGGGCCCGTCGAGTGGGGGGAGCGCCCCGCGCCGGTGGGAGAGACGCAGGACGCGCTCCAGCTCGCGCTCACCGACCTCGACTCCGACGACGCGTGGACCGCCGACCTGCCCGAGCACGCCGCGCAGCTCGTCACGCTGCAGGAGGCGACCGGCGTGGAGGGGCTCGTCGCCCACCCGCTCGCCGCGCTCCAGGCGATCCAGTCGGCGGTGCCGCTCAACGTGCGGATCTCCCACGTCGGCAGCTCGCCGGTGAAGGCGGACATGGTGACGATCGGGGACCCGGCCACCTCCGGGACCGCCACCGTGGCCACCGTCAGCGAGGCCCTGACCCCCTTCGCCCCCGGGCAGTACTTCGACCTGGAGGGCGAGAAGCTGCTCGCCCGGTCCGGGTTCGAGCACCTCGTGGGCGGGGTGCGGCTGGCGGCCGCGACGACCCCCGTCGTGGGCGCGGCGCAGGCGGCCGACGTCGTCTACCGCACCTTCGTTCGCGACGACGACGAGGACCGCATGGTGCTCCGTGACGACGTGGTCATGGCGGCCCTGCCGGCGTTCTTCGCGGGGCAGTCGGTCGCGGCGCGGGCGGTCCCGACGACCGCGAACCCGTACCAGCCGCGGCCGCCCGAGCCTGCGGTCACGGTCGCGCCGGCGGGGACGGCGACGATCGCGGGGGCGTTCGACGGCGCGGCGCTGGTCGGCGGGCTCGGTGCACTGTCCTCGACCGAGGCCGGGCTCGTCGCGGACGCGCTGGTCCACGGCGGCGTGGCCGCCACCGTCGTCGCGGCGGGGGCGTGAGATGGGCGCCGACGAGATCGCCGCGAGGGTCAAGCTCACGCTGGCGCAGAGCGCGCCGGCGTCGCACGTGGTCGCCGACGCATGGGCGCTGGCGGTCGCCCCGGAGGAGGAGTACGTCGAGAGCGAGGTCGTGCTCGAGAGCCTCGAGTTCGCCGCCTCCGCGGTGAGCGGGCTCGCCGCGGGGGCCCGCGCGCCCGCCGACGGCGGCCCGCGTGCGTCGTCGACCGTCACCCTGCCGCTGGCCGACAGCGCGGGCGGGTCGGGCGTCGCGAGGAAGACGGTCACCCTCTACGGCCCGGGCGACGTCGTCGGCCTCGACGCGGCGCAGGTCATCCGCCGCTACCCGCGCCCGGGCGCTCCCGACGTCGAGGAGACCGTGCTCGCGCACGTCGAGCTCGACCGCCCGGAGCTGCCGTGGGCGTTCTCGGCGCAGGCGCCGGGCGACCGGATGCGCCCCTGGCTCGCGCTCGTCGTCGTCCCCGCCGCGGAGGTCCAGCGCGAGGCGGCGGCCTCCACCCGGCTCCCGGTGCTGCGCATCCCGTCCGACGAGCTCCCCGACCTCGCTGACGCCCACCTGTGGGCGCACGCCCAGGCCTCGCGCAACACGGCGGACGCCGCCAAGCCGCTCCCGGTGCGGCTGTCGGCCGCGCACGCACCGGTCAACCTGGCGCGCATCGTCTCGACGCGCGTCCTGACCGAGGACACGCGGTACGTGGCCGCGCTCGTCCCCACGACGTCGGCGGGGGTCGCGGCGGGGCTGGGCCTGACGGGCGGCACGACCGGCCCCGCCTGGGGGCCCGGCACCCCCGACCCCGTGCGGCTGCCGGCCTACGACCTGTGGGAGTTCACCACCGGGCCGGACGGCGACTTCAAGGACCTGGCCCTGCGGCTGCGCGGCGTCGTCGCCCCGTACGAGGTGGGGCGCCGGTTCGTCGACACCTCCCGGCCCGGCGAGCCGCTCGACCCGCTCCCGGCGGGCGCGCCGGGGATCGAGCAGGTGCTGCGGTGCGCGCTCTTCTCCCCGACGCCGCCGCCGCCGGAGCGGGCCGCCGCCGAGGACGCCACCTGGGACGCGGCGCAGACCGCCGCGCTGCGCGCGGAGCTGGACCGCCCCGCGCAGGTCGAGGGCGCGCTGCCGTCCCCGGACGCCGTCCCCGACCTGCCCGTCGTCGGGCCCCGGCTGTACGGGAAGCTGCACCGCGGCGTCCGCTCGGTGACCGGCACGCAGGGTGCCGACTGGTACCCCGACCTCAACCTGGAACCCCGCCACCGCGTGGTGGGCGGGCTGGGCACCCGCGTGGTGCAGCGCGACCAGGAGCAGCTCATGCAGTCGGCGTGGGCGCAGCTGGGCGAGGTGGAGCGGGCGAACCGCGCGATCGCCCTGGCGCAGCTCGCCGAGCTCGCCGGGCAACGGCTGCACCGCCGGGTGCAGGCGCTGGAGCTGGGCCGCCTGGTCCAGCTCGTCGCCCCGGTCGCCCCGCGGGTCCGTCTCGTCGCCGGGGCGACGGTCGCCGGGCAGGTCCGGCTCTCCGCCACCCCGGTCGCCGCGACCACCGGGGCGTTCCGGCAGGTCACCCGGTTCGGTGCGCCGATCGTGCGGCGCGCCGACGACGCGACCCGGCGGCGGGCGGGTGGCCTGGTCGGCGTGGCGACCGCGCGCGACTTCACGCGCGCCTACCGCAACCCGGACGGCGTCGGCGGTCTGTCCGCCGACGCTGTGGGGAAGCTGGACCTCCGTGCCGCGGGCGCGGTGCTGGGCATCGCGCCGGGCGACGTCGCCGCACGGCTCCGTGATGGCGCCGCCGTGCTCGACGGCGGCACGCTCGCGGGGCACCTCACCCACGCCGACCGGTGGCACGGCGCCGCGGCGGGCTTCGACCCCGCGGTCGTGCTCGCCGAGCGCTGGAGCGCCCAGGCCCTGCGGCCCGGTCGCTCCACGGCGCTCGACGACGTCCGGGCGCAGCGGGTCGGGCCGTTGCTCGCCGAGCTGTCGGTGAGCCGGGCGGGCGCGGCGTCTCCCCTCGCCGGGGTGCTGCAGGACCGGGCCGTGGCGCTCAACAACACCCTGCTCGACCTGCTGGCGCCGGTCGTCGGCCCGGTGCGGCCGGGTCCCGTGCGTCCCGGTCCCGTGCGTCCCGGTCCCGTGCGTCCCGGTCCGGTGGTGCGTCCCGACCCGGTGCGGCCGGGGCCGGTGGTGCGGGGAGTCCGCCCGCCGGTCGAGCGGCTCGTCGTCCGCCCCGACCTCGACGGCGAGGCGCGGCGGCGCCGCGTCGTCCTCGACACCGCCGTCGGCCGTGCCGTGATCGACCCGGCCGCGCTGCGGCCCATCCCGGTCGACGCGACCCGCGACGTGATCCGGGGGGCGCTGGCAGAGCTCGCCGCGACCGCGGCCACCCCCGTGGCGCCGGTCCTCGACGCGGTCGCCGGGGTGTCCGTGGCCCAGGTGCGCGACCACCTCGACCTCGTCGTCGACGCGGGGTCGCTCGCCCGGATCGCGCCGGTGCCGCGTCGTGACCCGCTCGCGGTCACCGGCGCCCAGCTGGTCGCGGCGCTCGACCCGCACGTCACCGTGCGCAAGGCCCTCGACGGGCGCCTCGTCCTGTCGCCCGCGCTCGCGGACCGGTGGGCGCGGACGCCGTTCATCGCCCCGATCATGGCCGCGCCGCGCTTCGACCGCCCCATGTACCGGGCGCTCGTGGACTACGACAGGGACTGGCTCGTCCCGGGCCTCGGGCTGCTCCCGGACCAGGACTTCGTGACCGTGCTGTCCACGAACAGCGAGTTCATGGAGGCGTTCCTGGTCGGGCTGTCCGACGAGCTGGCCCACGAGCTCCTGTGGCGCGGGTACCCGACCGACCGGCGCGGCACGTACTTCCACCGGTTCTGGAACCCGAACGTCGACGAGCTGCGGGCGCCGGTCCACGCCTTCACGAGGGCCCCGCTCGGCAGCCACGTCGCGGCGGGCGGCTCGGCGTCGACCGAGGGGCGCGCCGTCGTCGTGCTGCGGTCCGCGCTGGTGCACCGGTTCCCCGACCTGATCATCCAGGTGCTGCGCGACCAGGCCCGGCCGGGGGAGCGGGGTCCGGTGTTCGAGGCCGCCGACCGGCCCCAGGTCGCCGCGACGGTGCTGTTCGCCGAGCACCTCGACCCCGACCTCTCGTTCGTCGGCGTCGACCTGTCGGTGGCCGAGCTCGACACGGAGGGCTGGTGGATCGTCGTGGCGGAGCACCCGAGCGCCACCCGGTTCGACCTGGCCGACGCCGGTCGCGACGCCCGGGGCTTCCTCGCGAGCCGACCCGCGAACGCGGCGGCCTTCGCCACGCACCACCTGCACCGGCCGACCCGCGTGGCCTTCGAGGCCCGCGACCTCGTCGAGAGGTGACGCGCATGCCGATCGAGGTCCCCGAACCCCTGGCCGTCGTGCGGGCCCGTGCGGCGGAGCTGGCGCGAGAACGCACGCGGCTCGTCGCGGAGGCGTCCGGGCGGCTGCGGTTCGCCGACCTCGCGGCCGTGGACCGCCGGGTCGCCGACGTGCTCGCCACCCTCGCCGACCCGCTCGACGCCGCGCCCGACGTCCCGCTCGTGCTGCTGCCGGTCAGGGTCGAGACGAAGCTGCGCGGACAGGTGCTGCGGGTGCGCGTCGCGCCCGACACGATCCACGTCGACTCCCTGGTCCGGTCGCTGTCCGACGGCGAGGTCGACGCGGGCCGCGCCTACTGGTCGGCGCTCTGGGACGCCCCCGAGGACCCGGCCCCGTGGGTGGGGCTCCTGGCGGCGGCCGGCCCCCGCCGGGCCGCGTGGGTGGCGGAGGCGACCACCCCGACGAACCTCGCCGGACGGGACCAGGGCCCTCCGCAGTTCCCGGCGACGCCCGCCGAGGTCACGCGCGGCACCGTGGCCCGGTGCCTGCCCGACCGGTTCGTGGTGCGCGTGCAGCCGCGCGGCGGCGCGGCGATCACCCGCACGGGGGCGCCGGTCCCGCGCGACGTGCCCCTCGCGCCGGTCGTCCTGCGCGAGACCGACGACGCCGTGCTCCTGCCGTCCGGCCTGCGGGTGCCGGCGGGCTCGGAGTGGGTGGTCGACTTCGACGCCGCGGTGCGGATCGGGCTGGGGGTCGAGGTGCCCCTGCCCGCCGGGTCGACGTTCGTCGACCACGTCGTCGTCGCGGGCGTGCGCGGGTCGGTGTCCGAGGCGGACAACGCGGCCGAGCTCGCGGACCTCCTGCGCAGCCACCGGTTCTCCGAGGGGTTGGATCTGCTGGCCGCGGGCACCCCGACGAACAACGCCGACGCCGAGCGCTCGCCGTACCGGCCGTCGGTGCCGCAGCCCGCCCCGCCCGTCGTCCCGCCGGCCGCGGCGTCGGCGGACGCCGAGCAGCTGGCGTCGTTCCTCGGGCTCGACGCGACGGCAGTCGACCGGCTGCTGCCCGCCGGCCCGCGATCGACCCTCGACCTGGCCGAGCGCGCCGCGAACACGGCGCTGTGGTTCGTCACCTGGGAGGGGGCGCTCGGCCGGTTCCTGGAGGCCGGGGTGCCCGGCGTCTCCGCGGGCGTCGTCGAGGCGGCGCGGCGGCTCCACCGCGACCACGTCCGAGGTGCGGGCCCGGCGCCCGCGCTCCGGGTGGGGAACCAGCCCTACGGCGTGCTCCCGGTCGCGCGGCTCGCCGGCTGGGAGCCGCGCGACGGCGAGACGACGCACCCGCTGGTCGCCACGGTGGCGCGCGCCCTCGACTTCCACGCCGACGGCGCGCTCGCCCCGCGGGTCCGCCC
>JADHZE010000173.1 GCA_026934365.1 Isoptericola sp. QY 916 | reverse complement strand
CTGCGACCGGGCGCGCTCGCCGTGCCGCCGGGCGCGCGGGTTGCCGCGCGAGGCCTCCCCCGAGCGCGCGACCGCCGAGCGCGCGACGTCGGTCACCGGGAACAGGGCGCGCCGTCGTCCCTCCCACTCCTCCACGTCGAGCAGCCCCTCGTCGTCGAGCCAGCCCGCCAGGTCGTCGAGCTGCTCCACGAGCGCGTCGCGCAGCGCACCGAGCGCCAGGCCCGACGGCGTGAGCAGCAGCGGGGGCAGCAGGATGTTGACGCCCGTCCCGATCGCCGCCCCCACGACCACGAGGCCGGCGAAGGCGCCCACGTACTCGACGTCCTCCCCCTGGCCGAGGACGAGGACGAAGATCGCCGCGTTCGCCACCCACGCTCCCTGCCCGCCGAACACCCGCCAGCCCGCGCAGAGCAGCGCCAGGCCCACCACCAGCGCCACCGACAGGACGCCGGGCATCAGCACGCTGTCGACGGCGAGGGCGATGGCGGCGCCGAGCAGCAGCGCACCCACGCTCTGCACCGACTCGCGCACCGACCGGGCGAGCGTGCTCGTCGTGGCGATCACGGCCCCCAGCGGGGCGTAGTACGGGTACTCGGAGAACGGCGCGGGCGCGACCACCCCGACCAGCCACGCGAGCGCCGCCGCGACCGCCCCCCGGACCGCGAGCGACCAGCGGGGGTGCCGCGCCCAGGCGTCGCGGACGGCGCCGGCGCCCCGGCCCCACCCACGGGTCATCCCAGGCCCGCCGGCAGTTCGTCGTAGCCCGGCGCGAGGCGCAGGCGCGGTTTCGCGTCGTCGGCCGACGGGTCGGCCGCCGGGTCCGCCTCGACGGATGCGACGTCCTCCCACCGCACGAGGAAGGTGCCGCGGTGACGTCGGCGCACGAGCTGCGGGATCGGCCACGGCGACCGCACGTCCGTGCGCTCGTACCCGTGGAACGACCCGGCCCCGCGCGGCCCGACCAGCAGCCCGACCAGGCGGGCGCCGCCCACGGCGTCGCGACGCGCGTGCGCGCTCAGCGGGGCGTCGTGCCCGGCCTCCTCGCGGTCCTCCCCCGCCCCCGGTCCGCCCTCGGGCTCGTCCACGACCTCGAGCGCCAGGCGGACGTCGACGACCACGCCCAGGGCCGCGCCGTCCGGCCCCAGCACGCGCGCGTCGAGGAGGTCGCCGACGTTCATTCCTCGGCCTCCGGGTCGTGCCGGCCGCCGGGGATGCGCGCGATCAGCCGGTCGCGGACCCAGCGCTCCACCCAGACGGCGTCGAGCCGGTCCGAGGGCACGGTGAGCTCGACCGCAGTCCCGACGTGCCCGACGTCGTCCCACGCGATGCGCGGCAGCCGGCTGTCGGGTACCCGGCCGCCGAAGAGCCGTGTCGCCAGCACCGGGCCCACGAGGATCGCGTCGATGTGCGCCTCCCGGCCGGCCTCGGCCCCGGCACCCTCCGGCCCCGCCAGGGCCAGGTCGTCCACCGCCCCCACGGGCTCGCCGTCCGCGTCCAGCACCTGCCGGCCGAGCAGGTGCAGGCGGGCGTCGACGATCCGTTCCCGCGCGTCGCTGGTCATGAGCCCGCTCCCGTCGCGATCATCAGGGGGATCGCCGCGACCGCCGCGACGACCACGATCACCAGGTACACCGTGCCCAGCGCGTTGACCACCCGCCCGTTGACGTGCTCGCCCATGTACCCCGGGTCGTTGGCCACGACGAGGATCGGCACGTACGTGAGCGGCAGCGCGACGGCGGAGAACACCACCGACATCTCGGTCACCGCCACCGGGTCCACGCTCGTCATGAGGATCCCGGCGGCGAGCAGCAGCGCCACGATCATCGTGAGGTGGAAGCGCGCCGCCCGCGCCGGCCGGCGGAACTTGCCCCACGACCAGCCCAGGTACTGGGCCAGCGTGTACCCGCTGGACAACGCAGTCTCCAAGGCGGCGCCGAACGTGGCGGCCACGATCCCCAGGACGACGACGGCGAGCAGCAGCACCCCGCCCGCCTGCGCGACCGGCAGCACGATCTGCGACAGCGATGAGACCTCGATGCCCGCGGGCAGCAGCACGACGGCGGCGCACGCCGCGATGGCGAGCGACAGCAGGCCGCCCAGGGGGAAGCCGAGCAGCACGTTGAGCCGGTTGGTGCCGAGGTCCTTGGCGGTCCACCGCTCCTCGACGGCGCCGGACGAGAAGAAGAACACCTCGTACGGCGTCATCGCCGCGCCGAACAGCGCGACCGCGTAGTACCAGTACGACGCCGGGTGCTCGGTGCCCGGCGGCGATGGCGGCACGGCCTGGCGCAGCAGCTCGCCCCAGTCCGGACCCAGCTGGAACAGCGCGATCGCGAACCCCACGAGCAGCAGCCCCATGAGGCCGGCGACGTTCTCCATGACCTGGAACTTCACGCGCCACAGCACGAGCCACACCGCGAGCGCCGCGACCGGGATCCACAGGCGCGGCTCCACGCTGCTCGCCAGGTGCAGGGCGAGCGCGATGCCCCCGACCTCCGCGGTGAGCGTGAGCAGGTTGATGGCGAACGACGCGAGGAGGTTCGCGCCCGCGGCCCTCGGCCCGAGCCGCTCGCGGATGATCTCGAAGGTGGCGCGACCGCTCACCGCCGCGACCCGCCCGGACATGCTCGCGAACAGCACGATGCCGACCACGCCGAGCACCACCACCCACGCGAGCGACATGCCGAACCGGGACCCGACGACGGCGTTGGTCACCAGGTCCCCGATGTCGACGAACCCGCCGATGGCGGTGAGGATGCCGAGCGCGGCGGCGAGCAGCTTCTTCACGGCCCGCCCGCCTCGGCCAGGGCGGCGTCGGTCGCGTCGAGGGCGGTCGCGAGCTCGACGAGGAGGTCGTCGGACGACGAGGGGACGCCGTCGGCGCCGGCGAGGTCTCCCCCGGACCGTACGGCCACCCAGGAGCGCGCCGCGACGACGGCGTCCGAGACGTCGCCCACGGCGTCCAGCCCGGTGGACCGACGCGCCGCCGTCGCCGCGTCGGGCGGCACCAGGGTCGTGAGCGCCGACTCGGCGTCGTCCAGCACGCGCAGCTGGTCCAGCAGCACCGTGTCGGCGACGGGTCCGGTGACCCGGCCCTCGTCGAGCAGGCCGACGGCGATCCGCGCCGTCTCCCCCGCGGAACCGGCCTCCGCGAGCGCGTCCGCCACCGCCGCCGTCGCCTGGCCGGGCTCCTGCCGGCTGGCGACGCACCCCGTCCCGGCCAGCAGGGCCACGAGCGTGACGACGAGCGCGAGGCCGGCGGCCGTGAGCCGGCGTCGTCCTGTCTGCTGCGTCACGCCCTGATGATCAGCACGCCCGGCGAATGCCCGCATGTCGGGGCTGCTCAGCCGCGTTCCCAGCGACCGTCCACCCCTCGCAGCGGGTTCCCAGGACGCCCTCAGTGCCCGCCTGAGCGCGAGGTGTCCACTGGGTGTCCTCCCCACGCACGGACCACGACCGGTCCCCGACCTCCCGGAGCCCGCATGCCTCCCGCAGCCCTGTACGCCGTCGACCTCGTCGCCGTCGCGATCCTGACGTTCGCCCTCTACTTCCCCCGGCACCGCCGCCGCGACCTCGTGGTCGCGTACCTCGGCGTCAACGTCGGCGTGCTCGCGGTGTCGGCCGTGCTCGCGTCGACATCGGTCGCCGCGGGCCTCGGGCTCGGGCTGTTCGGCGTGCTGTCGATCATCCGGCTGCGGTCCGACGAGCTGTCGCAGCGCGAGGTCGCGTACTACTTCGCCGCGCTCGCACTGGGCCTGCTGGGCGGGCTGGGCACGTCGGCCGGCTGGCTCGGCGTCGCCGGGTCCGCGCTGATCCTCGTCGTCATGGCCGTCGCGGACCACCCGCGGCTCCTGGCGCGGCACGGCTCGCAGACGATCGTCCTCGACCGCGCCGTGGTCGACCGCGCCGAGCTCACCGCCCACCTCGAGACCCTGCTGGGTGCCCGCGTGCGGTCCGTGTCCGTGCAGGAGATCGACCTCGCCGATGACACGACGCGCGTGGAGGTGCGGTACGACCTGCCGCGCGACGGCGGCCGGCCCGCCCGGCCGGTCGCCGTCCGGGACGACGCGCTGGCGGTGACCCGGTGACCGCCGAGACCGTCGTCGCCCGCGGACTGGCCGGCGCCGCGCCCGTCACCCTCGAGGAGCTCGACGCCACCGCCGCCCTCCAGACCCGCGTCGACCGCAAGTACGTGCTCACCCCCGACGAGGTCGCGGCGCTGCTCTCCACGCTGGCCGCGCACGGCCCGCGCGTGCTCGAGATCGACGGCGACCGGTCGTTCACGTACGCCTCGACGTACTACGACACGGCCGACCTGCTGACCTTCCGGCTGGCCGCGCGCCGCCGTCGCCGGCGGTTCAAGGTCCGCACCCGCACCTACGTCGACACGGGGAACGCCACGTTCCTCGAGGTCAAGACGCGCGCGGCCCGCGGCGTCACGGTGAAGGAGCGCCGCCCGTGGGAGCCCGCGACCCCGCTGGCCGGAGAGGGCCTCGACTTCGTCGACGACCGGCTCGCCGCCGCCCGCCTCGCCGCGCCCCCGTCGGCGCAGCTCGCCCCGGTGCTGCGGTCCGCCTACCGGCGCACCACCGTGCTGCTCCCCGACGCCCGCGTCACCCTCGACACCGGCCTGCGATGGCGGCTCGCCGGGCCCGACGGGGCCGACCGCGGCGGCGCCGCCGACGTCGGAGACCTCGTCGTCGTCGAGACCAAGGCCGGCACCGCGCCGTCGTCCGCCGACCGCGCCCTCTGGCGCGGCGGCCACCGCCCCGACCGCATCTCCAAGTACGCGACCGGGCTCGCGACTCTGCGGCCCGACCTCCCCGACCACCCCTGGCGCCGCCTGCGGCGCGAGCGGCTCGGCGTCGCCTGACCCCGCCCCCGCTCCGCCCACCGCCTCCCCCAGCTCCCCACCAGCGAAGAGGACCCGAACCATGCATCTCCCCCGCCCGAAGAAGACCCTGTGGAACCGTGCTCTCTCGACCCGAGCGGTGGCGCTCGCCGCCGCCGGCACGCTGACCGTCGGCGCGCTCGCCGCGTGCAGCGCCGGCTCGACGTCCGCCGCGTCGGACGGCTCCGGCACCACCGCCGCCCAGGTCTCCGCGACGGACAACTCCGGCCGGTCCGCTCAGGACGTCCTCGCGGAGAACCTGTCGTCCGAGGAGACCGCCGCCCTCGCCGACGCGACGTGGGACACGGACGACGAGGTCGCCGTCACGCTCGACGGGGACTCTGCCTCGGTGTCGGCGTCGGCCTCCGGCGACGGCGTCACCGTCGACGGGTCGACGGTGACCATCACCGAGCCGGGCACGTACCGCGTCTCCGGCACGCTCGACGACGGCCAGGTCGTGGTCGACTCGTCGGCCGACGGCGTCGTGCGCCTCGTGCTCGACGGCGCGGACGTCACCAGCTCCACCGGCGCGGCGATCGACGTGCAGGACGCCGGTCAGGTGTCGGTCGTCCTCGCCGACGGCTCCACGAACCGTCTCGAGGACGCCGCGGAGTACGCCGACACGACGTCGGACAACGCGGCCAACGCCGCGCTGTACTCCACCGCGGACCTGGCGATCTCCGGCGGCGGCGCGCTGGACGTCGTCGGGAACGCGAACGACGGCATCACCGGCAAGGACGGGCTCGTGATCGCGTCCGGCGACATCAGCGTCCAGGCCTCCGACGACGCGATCCGCGGCAAGGACTACCTCGTCGTCTCCGGCGGCACGGTCGACGTCACCGCCGGCGGCGACGGGCTGAAGTCCGACGCCGACGACGACGCCACCGCCGGGTACGTCGCGCTCACCGGCGGCGACGTCACCGTCCAGGCCGGGTCCGACGGCGTGCAGGGCTTCACCGACGTCGCGATCACCGACGGCACGCTCACCGTGACCGGCTCCGAGGAGGGCATCGAGGCCGCGACCGTCGCCGTCTCCGGCGGCGACACCGACATCACGTCCACCGACGACGGGCTCAACGCGACCGTCAAGGAGGCGGAGGACGGCACGACCACCGGTGACACCTCGGCCGACGACACCACGGACGGCACGACGGCCGGCACGACGACGGACGACCAGCAGGCGCAGCCGGAGCCCCCGGCGGACGGCGAGATGCCGACCGGCGAGCCGCCCGCCGACGGCGGGATGCCCCAGGGCGGCGGGGGCGGCGGCATGGGAGAGGTCCAGGACGGTGCGTCGCTGACGATCACGGGCGGCACGCTGCACGTGGACGCCGCCGGCGACGGCCTGGACTCCAACGGCGTCACCGTGGTCAGCGGCGGCGACGTCGTCGTCGAGGGTCCGACGAACGGCGGCAACGGCGCGCTCGACTCCGCGGGCGGCAGCGCGGTCTCCGGCGGCACGGTGCTGGCGGTCGGGTCGTCGGGCATGGCCGAGGCCTTCGACGAGGGCTCGACGCAGGGCTGGGTGGCGCTGACCGCCGACGCCACGCTCGAGGCCGGCACCGAGGTGGCGGTCGTGGACGCCGACGGGACCGAGGTCGCGGCGATCACGCTGTCGAAGACGGCGCAGTCGGTCGTCTACACCGGCCCGGAGATCACGGACGGCGACACGTACACGCTCACCGCCGACGGCACGGAGGTCGGCACCGCCACCGCGGGCGAGGCCCCCGCGGGCGGCATGGGCGGCGGACCCGCCGGTGGCCAGGGCGGACCGGGCCAGGACCAGGACGGCTCGACCGGCACCCAGGGCGACCAGGACACCGTGACCGACCAGTCGTCGTCGACCACCACCAGCTGACCGCGAGGTGGTACGCATCTCGCCGAGGTAGTACGAGCTGCCGCGAGGTAGTACAAGATTCGCCGAGGTAGTACTACCTCGCGGAGATTCGTACTACCTCGCGGTGGTGCGTACTACCTCGCTGAGGTGGGTACTACCTCGCGGGGATCGGTGGCGCCGGCCGTCGCGACGTACGCTCGAAGGCGTGCAACCCGTGCCCCGTCCGCTCGCCCCGACGTACCAGGACCGGCGGTGGGAGCTCCCGCCCGACGCCGTCGTGCACCACGGCACGATCGACGACGCGGTCCGCCTGCTCCAGGGCCGCACGGTCACCGCGCTCACGGGCGCGGGCGTGTCCACGGACTCGGGCATCCCGGACTACCGCAGCCCGGACTCGCCGAAGCGCGCGCCGATGACGTACCAGCAGTTCGTGGCCGACGAGGCGTTCCGCCGCCACTACTGGGCGCGCAACCACGTGGGCTGGCAGGTGGTGCACCGCACGGAGCCGAACGCGGGGCACCGGGCGCTCGCGCGGCTGGAGGAGCGCGGGCTGGTGCGCGGCGTCATCACGCAGAACGTGGACCTGCTGCACGAGGACGCGGGCTCGCGCCACGTCATCGACCTGCACGGCCGCTACGACCGCGTCATCTGCCTGAGCTGCGGGCGCGTCATCAGCCGCGCGCACCTCGCGGAGCGGCTCGACGCGCTCAACCCGGGCTTCGTGGAGTCGGTCCTCGACGACGGCGCCACGGTCGCGGACATCGAGACCGCACCCGACGCGGACGCCGTCATCGAGCAGACCAGCCACTTCGTGCCCGCGGCCTGCGAGTTCTGCGGCGGCGTGCTCAAGCCCGAGATCGTGTACTTCGGCGAGAACGTGCCGCGCGAGCGGGTGCAGCGCGCGTACGCCCTGGTGGACGACGCCGACGCGCTGCTCGTGGCCGGCACGTCGCTCACCGTGATGAGCGGCCTGCGGTTCGTGCGGCACGCGGCCAAGGCCGACAAGCCGGTGGTCATCGTCAACCGCGGCGAGACGCGCGGGGACCCGCTCGCCACGCTCAAGGTGGACGACGGCGTCACCGAGACCCTCGTCGCGCTGGCCGACCGGCTCTGACGGGTCGGGCGCGGCTACGGCGTCGAGACGAGGCGGCAGCCCCGGACGCTCTCGGCGTCGATCAGGCTCCCGTCACCGCCGGGGACGACGGGCAGCGCGCCGCGCCCCAGCCCACCGAGGTAGACGGCGGCCTCGGTGCCGGCCTCGGCGTCGTCGGCCTTGCGGCGCCGCACGTCGATCCGGGTGACGGTCACGGCGTGCTCACCCGTCGGCAGGTGCAGCACCGCGGGCTGACCGGTGCGCACCCGCCCGGACGTCACCGTGCCGGTGAGCACGTGGCCCCGCGTCGGGACGGCGAAGACGGTGTCGACCAGCAGCTCGAACGGCTCCACGGGGCCAGGTGAGGCCGGCGTCCGGCGCGAGAAGATCCCCATGGCAGACGACGATATCCGCCGCGCGGCGGAGCCCCGGCCCCGCATCAGCGCATCAGGTACGCGACGTCGCCGTTGCTCGACCGCAGCTCCGCTCCCCGGTGACGCCGGACGCGACGACGTCGCCGTCCGCGACCAGCTCGACGGTGCCGACCGCCGCGTACGACTCGTGCTGCGTCGTCGTGCTCGCGACGGCACGGTCCACGAGGAACAGCGGGCCACGAGGAACAGCGCCCCCGGGCCACGGCGAGCATCCCGACGACGAGGCGGGGCGGCCTCCGTGCTGGTCATGACGCCGAGACTAGGCTGCGTCGTATCGGCCGGACAGTGCGCGCACCCACGTCGTCACGGTAGGGAGATCCCATCCCGAGGGCGCCCGCGGCGGCCGGGGGAGGCAGCATGCTGGACGCCGTCGTGGTCGGCTCGGGGCCCAACGGGCTCGCGGCCGCGGTGACGCTCGCCCGCGCAGGGCTGTCGGTGACGGTCCTGGAGGCGAACGAGACCGTCGGCGGCGGCGCCCGGACGCTCGCTCCCGGCGACGACGGCGACCTGGCCGCGGGCCTGCCCGCCGGCGTCGCGCACGACCTGTGCTCGGCGGTGCACCCGATGGCGTGGGCGTCGCCGTTCTTCCGCGCGTTCGACCTGCGGGCGCACGGCGTCGAGCTCCTCACCCCCGAGGTGTCCTACGCGCAACCGCTGCCCGGCGGGCGGGCCGCCGTCGCGTACCGCGACCTGGAGCGCACGGCCGAGCGCCTCGGGCCCGACGGCGCGGCGTGGCGCTCCCTGCTCGGCCCGCTGGCAGCGCGGTGGGAGGCCGTGGTCGCGGTCGCGCTGGGCGACCGCC
>JADHZE010000172.1 GCA_026934365.1 Isoptericola sp. QY 916 | reverse complement strand
GGCGCGCACGTCGATCCGCTGCTCCGGGTGCCAGGGCGCGCGGCCGTCACGCGACCGGGTGACGGCGGAGGTGATCGCGACCCACGGGTCGAGCGGGGCGACGGGCGCGTCCGACCCGAGGGTCAGCGGCACGCCCGCGGCACGCAGCTCCGCCAGCGGGAACGCGCGCGCGGTACGACCGGGCCACAGCTCCTCGGCGACGTCGCGGTCGTCCATCGCGTGCTCGGGCTGCACGCTCGCGGTGACGCCCAGCGCGGCGAACCGCGCCACGTCGTCGGGGCGCAGCAGCTGCGCGTGCTCGACCGACCCGCGGGCTCCGGACGCCTCGAACGCGTCGAGGGCGAGGGAGTTCGCGCGGTCGCCGATGGCGTGGATCGCGCACCGCAGGCCGGCCGCGTGCGCGCGTGCCATCAGGGGCGCGAGCTGATCGGTCGCGATGTTGAGGATGCCGTGCGCGTCCGGGCCTGCCACGCCCGCGTACTCCTCGAAGCAGAACGCCGTGAGCGTGTTGAGCGACCCGTCGCTGATCACCTTGAGCGGGCCCTGCGTCACGAGGTCCGACCCCGCGGGCTCCCCGAGCGGGTCACCGTGCCGCAGCCCGGCGCCGAGCACCGCGTCCAGGTGCTGCTCCCACACGCCGGCGCGCACGCGCAGGCCGTCCCAGCCGCCGGCCACCCGGCGTCGCCACGCGGTGAGGTTGTCCGCCACCTCGAAGTCGACGACCCCGACGACGCCGCGCGCGGCGGCTGCGCGCGCCGCGTCCACCACCAGGGCGTCCGCCACGGCGTCGTCCACCGTGACGATGCGCGGGCTGGCGGGCATCCACTCCTCCTCGCGCAGCAGGCCGGTCGGGTGCTCCGCGATGCCGAGGAAGCGCAGGCCCGCCGTCGACGCCCACGCGCTGTGCAGGTCGCCGGACAGCAGGACGACCGGCACGTCGCCGGCAACCGCGTCGAGCACCGCCGCGGTCGGGTCGTCCGGCCAGGTGGCCCACCGGAAGCCGTAGCCGACGAGCGGCGTTCCGTCGGTGGGCGGCGCCGCCCGGTCGAGGCGGTCGCGCACCAGGGCCGCGGCGTGTGCCGCGCTCGTCGCCGCCGACACGTCGAGGCGCTGGCGCACCATCGCCCACTGGGTGAGGTGCGTGTGCGCGTCCCACAGGCCGGGGACCACGGTGCGACCGTCGACGTCGACCCGCTCCGGTACCGCGCTCACCGGCACCGGGGCGGGGGCGCCCGCCGGCGTCACCGCGGCGATCCGGCCGCCGTCGAGCAGGACGTCGACGGGCCGGTCGGGCCGGTCGGCGAGGCGGGCGTTCGTCAGGAGCAGCGCAGGCACGGGGCCACCGTAGACGGCGGGCGTCGCGCCGGTCAGGCGCCGCCGGCGGCCTGCACGCGCAACGCCTCGACGACCAGCGCGTGGTCGTCCGCCTGCGCCAGACCGGACACGGTGACGACGCCGACGATCCCCACGCCCTCGACCCGCACGGGGAACGCGCCGCCGTGCGCGGCGTACTCCTGCAGGGGCAGCTGCTGCAGGGTGTTGAAGTCCTGGCCGCTCGCGCGGGCGCGCAGGCCCACCAGGAACGACGACGCCCCGAACCGCTCCACGACGCGCACCTTCCGCTGCACCCACGAGTCGTTGTTGGCGGTGGTTCCCTCGCGCGCCGCGTGGAACACCTGCTGGGTCCCCTTGCGGACGTCGACCGTCACGGCCAGGCCGCGCTCGGTGGCGAGCTCGACGAGGAGGCAGCCGAGCTGCCACGCGTCGTCGTGAGTGAACCGGGTGAGCACGAGCTCGCGCTCCTGCTGCTCGACCTCGGCGACCAGGGCTGCGACATCCTCCGTGTTCCCCATGGGCACAGCGTCCCACGCCCACCCCCCTGCGCCCGGCGGGTCGTGCACGGCGCGTCCGCGAGGGCCGGCCGGCACGGGTCGGTACCGTCGCCCGGGTGACCCGACTGGTGCTCGTCCACGGCCGTGACCTCGACGGACGCGACCCGGAGTCGCTCGAGGCGGAGTGGCTCGGCGCGCTCGGCGCGGGCCTCGCGGCCGCGGGCTCCCCGCTGCGGCCGACGGACGACGACGCGTCCTTCGTCTACTACGGCGACACCCTGGAGCGGCTGGTCGACGGCGGCACACCGCCCCCGGTGACGGTGCACGCGCTGGCGGCCGACCCGGCCGCGCTCCCCCGGCTGGTGCGCGCCCTGCCGGACGGCGAGCTGCGGTTCGTGCTCGACGTCGCGCGCGAGGTCCTCACGGCCGCCGGGCACCGGCCCGCCGGTCCGTCGTCGCCCGCCGGTCCGTCGCCCGCCCCACCAGCCGTCGAGGCGTCGGTCGTGGCGGAGGGGGTGGTCGGAGACGCCCTCGTCGAGGCCCTCGTCGCGACGCTGGCCCTTGTGGACCGCTACGTGCCCGGCGTCAGCGCCGCCGTCCTGCTCACGCTGACACGGGACGTGTACGCCTCTCTGCACGACGACGCCGTCCGGCGGGTGATCGACGCGGGCCTCGCCGACGCCCTTGCCGACGCGACGTCGGGCGACGAGCCCGCCGTCGTCGTCGCGCACTCGCTCGGCAGCGTCGTGGCGTACTCGGTGCTGACCGCCCGCACGGGCGGCCCGGACGTGCCGCTGCTGCTCACGCCGGGCTCGCCGCTCGGCATCCGGGCGGTCCGGGAGGCGGTGGAGTCCCGCGCGCCGCTGGCGTTCCCCGCGCGGGTGGGGCGCTGGGTGAGCCCCCGCGACCCGCGCGACCTGCTCGCGCTGCACGACCTCACACCCGACGTCTTCCCGCTCCCCGCCGGGTCGCCGACGATCGAGGCCCTGCGCGTGACCAACCGGGCCCCGGGGTTCCACGCCGCGGCCCACCGCCTCGACGACGGCGCCTGGGCGGGCTACCTGGCGCTGCCCGAGGTCGCCGGGCCGGTCGGCGCGGCGCTGACGTAGCGCTCGGTCGTCGTCGTCGCGCAGGACGACGACGAACCGCTACGTCGCGGCGCCCCGCCCGCGGTCCCGCCAGCCAGGGAGCACCCGCTCCAGCGCGTCGACGAGCTCGATCGCGCTGCCGTCCTTGCCGCCCGCGCCCAGGATCATCGGCGGGCGCTGCGGCGCGACGCGCGCGCCGCGCACCCGGTCGAGCAGAGTCAGCGGCGCGGTGAGCACGTAGAACGTGCCGTCGGACGTGACGGCGGCCGTGCGGTCGTGGCGCAGGTACCAGCCGCGCAGCGACGTGCGCGCCGTCCCCCGCCCGCCGTACCCCTTGACCTCCAGCGGCCCGGGCTCCAGCCCGGCGTCCGCCGCGGCCCGGACGAAGTCGCGCAGCAGCGCCTCCGCCTCCGTGTGCTCGGCGTCCTGCCGCGCGCGCAGACGCTCCGCCTGCACGCGTGCCGCCTCCGTGCGCTGCGCCGCCCAGTCGTCGCTCACCGGGGCATCCTCCCACCCTCGCGAGCTGTCAGAACCCTGCAGGCGTCGAGGCCGACGTGGCTCTGACAACTCGCGGGGCAGTGTGGGTCAGAGCTCGCACTGCGCGTAGACGACGAGGGCGTCGCGCACGAACGTCGCCCCCTCGGCGCCGCCGTAGTTCTTCGCGAACCGCGGGTCGGCCACGTACATCTCCGCCAGGCCCACGACGTACTCCTTCGTCGGTCGTCCGCGGTCGGACCCCGGCGTGCCGGGGATGCCGCCGAGCCAGGCCGCGTGCCGGGCGGCGAGCGCCTGCGCCTCGTCGGACGTCGGGTCGACGCCGCGGCGGGCGGCCTCGCCCCAGGCGTCGGCGAGCTCCTTCGTGCGCGCCTGCCACTCCTTCTGCTTCTCTGCCCCGAGCCCGCGCCACCACGCGTCGCTCTTCGCGTACGCGTCCCCGCCCCAGCGCTCGGTCACCTCCTCCTCGTGCTGCGTGTGGTCGAAGCCGTCGAGCATGTCCTCGGCCATGAGCTGTTCTCCCTTCTCGATCGCGGTCACGGTCCGTTCCACCGACGCGATCCGCCTGGTCAGCCGGTCCTGCTCGGCGCGCAGCTGGTCGAGGTGCCGGCGCAGCGCGCGGGCCTCGTCCGCCTGCTCGTCGAGCACCCGGCCGATGTCGGTCAGCGGCAGGCCCAGGTCGCGCAGCAGCAGGATGCGCTGCAGGCGCCGGACCGCGGCGTCGTCGTAGTGGCGCAGCCCGCCGGTGCCGGTGCCCGACGGCGGCAGCAGACCGATCTGGTCGTAGTGCCGCAGGGTGCGGCTGCTGACTCCCGCGAGCCGGGCGACGTCCTGGATGGAACGGGTCATGACGTCGACGGTAGAGGTTGACGCCGCGTCAACCGCAAGGCGGCAGATGAGGACCTTCTCCTCCGCATCTCATGCGCGGGTCACCGACCGCCCGGAGGATCGTCGTCATGAGCAACCGCACCGCACGCCGCCTCGCCGTCCCCGCCGCGCTCGCCCTGGCGCTCGGCCTCACCCTCACCGCCTGCGCCGACGGCTCCGACGACGGCGGCGCGCCCGCCGGGGAGACCGCGACGCCGGCCGGCGACGACACCGCGACGGACGACGCGACCGACGACGCTACCGAGGGCGCCTCGTCGCCGAGCGCGTCCGCCGCGCCGGAGCACCGCACGGCCGCCGGGCTGCTGGCCATCGCCACGGCCGAGAAGAAGGCGGGCGGCACCGCCTACGCCATCGACGACCCGGACCGCGACAACACCTGGGAGGTCGACGTCGCGACGGGCACGATCAGCGTCGAGGTCGAGGTCAGCGCGGACGGCACCGAGGTGGTCGGCACGCAGGACGACGACCTGGACGCCGACGACCGCCGGGCGCTGGACGCCGCGACGTTCTCGATCACCCAGGCGATCGAGCGCACGGTCGCGAGGTCCGCCGGCGACCTCGACGACGCGGAGCTCGACGAGGACGACGGCCGCTACCACTGGTCGGTCACGGTGCTGGTGGACGGCGTCGAGACCGACTACCGCGTCGGCACCCAGGACGGGAAGGTCGTCCAGGAGCGCGGCGACGACTGACCCGCCGACCGACCTCCGCACCGCCTGTCGCTCGGCCCGTCGCACGGCCCGGGCGGGCGTCGCCCCGGGCACCCTCAATCACCCCCGGCGCCCGTTGACCACCCGTGACGCCGGTGGGTCACTGGAGTCATGGCCACTGGAGCGATGGCCCGTTCGATCGACACCGACTACCTGGTCGTCGGCGCCGGGGCGGCCGGGATGGCGTTCGTCGACGCGATCGTCGACCACGACCCGACCGCGCACGCGACGCTCGTCGACCGGCGCACGGCCGCGGGCGGTCACTGGCTGGACGCGTACCCCTTCGTGCGCCTGCACCAGGCGTCGCAGTTCTACGGGGTCGCGTCCACCCGCCTGGGCTCCGGACGCGTCCAGGAGTCGGGTCCTGAGCGGGGGATGCACGAGCGCGCCACCGGCCCCGAGATCTGCGCCTACTTCGCCGGGGTGCTCGAGGAGCGCCTGCTGCCGACGGGGCGCGTCGAGCTGCTCCGCGGCGTCGAGTATCGCGACGGCCTGCTCGTCGACCTCGCGTCGGGGGACGTCGTCGAGCCGCGTGTGCGCCGGCGGGTGGTGGACGCCCGCTACCTCGCCCCGTCCATCCCCGCCGTCGGCCCGCCGCCGTTCGACGTCGACGACGACGCCCGCGTCGTCCCCGCGGGCGCGCTGCCCGACGTCGCGGACGCCGCCGCGTACGTCGTCGTCGGGTCGGGCAAGACGGCGACCGACGCCGTGGTGTGGCTGCTCGGGCGCGGCGTGGACCCGGACGCGATCCAGTGGGTGCGGCCGCGGGACCCGTGGATGCTCGACCGCGCCGCGGTGCAGCCCGACCCGGCCGTCTTCCTGGGCATGGCGGGGACCCTCATGGCCGCGGCCTGCGACGCCTCGTCCGCCGACGAGCTCTTCCTGCGCCTCGAGGACGCCGACGTGATGACGCGCATCGACCCGGCGGTGATGCCGACCATGGCCCGCACGCCGACGCTCGGGCGCTGGGAGCTCGAGCTGTTGCGGTCGGTGACCCGCGTGGTCCGCGACGGGCACCTGCGCCGCGTCGAGGCCCGGCGGCTGGTGCTCGACGGCGGCGAGGTCGCGGTGCCGCACGGCGCGGTCGTCGTGCACTGCGCGTCGTACGGCCTGCACGTGCGCCCGGCGCTGCCCATCTGGGGCGAGCGGATCACGCTGCAGTCGGTGCGGGCGGGGTTCCCACCCTTCTGCGCGGCGCTGGTCGGCTACGTGGAGGGCACCCGCCACGACCGACCGGACGCCGAGAAGAACGCCCTCTGCCCGCCGACGCCCTACTGGAGCACGCCCGCCGACTGGGCGGCCATGCAGGGCCGCGGCGCGCGGGCGGCGGCGACGTTCATGGCGGACCCGGACGTCGCCGTCTGGGCGCACTCCGTGCTGCTCAACCCCGCCCGCGTGCCGCCCGAGGAGTCCGCACGACCCGAGGTCCGCGCCGCCGTCGAGCGGTACCTCGAGTACGCCCCCGCGGGCATCGCCGGGCTGGAACGGATCGGCCGGGACGCCGGGGTGCGGGTCTGACGGGTCTCGCGGGTCCGACGGCGCGCTCGCCCTCAGCCGGCGAGCACCTCCCGCAGCCGGGCCGCGAAGGCCGCCGGGTCGTTGCCCGGCGACCACTCGTTGGACGCGAAGCCGCCGTGGTCGCCGGGGAAGAGGACGGCGTCGAGGCCGAGCGCCGCGGCCAGCGCCTCGCCCCCGCGGCGCGGCATCGTGCCGGGCCCCTGCTCGCCGACGGCGGGCACCAGCCGCACGGTGGTGCGACGCAGAGCGTCGAGGTCGGGCTCGAACCAGGGCAGGGCCTTCATGTTCCCGTTCAGCAGCAGGTCGTCGCGGGAGCCGTCGTCCGCGGTGGGCAGGCCGAACGCCGCCGGGTCCGGGGCGGGCTGCGCCAGGTAGTCCTCGGTGAGCGGCGCGTCCTGCATGGAGACCTGGATGAACTTCGCCATGGCGGGGCCGAACCCGTCCCGCTGGTACGTCTCGACGATGTCCTGGGTGACCCGCCGCTGCACGTCGCGGTCCTCCAGGAGCGCCCACAGCGGGGGCTCGTGCGCGACGACGGTGCCGAGCTCGCCGGGGTGGTCCGCGATCCACGGCAGCACGTCGACGGCGCCGCCGCTGGACGCGAACACGTCGACGGGCCCGTCCCCGATCAGCGGGCGGGCTGCGGCCACCACACGGTGGAAGTCGTCGGCGTGGAGCTCCACCGAGACCTCGCCGTCGGGGGCGAGCGTGCTCCGCTCCGTACCGCGCGGGTCGTACGTGACGACGGCGCGGTCGTCGAGGTGGCCCGCGAGCTGGACGAACCCCGACGCCGCCATCGGCGAGCCGAGCAGGAACAGCGGTGGGTGCCCGCCGGGGGCGTCGGGGAGTCGGACGTCGTAGGTGAGGACCGCGCCGGGCACGTCCACGGTGAAGGTCTGCTGAGAGCTCATGGGCATGCCTCCGTCGGCATCGAGGGACGCGGCGATCGTGCCGCACCCCTCTGACACGCGCGCGGCGGGAAACTCATCGGCCCCCTTGTCAGCGACCTGCGTCGTCCGCCTGCCTGCCCTGCTCATCCCGCAGGACAGGACGGCGGCGCGAGCTGCCAGGGCTTGGAGGCTGCCCCCAGGATCGCGCCGTCCACAGGTGCGCGACCGGCGCCTGCCCGCGGCAGCGGCGCGCCGCAGGCTCGGTCCCGGACGCCCGTCCCGCACCCGGAGCCCGAGGAGCCCGAATGCCCGTCGCGACCACACCGCCGCCCCCGCCGCCGGTACCCCGGCCTGCGCGGTTCGTCCCGCCCGAGCTCGTCGACCTGCGATCCGCCTGGAGGCGCGAGCGCGAGCTCGCGGCCCGCGAGGACCACGCGCACCACGGCACCCTCGGCGGGCCGTGTGCGGGCCGCCACGGGTGGTTGCTCGACGACGGGCTCGACGTACTGCTCGAGCCTGTGCTCACCGGCTCGACCACCCCGGGGTTCTACCCGTTCGTCGCGCTCGACGAGCGCACCGCCGCCGGCCTGCTGGAGCGGCTCGACGAGGTGGAGCTCGCGACCCAGCGGCAGAACCTCGGCCCCTCGCTCGGCGCCGTGCTGCGGGCCGTCGTGCGGCACCCCGGCCGGGTCCGTGCGCAGGGGTACGTCGTCGGGCCGCTGCGCTGCGACGAACGGATCACGGTGACGGGGGTGCTGCTCCGGCCGGGCCGGGACGTACGGCTCGAGCCGCGCGTTCCGGAGGACGACGGCGCCGACGTCCTGCGCGCCCTCGCCGGGCTGGGCATCGACGACATGCACGCACCCCCGGACGAGGTCGGGCCCTGGCGGGGGCGACGGCCGCACGACGGAGCGCCTGCGGGGACGGACGAGCCGTGGTTCCGCGCCTGGTGGGACTGACCGTCGGGCGGGCGGGGCCATGCCGTGTCGGCGAGCCGCGCACCTCCCGGACCGACCCTGTGGATAACCCCGGGGCGGCCGGGCCCGTCGTCGTTAGCGTCGTCCCCGCGCCATGGCGCAGGCAGGGACGACCCGACGACGGACCAGGACAGGGACGGGATGACGCAGCTCGACCTCGAGACCACGACCCTCGCCGCGGCGGGCACCGACGTGCGCGGTGCCGCGCTGGCGCTCCACGACGTGTCCAGCGGCGTGCTGGTCGCGGCGGCGGCACCTGCCGCGACCGGCGACGCCGGACTGGGGGCCGCCCTGCAGGACCTGGCCGCGGCCTGGCGGGCCGCCCACGAGGCCCTCGGGGACGAGCTCGGGGCGCTCGCCGCCGTGCTCGCCCGTGCCTCCGAGGTCTTCGAGGGCGCGGAGCGCGCGACGACGCACGACCTGGCCGCGCTGCTCGGCGGACCCCGCCCAGGAGACGGCGCATGACGCCCGTCGGCCGGGAGGGCGACGGTCCCGGAGGTCGGCCGGCGCCGCCGGCCGGCGAGCTCTGCCCGCTGCCCGGGAGCCCGCCCGCCCTGGTCGACGCCGCCACCGCCGCGGGTCGCGCCGCGGCCGGTCTCGAGGACGCGCGCACCCGCCTGCTGCGGGTGCGATCGGCGCTCGACGGCCAGCGGAGCACGGCCGTCGAGCGGGCGCGCGAGCGGGTCA
>JADHZE010000171.1 GCA_026934365.1 Isoptericola sp. QY 916 | reverse complement strand
GACCCGGCGCCGCACCACGCCGTCGCGCTCGACGACGCGCTGGCCCGCGTCGCGGAGGTCGCGCGGGCGCACGACCGCGTGCGCGCGATCGGCGAGACGGGCATGGACCTGTTCCGCACCGGCCCGCGGGGCGAGGCGGTGCAGCGCGAGGCGTTCCGGGCGCACGTCGCGCTGGCCAAGGAGCTGGGCCTGGCGCTGCAGATCCACGACCGGGACGCGCACGCGCAGGTGATCGACGTCCTGCTCGCCGACGGCGCCCCCGAGCGCACCGTCTTCCACTGCTACTCGGGCGACGAGGAGATGGCCGCCCTGGCGGCCGAGCACGGCTGGTTCCTCTCGTTCGCTGGCCCCGTGACCTACCCGAGGAACGACCACCTGCGCGGCGCGCTGCGCGCCGTCCCCCTCGAGCTGGTGCTGGTCGAGACCGACGCGCCCTACCTGCCGCCGCACCCGTACCGCGGCCAGCCGAACGCCCCGTACGTCGCGGCGCACACCGTGCGCGCGATGGCGGACGTCCTCGAGCGGCCGCTGGACGAGGTGTGCCGGGCGCTCTCGGCGACGTCCGAGCGCGTGTACGGCACGTGGTGAGGGACCGGTGAGCGGTCGAGGGCTTCCCCCCTGGTCACGGTTCCGTTACGGTCTGGTGCTCGTGCGGAGGTCGAGGGCGAAGGTGGCGTCGGACAGGGCGACGGCTCCGGCGGCGACCCCTCGCCGGGGCGCCCTCACCGGGCCCGCGCGCCACGTCGTGCACGGCACCGTGGTCCTCGCGCTGGTGGGCGGCACGGCCGCCGTCACGCAGGTGCACAAGACGGTGACGATCGACTACGACGGCCACGTCGCGACCGTCGACTCGTACGGCGCGTCGGTGGCCGACGTGCTGCGCTACCACCACATCCCGCTCGGCCCGGACGACCTCGTGCAGCCGGCCGCGTCGTCCGCGGCCGCGGACGGCGGCCAGGTCGTGGTCCGCTCGAGCCGCGAGGTGACGGTCGAGATCGACGGCGAGGTCACGACCTTCCCGACGACGGCGCACACGGTGGGCGAGCTGCTCGCGGCGCTCGGGCCCCGGGGGGCGGACGCCGTGACGTCGGCGTCGCGCACCGCGGCGCTGGACCGGACCCCCGTGCGGGTGTCGACCACGAAGACCGTGCAGGTGGCCGTGGACGGCCTGGTGCTGCCCATCCGCACGGCGCAGTCCACGGTGCGCGACGTCCTGGCGACCGCCGGCATCACCCTCGGTGAGCACGACCGCACGTCGGTGCCGCTCGGCGGGGCCGCGGTCGACGGGATGCTCGTCATGGTGAGCCGCGGGGACACCGACGCCGACCGGAAGACCGAGGTCATCCCGTTCGAGACGGAGAAGGTCGAGTCGGACGAGCTGCCGAAGGGTTACGAGGTGGTGCGCACGGCCGGCGTGCCGGGGGAGCGCGTCACGACCTATGAGGTGCGCACCCTGGACGGCGCCGAGGTGCAGCGCACCGTGGTCGACCGCGAGGTGACGCGCGAGCCGGTGGACGAGGTCGTCGTGGTGGGCACGCTCGAGGTCTCGACGGCGAACCCGGACCCGGGCTCCGCGAAGGCGATCGGCAAGGCGATGGCCGCCGAGCGCGGCTGGGGCGACGACCAGTACGCCTGCCTCGAGAAGCTGTGGGACAAGGAGTCCGGCTGGCGCTGGAACGCCGAGAACCCGTCCAGCGGGGCGTACGGCATCCCGCAGGCGCTGCCCGGCACCAAGATGGCGACCGCCGGCTCGGACTGGCGCACGAACCCGTCGACGCAGATCGAGTGGGGCCTGGGCTACATCTCCGGCCGGTACGGCACGCCGTGCGGGGCGTGGAGCCACTCCATGTCGGTCGGCTGGTACTGATCCCCGCTCGCCGACGCGAAATTGAGGACGCGCGGCGACCCCTGTGAGACGGCTCACGCCGTTCGTCCGGACTTTCCGGACACGACGGGACGGAACCGGGCATCTCTACCATAGCCAGGCTTGGCCGATGATCACGATCCGGTTACGGTCTTCGGAGCCACCGGATCGACCACGCCCCGACAGCCAGCCGGGACCCCGCCGTCGTGACCGGACCGCACGACGACTGGACCTGTGTGAACCCCTCGAACGAGACTCCCCACTCCTCGGCCGAGTCGATGCCCGAGGCTGGGCCCGACGCAGCAGCCGCCCCCACGACGACCGCCACGCGCCGTCGCCGCCGGCTCCCGCTCATCGCGGGTCTCGCCGCCGGCGCGCTCGTCGTCGCGGGAGGTGCGGCCACCGCCTACGAGAGCGCACGCAAGAGCGTGACGCTCGACATCGACGGCGAGACGCGCACCGTCGAGACCTTCTCCGGCTCCGTCGCCGGCCTGCTGGACGCCCAGGGCGTCGAGGTGGGCGAGCGCGACGCCGTCACCCCCGACGCGGACGCCGCCCTGCGCGACGGCTCGCAGGTCGTGGTCCGCTCCGGGCACGAGCTCACCGTGGACGTCGACGGCGAGCAGGACGACGTGTGGGTCACGGCGCTCGACGCCGAGGAGGCGCTGCGCGGCCTCGACGCCCGCGGCTCCGACGTCTCCCTCGTCGCCTCCCGCTCCGGCGACCGCGCCTCGCTGCCGCTGCAGCTCGACGCCGACCAGCCGGTCGCGGTCGTCGCGGACGGCACCACCACGGTGGTCGACGACGGCTCCGTCGGCCTGGAGGCGATCCTCCAGGGCCTCGGCCTCACGGTCGACGACGACGACCACGTCTTCGTGGAGCGTCAGACCGCCAAGACCGAGGGCGACCCGGCGGTGCGCATCGTCATCGAGCGCGTCGAGACGAAGAAGGTCACCAAGAAGGTCGCGGTGGACCACAAGTCGCGCACCGAGAAGGACGCCGACCGCTACGCCGACCAGGGCAGCACGGTCGCCCAGGAGGGCAAGGACGGCGAGCGCACGCTCACGTACCGCGTGACCACGGTCGACGGCGACGTCGTCGCCAAGAAGAAGCTCTCGGACAAGGTGACGACCAAGCCGGTCACGGAGGTCGTCGTCGAGGGCACCAAGGAGCGCCCCGAGCCGGAGCCCGAGCCCGCGCCGAAGGAGACCTCGTCCTCCTCGTCGTCGAGCTCCTCGTCCTCGTCGTCCGGCTCGACGTCGAAGGCCACCGGCTCCGCGCCCGCGGGCGTGTGGGCCGACCTCGCCCAGTGCGAGTCGGGCGGCAACCCGGCGACGAACACCGGGAACGGCTACTACGGCCTGTACCAGTTCTCCGCGCAGACCTGGCAGGCGATGGGCGGCTCCGGCCTCCCGTCGGAGAACTCGGCAGCCGAGCAGACCCGCATCGCCAAGAAGCTGCAGGCGCAGTCCGGCTGGGGCCAGTGGCCCGGGTGCGCGGCGAAGCTCGGTCTGCTCTGACCTGACGCCCGACGGGCCTCGCGCCCGCCACCGACCGCCCGGGACGGCACCGCCGTCCCGGGCGGTCGTGCGTCGGGGCCCTCCGCGCGCCGGGTGGGATGTGGGTCTCGTCACGACGCCGTCGACGGATTAGGTCTCCGATAACGAATCGGTTACGGTCGGGTGTCCCGCGTGCGAGCCGTGCTCGACAGGTGTATGCGACGCGGGCCCCTGAACCGCCGGATCGGTGGGTCGGAACTCGGCGCCTTCGGGCGCGGGGCCGGGAGCGAGGCGCCAGCGCGCCGCCCCGGTGCGTGACGGGCCGCCGGCCCGCCCCTGACCACCGTGCCCGGACAGCACGACGACTGGACTCTCGTGACACGCTCCCCCCAGACCTCTCCCGTGCCCGCCGTGCCGGACGCCGACACCGTCGCTCCCGCCACGACCCGCAGCCGCCGCCGCTGGCCGTTCCTGGCCGCGGCGACCGCTGCCGCGGTCGCCGTTGCCGGTGGCGCCGTCGCGTACGCGGACGCCCGCAAGACCGTCACGCTCGACGTGGACGGCGACGTCAAGACCGTGACGTCCTACTCCGGCTCCGTCGACGACCTGCTCACCTCGCAGGGCGTCGTCGTCGGCGACCGCGACCTCGTGACCCCGTCGGCCGACGCCGCGCTCGAGGACGGTTCCGACGTCGTCGTGCGCTCCGGCAAGGAGCTCAGCCTGCAGGTGGACGGCAAGGACACCGACGCGTGGGTCACCGCCCTCGATGCCGACGAGGCGCTCGACACCCTCACCGCCCGTGGCGGCGACGTGCGCATCGTCGCCTCCCGTGACGGCGAGCGGGCCTCGCTGCCGGTGGACGTCGACACCGACGGCCCGGTGGCCGTGGTGCACGACGGCACGACCGACGTGGTCGAGGACGCGGAGGACGTCGAGGCCGTGCTGGCCGAGGCGGACGTGGAGCTCGGGAAGCGCGACCGCGTGCACGTCACCGACGCCGCCAACGGCGAGGTGAAGAAGCACGTCGCCGCCGCCGTCGCGGACGAGAAGAAGCAGGCCGAGAAGCAGGCCGAGAAGGACGGCGCGCAGACCGAGCAGGTCGCCGCCGCCGAGACCCCCGCCGCCGAGACCCCCGCCGCCGAGACCCCCGCGGCCGCGACCGAGGTCGCCACGCCGCAGGTGGCCGTCGTCGTGCAGCGCGTCGAGACCAAGAAGGTCACGACGACCAAGGCCGTCGACCACAAGACCACGACCAAGAAGTCCGCCGACCGGTACTCCGACGTCGACGCGAAGGTCGTGAAGAAGGGCAAGGACGGCGAGCGCACGATCGTCCACCAGGTCACCACGATCGACGGCAAGGTCGTGAAGAAGACCAAGGTCTCGGACGAGGTCACCACCAAGCCCGTGACCCGCGTGCTGGTGAAGGGCACCAAGGAGCGCCCGGAGCCCGAGCCGGCGGCGCCGACGTACTCCGGCTCCACCCGCTCGATCGGCAAGCAGATGGCCGCCGCCCGCGGCTGGACCGGCTCGCAGTGGACCTGCCTGGAGTCGCTCTGGACCAAGGAGTCGGGCTGGAACGCCTCGGCGGCCAACCCGTCGTCCGGCGCCTACGGCATCCCGCAGTCGCTGCCCGGCTCGAAGATGGCCTCGGCCGGCTCCGACTGGCAGAGCAACCCCGCCACCCAGATCGAGTGGGGCCTCGGCTACATCGCGGACGTGTACGGCACGCCGTGCGGCGCGTGGGGCCACTCGCAGTCGGTGGGCTGGTACTGAGCCGCCCGTCCTGAGTCGCCCGTCCTGAGTCGTCGGCCGCGGGCCGACGAATAGACTCGCCCCCATGACGAACACCCCTGGCGCCCTGCTCGGCCCTGCGGAGATCCGCGAGCTGGCAGGGCGCCTCGGCGTCCGCCCCACCAAGCAGCTCGGGCAGAACTTCGTGCACGACGGCGGCACGGTGCGCAAGATCGTCCGCGCGGCCGGGCTGCGACCGGGGGAGCGGGTCGTGGAGATCGGCCCTGGGCTGGGGTCGCTGACCCTCGGCCTGCTGGAAGCCGGGGCCTCGGTCGTCGCGGTCGAGATCGACCCGGTGCTGGCGGGTCAGATCGCCGAGACGGTGCGCAAGCACGCCCCCGCCGCCGACTTCGAGGTGGTGCCCGCCGACGCCCTCGAGGTCACCGAGCTGCCGGGCGAGGCGCCGACGGCGCTCGTCGCGAACCTGCCCTACAACGTGGCCGTTCCGGTGCTGCTGACGTTCCTGCAGCGGTTCCCGAGCCTGGAGCGCGTGCTCGTGATGGTGCAGGCCGAGGTGGCCGACCGGCTCGCCGCCGGCCCCGGGTCGCGCACGTACGGCGTGCCGTCGGTGAAGGCCGCCTGGTACGCCGACGCGCGCCGGTCGTTGAACGTCAGCCGGCACGTGTTCTGGCCGGAGCCCAACGTGGACTCCGCCCTCGTGGCGCTGGAGAAGCGCGAGCCCCCCGTCACGACCGCGACGCGCGAGCAGGTCTTCGCCGTCGTCGACGCCGCGTTCGCCCAGCGCCGCAAGACGCTGCGCGCCGCCCTGTCCGGCACGTTCGGCTCCGGCGCCGCCGCCGAGGAGGCGCTGCGCGCCGCGGGCGTCGACCCCGGGCTGCGGGGCGAGCGGCTCGAGGTCACGGACTTCGCGCGCATCGCCGAGCAGCTTCCCGTCGCGGCGGGCACGGTGGACGCGTGACGCATCTCGCCGCCGCCCCGTCGCCGTCCGTCCGGGTCCGCGCGCCCGGCAAGGTCAACCTGTCGCTGCGCGTCGGCGCGCGGCAGGCCGACGGCTACCACCCGCTGTCGACGATCTTCCAGGCCGTGGCGCTCTACGAGGAGGTGACGGCCACGCAGGTGCCGGAGGGCGCCGGCGTGACGATCACCGTGGACGGCCCGCAGGCCGAGCTCGTGCCCGTCGACGGGACGAACCTCGCCTGGCGTGCCGCCGAGGCCCTGGCGACCCAGGTCGGCGTGGCGCCGGACGTCGCGCTGCACCTGGCCAAGGGCGTGCCCGTCGCCGGGGGCATGGCGGGCGGCTCCGCGGACGCCGCGGCCACCCTGGTGGCCTGCGACGCGCTGTGGCAGACCGGTTTGAGCCGCGACGACCTGGCGACGCTCGCCGCGGGCCTCGGCTCGGACGTCCCCTTCGCCCTGCTGGGGCACACCGCCGTCGGGACCGGGCGCGGCCACCTGCTGACGCCGGCCATGACCCGCGGCGAGTTCCACTGGGTGTTCGCCACCCAGGCCGAGGGCCTGTCGACGCCGGCCGTCTACGACCGGTTCGACGAGCTGACCGGCCCGGACGACGCCGTCGACGAGCCGGGGCTCGACGAGGACACCGGGCTGATGCAGGCGCTGCGCGCCGGCGACGCGCACGCCCTCGGGCACGCCCTGCACAACGACCTCGAGGCTGCCGCGCTCGCCCTGCGCCCCGAGCTGGAGCGCACCATCGCCGTCGCGCGGGAGGCCGGCGCCCTGGGGGCGTTCGTCTCCGGTTCCGGCCCGACCGTCGCGGCGCTCGCCCGGTCGCGCCAGCACGCGCTGGCCGTCGCCGCGTCCTGGACCGCCGAGGGCGTCGCCGACTCCGTGTGGTGCACCTCCGGCCCCGCGCACGGCGCCCGCCTGCTGCCCTGACCGCGAGGTGGTACCGAACCTGCCGAGGTAGTACCCATCGGGCCGAGGTAGTACCCCTCCCCGCGAGGTAGTGCGAAACCTGCCGAGGTAGTGCCCCTCCCGTCGAGGTAGTGCCCGAGCGCAGGTGTTATGCGAGGTATGTCTTGGATGTCCGTACTACCTCGACGAGATTCGTACTACCTCGGCTGGCCTGGTACTACCTCGGCGGTCAGAGGTGCTTGGCCAGCCAGGCGAGGGTCGGGGCGAAGCGGTAGCCCTGGCCGCCCTCGTGGCGGTTGTGGGGGTAGACGTCGATCGCCGTGTCCGGTGCGGTCCCGCCCAGCGCGCCCCACTGGTTGTACGCGGCGTAGACCGTGGACGGCGGGCAGACGTCGTCGCGCAGGGCGGTCGAGAACAGCGCCGCCGCGCGGGCGCGGCGGGCGAACGAGACGCCGTCGAGGTAGGAGAACGTGCGCCAGACGGCGTCCTCGTGCTCGCGGTGCACGGACAGGTACTGCGTGATCTCGCCGTACGGGAACGCGTCGGAGATCTGCACGGCGCGGCGGTAGTGGCACAGGAACGGCACGTTCGGCACGGCGGCGGCGACGTCGGGCACCAGGCCGGCGACGGCGATCGCGATGCCACCGCCCTGGCTCGTGCCGGCGACGGCGACGCGCGCGGGGTCGATCCCCTCGACGCGGCGCACGGCGTCCACGGCGCGCACGCCGTCGGTGAAGACGCGCCGGTAGTAGTGCTCGTGCGGGTCGAGGACGCCGCGCGTCATGAAGCCGGGAGAGGCGGGGCCGCTGCCCACCGGGTCGGGGGTGTCGCCACCGTGGCCCCAGCCCGAGCCCTGACCGCGGGTGTCCATGACGAGGTGCGCGTAGCCCGCGGCGGCGAGGCCCAGGTGGTCGTGCGCCAGCCCCCGCCCGCCGCCGTAGCCGACGAACTCGACGACCGCCGGCAGCGGGCCGTCGGCCGCGGCGTCGTGGCGCGCAGGCCGCGTCAGCCACGCCTTGACCGGCTGCCCGTCGAAGCCCGGGAAGGTCACGTCGTCCACGACGAGCTCCGTGAGGCCGGTGTCCGCGCGCTCCAGCGTCGGGGCGTCGTCGTGCGCGCGCGACTCGACGAGGGTCTGCTCCCAGAACGCGTCGAAGTCGGCGGGCTCGTCGATCTCGGGCACGTACGCCTCGAGCTCGGCGACGGGCAGGTCGAACTGGGCCATCGGGTTCCTCCGGGGACTTCCTGCGGGGCCACCGCAGCGGCGCGGTGTCGGGCTGCACTGTAGCGGGCCGGCAGGCGGCCTTGGAGAACGTTTCCCCGCGCCGGACGTCTACGCTGCGACCAGTCGGACGGGCGAGGTGAGGACACGGTGCGACGCGGGACCAACCTGCCGCGGGTGGGCGACTTCAACCAGATGGTCGTGCTCGACCAGGTGCGGCGCGCGCCCGACGGCACGAGCCGCAGCGAGCTCGCGGCCAGCACCGGGCTGTCCCTCCAGGCGGTGTCGAACATCGTGGCGCGGCTCATCGCGCTGGGCTACGTCGTCGAGGGGGAGCGCCGGGCCGAGGGCCGCGGCAAGCCCCGCACGATGCTCTACCTCGAGCCGCAGGGGGCCTACGCGCTGGGCGTGCACATCGACCCGGTGGTGGTGACGTCGGTGCTCGTGGACCTCGACGGCCGCACGGTGGAGAAGGTCGTCGAGCCGACGCCGGCCGGCCCCGAGGCCGTGGCCGGGGCCGTCGCCGCGGCGGCCGCCGGGATGCTCGACCGGGCCGGTATCGAGCGCTCCGCCGTCCTGGGGCTGGGGGTGGCGGCGCCGGGGCCGGTGGACCTCGCCGCCGGCACGGTGATCCGCCCGCCGCTCCTGGACGGCTGGGAAGAGGTGCCGGTGCGCGACCTGCTGGCCGCCGCGACGGGCTTCGACGTCGTGCTGGACAAGGACGTGTCGGCGGCGATGGTGGCGGAGCTGTGGCGCGGCAACCGGATGCTGCGCGGCACGTCCCTCTTCTTCTACACCGGCTTCGGCGTCGCCGTGGCGGTGGCGCACGACGGCGAGCTCCTCGCGGGATCGTCGCGCAACGCCGGCGAGGTCGGCCACCTGATGGTCGACAACGACGGCCCGCGGTGCGACTGCGGCCAGCGGGGGTGCATCGGCGTCTCCGCCGCCCCCGCGACGCTCGTCGCCGAGGCCGTCGCGGGGGGCGTGCTGCCGGCGGGCACCCCGGCG
>JADHZE010000170.1 GCA_026934365.1 Isoptericola sp. QY 916 | reverse complement strand
GGCGCCGACGAGCGCGTCGCCGTCGTGCCTCGGGCTCGACGGCGGCGGCTCGCTCCTCGGCGTGCCGAACCTCGGGGAGTCGTGGGCCGAGGCGCTGCTGCCGGTCGACGCCGAAGGCTCGGCGACCGTGGAGGTGGCGCTGCCGCCCGCGTCGTGCCTGCTGGTGCTGCGGGACCTGCCCCTCGGCCGGTTCGGGGCACCCGGGACGCTGCGCCTGTCGACCGCCGACCTCGTCGCGGCGGGACCCACCGGGCTCGAGCTCGCCGGCGAGGGCCGGGCGGTCCTCGTCCTCGAGGCGCACGACGGCCGCACGACGCTCGTGGAGCTGGCCGCGCCCGCACCAGGAGCGCCGGTCCGCGCGACCGCGCGTGCCGGCGACGACCGATGGGACGTCGTCCTGCGCCACCCGCAGGACGTGCCGGGGCCGGGGGAGAGCTCCGCCCCGCCCGTGCCCGCGGGGGACGTGGACGCCGACCCCGCGCAGGACGCGACGGTCCGCGTCACCGACGTGGCGCGGGCCGTGCGGCTCGACCTGCCCGTCCGCGACGGCCGACCCGAGGCGTACGACCTCCCGCCGGCGTCGGAGGAGGTCGGAGTCCACCGCGGCCGCACGCACTACGCGGCCGACGTCACCGGCGCCGCCGCGCTGCTGCTGGAGGGCGCGGGCGACATGGTCGACCTCGCCCTCGACGGCGTCGTCCGCCCGACCCTCGCGCGCTTCGGCGCGACGACGGTGGTGGCGACCGGCGGCGCGAGCCGGCTGACCGCGACCGTCGAGACCTGGGGCCACGCCAACTTCGACGACGCCCGGCTGCCCGGCCTGCGCGCCGGGTCGCTGCGCGGCCTCGGGCGGGTCTGGTCGGTCGCGGCCCGTGACGACGTGTCCGCGCACTGGAGCGTCGGGGGCGGGGAGCAGTGGGCGGGCGACCCGGCGCCGCTGCGCACGCTCGGCGGCTGGAGCAGCACGCGGGTCGGGCGGCCGGTCACGTACCGGCGGTCGCTGCCCGTGGACGGCGTCCGGCACCACGCCCTGCGCCTCGACGGCGTGCCCGGGGCGGTCGACGTACGGGTGGACGGCGCGCGGCGCACGGTGACGGCCGAGGACCCGTGGCTCCACCTGGCGCCCGGGGAGGGCGCGGACGTCGTCGTCACGCTGTCGCACACGCCGGGCGCGCTGAGCGGGGCGGAGCTGCTGCGCCTCGACCCCGTGCGCGGCTGGCAGGTCGAGGCGCAGCCGGACACGGCGCTCGTGGGGCTGGCCGCGCGGCCGGCCCCGGGCGCGGACGTGGAGCTGCCGCTGGACCTCGAGCCCGGCGACGAGGCGTGGTTCGACGTCGCGCTGCCGCCCGGCGGGTGGTCCCTGTGGTTCGCCGGCACCCAGGTGCGTGTGAGCGCCTTCGCGCACGGCGAGCTGCTCGGCCGGGTCTGGCTCGACGACCCCGCCGCGCCCCGGTTCTCCGGGGGCCGGCCGACCCGCCTCTGGCTTCCTGCGGCCTGGAACGAGGGCGGGCTACGCTTGCTCGTGCGCGCGACCGCCGGGCCGAACCGACCGCAGCTGGCGCGTCTTCGCACCGTCGCCACCCAGGAGTGACCATGGCAGTCGAGAGGCGGACGTCGCGCGACATCCGCAGCGAGTCCCGGCTGGACGTGATGCACGCCCTGCTGTCGGCCGAGGAGGCCACCCGCAACGAGCTGGCCCGCTCGACCGGGCTCAGCCCGGCCACCGTGGCCACCGTCGTCGGCGACCTGCTCTCCGAGGGCATCGTCACCGAGTCGCGGCTCAGCGCCGGCCGGGTCGGGCGGCCCACCGCCAGCCTGCGCATCAACGCCGACCGCGGCCGCGTGGTGGGCATCGACGTCGCGGAGACGTACGTGCGCGCGATCGTGTTCGACGCCGCCCTCGACGAGGTGGCGGCGGCCGAGACCCCGCGCGACGAGCACGAGAGCTCACCCGAGTACGTCGTCGAGGGCATCGGCCGGACCTTCGACGCCGCCCTCGCGAGGGCCGGCGTGGACGCCGCCGACGTCCTCGGCGTCGGGGTGGCCCTCCCCGGCATCGTGCAGCGCGCGTCGGGGGTCGCCGTCGTCGTCCCGCACTGGAGCTGGCGATCGGTCGAGCTGGACAGCCTGCGCGACCGGATCGGCGTGCCCCTGGTGCTCGACAACCCGCTCAAGGCGATCGCGACCGCGGAGCTGTGGTTCGGCACCGGCCGCGGGGCCGACTCGATGGTGACGGTGAACCTCGGCACCGGGGTCGGGGCGGGGATCGTCCTGGAGGGCCGCATCCTGCGCGGCGCGACCAACGCCGCGGGGGAGTGGGGGCACTCCCTGCTCGCGGTCGACGGCCGGCACTGCCGGTGCGGTCGGAGCGGCTGCGTCGAGGCGTACGTCGGCGCGCCCGGCATCCAGCAGACGCTCCGCGAGATCGCGCCCGAGCACCCGCTGTGCGACCTGGACCTGCAGCGGGAGTTCATCCAGGCGCTCGCGAGGGCCAGCGCGGCGGACGCGCCCGACCCGGCGGTCGAGGAGACGCTCGCGACGACCGCGCGCTACCTCGGGTCCGCGCTCGCGGACCTGGTGGCGGTGGTGAACCCGGAGCGGGTGACCCTCACGGGCTGGACGACGTGGGCCATCGGCGACCGTCTGCTGCCGCTCGCCCGCGCGCGCCTGGTCGAGGAGGCGCCGGGGGTGTCCGCCGCCGGGCTGAGCCTGGAGATCTCGACGGTGCGGGGGAACTCGGTGGCCACGGGGGTCGCGATGATCGCGCTGGAGCGCTTCCTCGGCGACGTCGGCCTGGTCACGACCCGGGCCGCGATCGCGCTCTGACCGGGCCGGGCGTCACGGCCGTCGCGGCGCCGGACCGGTGCTCTCCCGCACGACGAGCCGTACGGGCACGGTCTCGTGCGTGCCGCTCAGGTCGACCTCGTCGCGCACCTGGCGCAGCAGCAGGTCGACCAGGCTGCTGCCGATGCGCGCGAAGTCCTGCTCCACGGTGGTCAGCGGCGGCCACAGGTGCTCGGCGAGGGTGATGCCGTCGAAGCCGACGACGGACACGTCGTCCGGCACCCGGCGCCCGGCCTCGTGCAGGGCGTGCAGCACGCCGGCCGCGGTCTCGTCGTTGGCGCAGAACACCGCGGTGACGTCGGGGTCGGTGGCCAGCTCGCGGCCGACGGCGTACCCGGTCCGGGCGGTCCAGTCGCCGTGCAGGGGCTCGGGGACGGCTCGGCCGCCGGCCTCGAGCGTGGCGCGCCAGGCGTCGATGCGGCTCCGGGCGGGCAGCGAGTCGTCGGGGCCCGCGACGTGGTGCACGGTGCGGTGACCGAGGTCCAGCAGGTGCTGCACGGCGAGGCGCGCGCCCTCCGTCTGGTCGGCGCGGACGGCGGGGTGCGTGCCGACGAAGCGCGAGTCGGAGACGACGACGGGCAGCTGCGCGGGCAGGGCGAGCGTGTCCGGGGTGGCGGACTCGGCGCGCACGATGACGAGCCCGTCGATCGCCTGGTGGGAGAGGCGGGTGACGGCCGCGGAGACGTCGTCGGGGGACGGGCTCTCGACGTCGACGATGGTGACGGTGTAGCCCTCCGCGCGGGCGGCCTCGACGACGGCCTCGACGGTGCGCGACTCGCCCGTGCGGGCCAGCTGGTGCGCGATGACCCCGAGCGTGCGGAAGCTCCCGTACCGCAGCGCGCGGGCGGCGGTGTTGGGCGCGTAGCCCAGCTCGGCCATGGCGGCGAGCACGCGGTCGCGCGTCGCGGGCTTGACGTTGTCGAGCCCCATCGAGACGCGGGAGACGGTCTGCGAGGAGACGCCCGCGAGCGCCGCGACCTCGGCCATCGAGGGCGCCGTCCGGGGGCGTGCCCGCCCTCGAGTCTGCACGCCGGGCACGCCGTTCGTCTCCACCATCGCCGCCTCTCGTGCCGCTTCTCGTGCGGCATCGCGTGACTCTGCCGACGCGCGGGGCTTGACATCCCCGGCGCCTCGCGACACTCTAGTCCGGCCATGATGTTTACGTAAACATTTGGCTCCGTCCTCCTGGGAGTTGCTTCGTGACCGCAGACGCTCCGGCATCCTCGCCGCCCGCCCCGACCGCCGTGCCCGCCGTGCGCCGCAGCCGTCGGCGCTGGACGGGATGGATGTTCGTCGGCCCGTTCATGCTGGTGTTCGCGCTGGTGTTCCTCGCCCCGATCGCCTACTCGCTGTACCTGTCGGTGTTCCGCACGCAGATGGTGGGCGGCACCACGTTCGTCGGGCTCGAGAACTACGCGCAGGCGTTCGCCGACCCGCAGTTCTGGGAGGGCCTCGGCCGCGTCAGCCTGTTCCTGCTGGTGCAGGTGCCGATCATGCTCGGCATCGCGCTGCTGGTCGCCCTCGCGATCGACAGCGGCCGGCTGTACGGCAAGAGCTTCTTCCGGATCTCGATCTTCATGCCCTACGCGGTGCCGGCCGTCGTCGCGGCCCTCATGTGGGGCTTCATGTACGGCACGCGCTTCGGCCTGGTGGGCAACATCAACGACGCCTTCGGCGTCAGCCTGCCGAACCCCCTGTCGCCGGACCTCGTCCTGGCGTCGATCGGCAACATCGTGACCTGGGAGTTCGTCGGCTACAACATGCTGATCTTCTACTCCGCGCTGCGCGTCGTGCCGCACTCGCTGTACGAGGCGGCGGAGATCGACGGCGCCGGCCAGTGGCGCGTCATCAGCGCCATCAAGCTGCCCGCCATCCGCGGCGCGCTCGTCATCGCGACGATCTTCTCGATCATCGGCAGCTTCCAGCTCTTCAACGAGCCCAGCATCCTGCAGTCGCTCGCCCCGAACGCCATCACGACGTCGTACACGCCCAACCTGTACGCCTACTCGCTGTCGTTCTCCGGCCAGCAGTACAACTACTCCGCGACCGTGGCCATCATCATGGGCCTGATCACCATGGTGATCGCCTACGTGGTGCAGCTGCGCGGCATGCGCAAGGAGGCGTGACCCGTGTCGACGCTGACCGCCCCCGCCCGTCCCGCCCCGAGGCTGCGCACCCCGCGCCACCACTCGGTGGCCCGGCCGCGCCGCAGCCCGCTGCTCACGGTGCTCACCGCCGTCGTGCTCGTGTACTCGCTGGTGCCGCTGGCCTGGCTGCTCATCAACGCGACCAAGACGCAGGAGGACCTGTTCTCCTCGTTCGGCCTCTGGTTCGGCGACTCGTTCTCGCTGTGGGACAACATCGTCACCACGCTGACCTACGACGACGGCGTCTTCGTGCGGTGGTTCGGCAACACCGTGCTGTACGTGGTCGTGGGCGCGGGCGGCGCGACGTTCCTCGCCATCCTGGGCGGCTACGCCCTCGCGAAGTTCGACTTCCCGGGCAAGCGCGGGGTGTTCGCGCTCGTCATCGGCGCGGTGGCCGTGCCCGGCACGGCGCTCGCCGTCCCGACCTTCCTTATGTTCAGCCAGCTGGGCCTGACGAACACCCCCTGGGCCGTGATCATCCCGTCGCTGATCTCGCCGTTCGGCCTGTACCTCATGTGGACCTTCGCGGCCGAGGCCATCCCCGGCGAGCTGCTCGAGGCGGCCCGGATCGACGGGGCGGGGGAGTTCCGCACCTTCTTCCGGGTGAGCCTGCCGCTGCTCGCGCCGGGGATCGTCACCGTGCTGCTGTTCACGATGGTCGCCACCTGGAACAACTACTTCCTGCCGCTGATCATGCTGCGCGACTCGTCCTGGTACCCCCTGACGCTGGGCCTGAACGCCTGGAACGCGCAGGCCGCCACCGCCGGCGGCGAGGCCATCTTCAACCTCGTCATCACCGGCGCGCTGCTGACGATCCTGCCGCTGGTCGCCGCCTTCCTGCTGCTGCAGCGCTACTGGCAGTCCGGCCTGGCCGCCGGGTCCGTCAAGGAGTGACCCCGTACCTCCCCGCGTATCCCCCGTCTGACAACGAAGTGAGGACCCCATGAACGCACGATCCCGCCACCTGGCGCGCGGTACCGCCCTCGCCGGCGTGCTCGCCCTCGGCCTGGCCGCCTGCGGCTCCGGCGACGACGGCGGCTCCGGCGGCGGCGACGCCGCGCCCGTCGACACCGCCGCCGTCCTCGAGAAGGGCGGCGAGATCACCGTGTGGGCGTGGGAGCCCACGCTGGAGCAGGTCGTGACCGACTTCGAGAAGAAGTACCCGAACGTCACGGTGAACCTCGAGAACGTCGGGACGGGCAACGACCAGTACACGGCCCTGCAGAACGCGATCTCGGCGGGCGACGGGGTGCCCGACGTCGCGCAGGTCGAGTACTACGCCGTGCCGCAGTTCGCCATCTCGGAGGCGCTGACGAACCTCGGCCCGCTCGGCGCGGACGACCTGGACGGCACGTTCAGCACCGGCCCGTGGAGCTCCGTGCACAGCGGCGACGGCGTCTACGGCCTGCCCATGGACTCCGGCCCCATGGCCCTCTTCTACAACGAGGACGTCTTCGAGAAGTACGGCGTCGACGTGCCGACCACCTGGGACGAGTACCTCGAGGCCGCCCGGACCATCCACGAGAAGGACCCGAAGGCGTACATCGCCAACGACATCGGCGACGCCGGCTTCACCACCAGCATGATCTGGCAGGCGGGCGGGCACCCGTACCAGGTCGACGGCACCGACGTGACGATCGACTTCGCCGGCGACCAGGGCACGCAGAAGTTCGCGGACGTGTGGCAGCAGCTGATCGACGAGGACCTGCTGGCCCCCGTCGGCTCGTGGAGCGACGAGTGGTACCAGGGCCTCGGCAACGGCACCATCGCGACGCTGACCATCGGCGCGTGGATGCCCGCCAACCTCGAGTCCGGCGTCCCGCAGGGCAAGGGCAAGTGGCGCGTCGCCGAGATGCCGCAGTGGGAGGCCGGGCAGCACGCCACCTCCGAGAACGGCGGCTCGTCGCTGACCGTGCCCGCCGCCAGCACGAACGCGGAGCTCGCCTACGCCTTCGTCGACTACGCCACGAACGGTGACGGCGTGCAGGCCCGCCTCGACGGCGGCGCGTTCCCGGCCACCACGGCCGACCTCGAGTCGGACGAGTTCCGCAGCGCCGAGTCCGAGTACTTCGGCGGCCAGAAGATCAACGAGGTGCTCGCCGACTCCGCGGCCAACGTCGTCGAGGGCTGGCAGTACCTGCCGTTCCAGGTCTACGCGAACTCGATCTTCAACGACACGGTGGGCCAGGCGTACGTCTCCGGCACCACGCTGACGGACGGCCTCGCGAAGTGGCAGGAGCAGTCCGCCACGTACGGCAACGGCCAGGGCTTCACCGTCAACAAGTAGTCCCGACGATCGTCTCTGTCGGTCAGCGTCCCGGACCGGATCCCTGACCGGCAGAGACGCTCGCGCCGCCCGGCGCGACCTCGCGCTCCTCGATCCCGGAGAGGTTTTCCGCCCCATGCCCACGTTCCAGATCGGCGAGCGGGACTTCCTGCTCGACGGCCGCCCCTTCCAGGTGATCAGCGGGGCGTTGCACTACTTCCGCGTGCACCCCGACCAGTGGGCGGACCGGATCCGCAAGGCGCGCCTGATGGGGCTGAACACGATCGAGACGTACGTGCCGTGGAACTTCCACGCGCCCGAGCCGGACGAGTTCGACCTCACCGGCCGCCGCGACCTGGGCCGCTTCCTCGACCTCGTCGCCGCGGAGGGGCTGCACGCGATCGTGCGGCCCGGGCCGTACATCTGCGCGGAGTGGGACGGGGGCGGGCTGCCCGCCTGGCTCTTCGCCGGCGGGAGCGCGGGGGTCCGGCGGCACGACCCTGCGTTCCTCGCGGCCATCGGCACCTACTACGCGCACCTCCTGCCGCTGGTGGCCGAGCGGCAGGTCACGCGCGGCGGCCCCGTGCTCCTGGTACAGGTGGAGAACGAGTACGGCGCCTACCCGGGCGTGCCCGCCGACGAGCGCACCCGCTACCTGCGGGCGCTCGTCGACCTCACACGGGAGCAGGGCATCGAGGTGCCCCTGTTCACGTGCGACCAGGCCGACGACGAGCACCTGTCGCTCGGCGGCCTGCCCGAGCTGCACAAGACCGCGAACTTCGGCTCGCGGTCGCTGGAGCGGCTCGCCGTGCTGCGGCGGCACCAGCCCACCGGGCCGCTGATGTGCACGGAGTTCTGGGACGGCTGGTTCGACTCCTGGGGGCTCGAGCACCACGTCACCGCGCCGGAGACCACGGCGGCGGACCTGGACGACCTGCTCGGCGCGGGCGCGTCGGTCAACCTCTACATGTTCCACGGCGGCACCAACCTGGGGCTGACCAACGGGGCGAACGACAAGGGCACGTACCTGCCCATCACCACGTCGTACGACTACGACGCCCCGCTGTCCGAGCACGGCGGCCCCACCGCGAAGTTCCACGCCCTGCGCGCGGTGATCGCCAAGCACGCGCCGGTGCCGGACGAGGTGCCCCTCGATCCGGCCCCGGCACCGGAGCTCGACGTCGTCCTCGACCGGCGCGTGGCGCTCGACGCCGTCCTGGACCTGGTGTCCGGGCGGAGGTCGCGGACGTCGGCCCCGCAGCCCCCGACGATGGACGACCTGCGCCAGTGGTCCGGCTTCGCGCTGTACGGCACGAAGATCACGGCCGACGACGCCGTCCTGGTGGTCGAGGAGGTGCGCGACCGCGCCGTCGTCGCGCTCGACGGCGACCCGGTGGGCGTGCTCGACCGCACCGCCCACGCCTGGTCGCTGCCGCTTCCGCGGCGGGCCGGCACCCTGACGCTGCTCGTCGAGGACCGGGGGCGCGTCAACTACGGCCCCCGGATCGGCGAGCCCAAGGGGGTCGTCGGGACGGTGCGCACCGCCACCCGTGAGCTCACCGACTGGGAGGCGGTGCCCCTGTGCCTCGAGGACGCCCCGGCGCTCCTGGACGACGCCCTGTGGGCGGCCGCGGACGACGCCGGCCGGCTCGACGTGCCGGTCGGCGGGCCCGTCGCCGGGCCGTCGTTCCACCGCGGCACGTTCGGCTCCGTGGCGGGCGTCGACCACTTCCTGCGCCTGGACGGCTGGACCCGCGGCCTCGTGTGGGTCAACGGCGAGCTGCTCGGCCGGTACTCGAGCCAGGGGCCCACGGGCACGCTCTACGTGCCCGGCCCGCTCCTGCGGACCGAGGGCAACGAGCTGGTGCTGCTCGAGCTGCACGGCGCCGCCGCACCCCGCGCGCGGTTCGTCGCGGCCCCCGACCTCGGTCCGACGGAGGCCTGATGGGGGCGCAGCCCGTGGACGACGCCGGCTGGCACGTCGCGTGGCCGCCGGCCGA
>JADHZE010000017.1 GCA_026934365.1 Isoptericola sp. QY 916 | reverse complement strand
TCGGCGACGACGGCGCGGCGGGCGGAGCGACCCGCGCACCGGTGCGCGTCGCGATGCCCGGCACGGTGTCCGCCGTGCCCGTCGTGGACGGCGACGTCGTCGTCGCCGGCCAGCCCGTCGTCGTCGTCGAGGCGATGAAGATGGAGCACCCGCTGCTCGCGCCGATCGGCGGCGTCGTGCGCCTCGACGTGCGCGCCGGCGACCAGGTGCGCCTCGACCAGGTGGTCGCCGTCGTCGATCCGACCGCCGAACAGCATGTCGACCCACCCGTCGACACCCCCGAAGACCACGCTCCCGCGCCGGCAGACCCCGCCGTGGCGGCAGCACACTCCGACACCCGAGGAGCGTCATGATCAGCGAGACCCAGTCCACCGTGCTCAGCGACGGGCAGCGGAAGCTCAGCGCCGTGGTGCGCGAGTTCGCGGACCAGGTGGTGGCGCCTGCTGCCTACCGGTACGACACCGAGCGGCGCCTGCCGGTCGAGATCATCGAGCAGATGGGCGAGCTGGGGCTGTTCGGCCTGCCGTTCCCGGTGGACGTGGGCGGGCAGGGCAAGGACTACGTGTCCCTGTGCCTCGCGGTCGAGGCGCTCGCGCGGGTGGACCAGTCGATCGCGGTGACGCTCGAGGCGGGTGTCGGGCTGGGCATCATGCCGATCTTCCGGCACGGCACGGACGAGCAGAAGCAGCGCTGGCTGCCCGACCTGGTCAGCGGCCGCGCGCTCGCCGCCTTCGGCCTCACGGAGGCGGGGGCGGGGTCGGACGCCGGCGCCACGCGCACCACGGCGCGCCGGGACGAGGCCACGGGCGAGTGGGTGATCGACGGCTCCAAGCAGTTCATCACCAACTCCGGCACGCCGATCACCAGCGTCATCACCGTCACCGCGGTGACCGGGACACGCACCGGCGCGGACGGCGCGACCCATCCCGAGCTGTCGTCGTTCCTCGTGCCGTCCGGCACGCCCGGCCTCACGGTGGAGCCCAGCTACGACAAGGTCGGCTGGCACACCTCCGACACCCACCCGCTGACGCTCGACGGGGTCCGCGTCCCCGCCGGGAACCTGCTCGGCGAGCAGGGCCGTGGGTACGCGAACTTCCTGCGCGCGCTCGACGAGGGCCGGATCGCCTTCGCCGCCCTCGCGACGGGCGCCGCGCAGGGCTGCCTCGAGGAGGCCCTGCGCTACGCGAAGGAGCGCGAGGTCTTCGGCCACGCGATCGGCGGCAACCAGCACATCGCGTTCACGCTGGCCCGCATGCAGGCGCGCGTGCACTCGGCCCGCCTGTGCTGGCTGGACGCCGCGCTCAAGCAGGTGCACGGCAAGCCGTTCAAGGCGGAGGCGTCCGTGGCGAAGCTCGTGGGCGGGGAGGCCGCGATGGCGAACGCCCGCGACGCGTCGCAGATCTTCGGCGGCTACGGCTTCCTCAACGAGAACGCGGTGGCCCGGCACTACCGGGACTCCAAGATCCTCGAGGTGGGCGAGGGCACCACGGAGGTGCAGCTCATGATCATCGCCCGCGACCTGGGGCTGGCGTCGTGACCGCCGACCATGCAGCTGCGCACCGTCAGACGGCTCAGAACGTGCGCAGCTGCCTGCTCGGCACGGACGAGGGAGGGCGCGATGCGTGACGAGGTGCAGCGCGGGCTGTATTACGACGAGCTGGACCCGGACGTGCGGTACGTGCACCGGCCGGGCCGCACGATGACGGAGGCGGACGACGTGCTGTTCACGTCCGTCACGATGAACCCGCAGGGGCTGCACCTGGACGCGGCGTGGGCGGCGACGCAGCCGTTCGGACGCCCCCTGGTGAACTCGATGCTCACGCTGGCCACGCTGGTGGGGCTGTCGGTGGCGCACCTGACGCGCGGGACGCTCGTGGCGAACCTCGGCTTCACGGAGGTGGCGTTCCCGCACCCGATGTTCCACGGCGACACGCTGTACGGGGAGACGACGGTCGTCGACCGGCGGCTGTCGCGCTCGCGCCCCGGCACGGGCGTCGTGACCGTCGAGCACGTGGGCCGCAACCAGGACGGCGAGGTCGTGGCGAAGGCGGGGCGGACGATGCTGATGTGGACGCGCGAGGGCCACGAGGAGCACGAGCACAAGAACGCCAGCGAGCACGGCGGGGGCGTGCTGTGAACCCCGCCCCGTTCACGCTCGGGCCGGCGCTCCTGTTCTGTCCGGCCGACCGGCCCGACCGGTTCGCCAAGGCCCTGGACCGCGCCGACGCGGCGATCCTCGACCTCGAGGACGCCGTCGCGCCCGGGCGCAAGGAGGCGGCCCGCGCCGCGCTGGTGGACACGGTGCTGGACCCGGAACGGGTGATCGTGCGCGTCAACGCGGTCGGTACCCCCGAGCACGACGCCGACCTCGCCGCCCTGGCCCGCACGCCGTACCGCACGGTGATGCTGCCGAAGGCGGACGGCCGGTTCGTCGGCCCGCTGCTCGCGCCGGACGGCGGCCCGTACGCCGTCGTCGCGCTGTGCGAGACGGCGGCGGGAGTGCTCGCCGCGCCCGCCCTGGCCGCGCGGCCCGACGTCGTCGCGCTCGCGTGGGGCGCGGAGGACCTGGTGGCGTCGCTGCACGGCACCTCGAGCCGGTTCGTCGACGGCGGCTACCGCGACGTCGCGCGGCACGCCCGGTCGGCGGTGCTGCTCGCGGCCGGCGCGGCGGGCAAGGCCGCGATCGACGCCGTGCACCTCGAGCTCGACGACCTCGCGGGCCTGCGGGCCGAGGCGCAGGACGCCGCGGCCAGCGGGTTCGTCGCGTCGCTGTGCGTGCACCCGAGCCACGTCGCCGTCGTGCGCGCCGCGTTCGCGCCGTCCGAGGCCGAGGTGGAGCGGGCACGCGAGGTGCTCGCCGCGGCGTCCGGCCGGGCGGAGGCGCTCGCGGGCATCGCGGGTGAGCACGCCGGTGAGCACGCCGGTGAGCACGGACGGCGCGTGTCGGCCGACTCCGGCGTGCTCACCGTCGGCGGCCGGATGGTCGACGCGCCGCTGCTGCGGCACGCCGAGGCGGTGCTGCGCAGGTCCGAGCAGGCGGAGCAGGGCGCGCAAGGCACTCCCGACGGCCCCGCCGTCGGACGTACGGTCGAGGAGAACGGGGGACGACGATGACGGTGTCGAGGACGGTGGACCGGCTGCAGCCCAGCGCCGTGGCCGCGCTGGACGGCCTGCTGCACGACGGCATGACCATCGCCGTCGGCGGGTTCGGCCTGAGCGGCAACCCGAACGACCTCATCGAGGCGGTGCGCGACTCCGGGGTGAAGGACCTGACGGTCGTGTCCAACAACATGGGCGTGGACGGCAAGGGGCTCGGCATCCTGCTGGAGAACGACCAGGTGCGGCGGGTGCTGTCGTCGTACGTGGGGGAGAACAAGCTGTTCGCGCAGCAGTACCTGGACGGCGCGCTCGAGGTGGAGTTCGTGCCGCAGGGCACGCTTGCCGAGCGGCTGCGCGCGGGCGGCGCGGGCATCCCCGCGTTCTACACGCCCACCGGGGTGGGCACGCCCGTCGCCGAGGGGAAGCCGGTCGACGAGATCGACGGCCGGCGGTACGTGCTGGAGCGCGCCATCGTGGCGGACCTGTCGCTGGTGCACGCGCGTCGTGCGGACCGGTTCGGCAACCTCGTCTACCGGTACACGGCGCGCAACTTCAACCCGGTGATCGCGACGGCCGGGCGGGTCACCGTGGTCGAGGCGGAGGAGATCACCGACGAGCCGATCGACCCGGACGTCGTCGTGACGCCGGGGATCTACACGCACCGACTGGTGCTCGCGCGCGAGCGGGTCAAGGACATCGAGCAGCGCACGGTGCGCCCCGCACCGGCGAGCAGCGTGGCCGACACGACGACGGCGGGAGGTGCGGCATGACCTGGACGCGCGACGAGATGGCCGCCGTGGCCGCCGCCGAGCTGCAGGACGGCGACTACGTCAACCTCGGCATCGGCATCCCGACGCTGGTGGCGAACCACCTGCCGCCCGGCGTGGGGATCACGCTGCAGAGCGAGAACGGGCTGCTCGGCATCGGGCCGTTCCCGGTCGAGGGCACCGAGGACGCGGACCTCATCAACGCGGGCAAGCAGACGGTCACCGCGGTGCCCGGCGCGAGCTTCTTCGACGCCGCCGACTCGTTCGCCATGATCCGCGGCGGCCACATCGACATCGCGATCCTGGGCGCGCTGCAGGTGTCCGCCACCGGCGACCTGGCGAGCTGGACCGTGCCCGGCAAGCTCGTCAAGGGCATGGGCGGCGCGATGGACCTCGTCGTCGGGGCGCGGCGCATCGTCGCGCTCATGGACCACGTGGCCCGCGACGGGTCGCCCAAGCTGCGTCGGCGCTGCACGCTGCCGCTCACGGGGGAGGGCGTCGTCGACCGGATCGTCACCGACCGGGCCGTGCTCGACGTGACCGACCACGGCCTCGAGGCCGCGTTCGTGCTGCGGCGGCTGGCGCCGGGCGTGACCGTCGACGAGGTGCGCGAGGCGACCGAGGCGGAGCTGGTCGTGGAGCTGGAGGACGATCCGGAGGACGACGCCGGGACGGGCGACGGCTCGGCCGCGGCGGTGGAGGAGGGACGACGATGACCGTGATCGCGGGATACCGGCGGACGCCGTTCGTGCGCTCGAACGGGGCGTTCGCGTCCGTGCCGGCGACGACGCTGGGCGCGCACGCGCTGGCGGCGGCGCTCGCGGCGGCGGGCGTGGAGCCGGGGGAGGTGGACGTCGTCGTCGGCGGGCAGGTGCTGCAGGGCGGCGCGGGGCAGAACCCGGCCCGGCAGGCGGGTGTCGGCGCGGGAGTGCCGATGACCGTGCCGGCCGTGACGCTCAACGCCGTCTGCCTGTCCGGGGCGGAGGCGGTGGTGCAGGCGCACCGGCTGATCTCGGGCGGCGAGGCGACGATCGTCGCGGTGGTCGGGATGGAGTCGATGACGCTGGCCCCGCACGCCTGGGTCGGCTCGCGCGCCGGGAAGAAGTTCGGCCCGGTCGAGCTGATCGACACGATGGCGCACGACGGGCTCACCGACGCCTTCGAGCACGACTCGATGGGGCTGAGCACCGAGCGGCACGGCGAGGCGATGGCCGCCGCGGCCTGGAACACGCGCGAGGCGCAGGACGCGCTGGCCGTCGCGTCGCACACGCGGGCCGCCAAGGCGGCCGACCTGCTGGCGGAGGAGATCGCGCCCTACGACGTCCCCGGCCGGCGCGGCACCGTGCGGGTGGAGGCCGACGACGGCGTGCGCCCGGACTCCACGCTCGACGGTCTCGGCCGGCTGCGGCCGGCGTTCCGGGAGGACGGCACCATCACAGCCGGCAACGCGTCGCAGATCTCCGACGGCGCGGCGGCCCTGGTGCTCGTGGCGGACCACGTCGCGGAGGCACGCGGGCTGTCCGGTGTCCGCGTGCGCTCCCACGCGCTCGTCGCGGGGCCCGACGTCGGCCTGCACGCGCAGCCGGCGAACGCGATCGCCGCCGCCTGCGAGCGGGCGGGCCTGTCCCCGCGCGACCTCGGCGCCCTCGAGATCAACGAGGCGTTCGCGGCGGTCGTGCTCGCGTCGGTGGACAGGCTCGGCCTCGACCCGGAGCTGGTGAACGCGCACGGCGGCGCCATCGCGCTGGGGCACCCGATCGGGGCGTCCGGCGCGCGCGTGGTGGGGCACCTCGCCCGGCGGCTGGAGCTGCTCGGGCCCGGCTCGGTGGGCGCCGCCGCGCTGTGCGGCGGCGGGGGCCAGGGGTCCGCGGTGCTCCTGGAGGCCTGAGGCGCGCGGACGGTGGCCGTCACCGGGCGGCGGCCACCGTCACCAGGACGAACGCCGCGACGATCACCGCGAGGCGCACCAGGTGCAGCCGGTCCCAGCGCGTGGCCTGCTCGCGGTGGTCGGCGGGGGCGGTCTCGGCGGTCCAGGTCTTGGCCCGGTCGTTGATCGGCACCAGCAGGGTGACGGACAGGACGACGCTGACGAGCAGCAGGCCGACGGCGGCCCAGGCCACGACCGCGGCATCGGGGACGACCAGCGCGGTGCCGGCGACCAGCAGAGTCGAGCCGATGTACCAGAAGGGCATGAGGCGCCCCAGCATCCGGCCGCCGTGGGCACGGGCGAGGATCCCGGCGCCGTCGGGCAGGCTGTCGAAGATCGGGTTCATCACGAACGCGACGGACAGCTCGACCCCCACCATCAGCCCGGTGACGACGACGGCGACGATCGGCAACCACTCCATGACCCTGCTCCGTTCCATGGGCTAGCGCCGCTAGATCTAGCAGCGCTAGAGAACATATCAGCGATCGTCTAGCAGTGCTAGAGTCGCCGGCATGACGACCGCTGCCGCTGCACGACGAGCCCGCCAGGTCGCCGAGCGCCGGGACCGCATCGTGGCCGCCGCCCGCGCGCTCGCCGAGGAGCAGGGGTGGGAGGCCGTGACGACCCGGCGGCTCGCGGACGCGATCGAGTACAGCCAGCCGGTGCTCTACGGGCACTTCCCGCAGGGGCGCACGGAGATCGTCACCGCGGTCGCCCTGGCAGGGTTCGAGGAGCTGGCCGACGTCCTCTCGTCCGCGACGTCCGGGCAGACAGGGACGGACGCCGCGCGGGTGCGCGCGCTGGTGACGGCGTACCTGGACTTCGCCGCGCGGCACCCCGCGACCTACGACGCGATGTTCCTCCTGCCCGTGCTGGTCCCGTTCGCCTCGGACGACACGCCGGAGACCCTCCGCGCGGGCTTCGCGGCGATCGAGGGGGCGCTGGCGGGGCTCGAGGCGCCGCCCTCCGACCCGGCGACCGCGGCCGAGGTGCTGTGGGGCGCCGTGCACGGCCTCGTCGCGCTGCACCGGGCGGGGCGTCTGTCGGCCGGCAACGACGACCGTCGGGTCGACGCGCTCGTGCGGCTCGTCGTCGGCTGACCCGACGGCGCGATCGATCCCGATCGTTCGGTGGCCCCCGGCGGGTCCCGACCGGCAGGATGGGGCGTCGTGACGACGACGCGCGACTCCCGACCTCCCCGCATCCTGATCCTCGCCGGCCGCGGCCGCCACGAGGACCCCTGGCACGACCACGCGGCGACGTCGCACCGGCTGGCGCTGGTGCTCTCCGGGCTGGACCCGGACGGCGGCGCCCCCGACGTCGTCGTCCGCTCGACGTTCCCCGACGCCCTCGACGACCTGGACGACATCGACCTGCTCGTCGTCAACGCCGGCACGCCGTGGCCGGGGCTCCGGGAGGCCGGCATCGGCCCCGACGACGCGGCCTGGGCGCCGTTCCACGCGCGCCTCGACGCGTGGGCGCGCGCCGGCGGACGGATCCTCGCGGTGCACCAGGCGGCGAACGCGTTCGGCGACCACCCGGAGTGGGAGGAGGTGCTCGGTGGCCGGTGGGTGCCAGGGGAGTCGATGCACCCGCCGCTGGGTCCCACCACGGTGCCGCTGGCCGTGGGGGCGCACGCGATCACGGAGGGGATCGGGGCCGTCGAGGTGGTCGACGAGCGGTACTGCCACCTGCGCGTGGCGCCGTCGTCGCAGGTGCTGGGCTGGGTGATCGGCGACGACGGGGAGCGGCACCCCGCCGTGTGGGTCGCCGACGCGCACGGCGGCCGCACCGTGTACAGCGGACTGGGGCACGACGTCCGCGCCTACGACTCGCCGTCCCACGCCGAGCTCCTGCGCCGCGCCGCGACGTGGCTCCTGGAGGGCTGAGGCGGTGCGAGTCGTCCTCGTCGCTGCGCTGTTCGTGACCCTTGCGGGCGCGTCGGTCTACGTGATCGAGGCGCTCGCGCCCGACCTCTCTCCGTTCGGCCGGTTCCTGGTCAATGTGCCGATCTTCATGGGCGGCGGGTGGGCCGTCCGGGCTGCCGCGGAGCGCCGTCGTCGAGAGCGCGCACGCGACCGGATATCTTGACGTCGAGATACTTTCGGAGACGAGGAGACGACATGCGGCTGCATCACGTGCAGGTGGCCTGCCCGCCGGGCGGCGAAGACGCGGCACGCGCGTTCTACGGCGCCGGGCTCGGCCTGACCGAGGTGGCGAAGCCGCCGGAGTTGGCGGGACGCGGCGGCTGCTGGTTCCGGGGGGTCGACGCGCGGGGCGCCGTCGTCGCGGAGATCCACGTCGGCGTGGAGGACCCGTTCGTCCCGGCGCGCAAGGCGCACCCGGCCCTGGTGGTGGACGACGTCGCCGCGCTCGACGCGACGGCGGACCGGCTGGAAAATGCGGGCTTCGCCGTCGACCGCTCCGAGCGGACGACCTTCGCGGGGTACCTGAGGTTCCACACCCGCGACGGCGCGGGCAACCGCGTCGAGGTGCTCGCGCCCGCCTGACGCCGGTGAACGGCCAGGACGCCCTACTCCGGCTCCGCGAGAGGCAGGTCCTCCAGGCGGTGTCGGTCGATGACGTCGGCGGTCAAGTCCACGGGGAGCAGATCCTCCGTCCAGAGGCTGAGCGCGGGGAGCACGGCGCGGACGTGCGCTGGGCCGGGCTTCGCACGCGCCCACTCGGAGCCGCCGATCGACACCGGGAGGCGTGCGTAGTCGCCGGGTCCCAAGGGGACGGCGGCCCCCTGGCTCCCGAAGAAGCCGAAGCCGAAGGACGCGCGTTCCTCCCCGGGAGACAGCAGCAGGCCTCCCGCGACGATGAGGTCCTCCTCCCGCGGGGTCCAGAGCTCGGTGCCCTCGTTGACGAGGTCGACGGCGAGGAGCTCGATGTCGGGCTGCGCCGCCGTCGGGCCGGCCCAGCGGATGACCAGTCCGCGGGAATGCTCGGGATCGCTCGGCAGCGCACGGTCGCGGGGCGTCATGGGCCGAGCATCCCAGGCGTGCCGGGATGCGCCAACGGCCGGGCGCCGCCGGGACCGGTGTCAGTTCTGGTTCGGCAGCGGGTGGCCCTCGGACGCCTGCACGACGACGATGCCCTGGCCGGTGAGCCCGAGCTGGTACGCCTCGCCCGAGCCGCGGCCGATGGCGGCGCCGAGCTTCGCCGTCTTGCGCACGGTGCTGGTGAGGGTCGTGGACCAGAGCACCACGCTCTGCATGTCGACGTAGGTGGGCTCGTCGACCTCGAGCACCACGGGGGTGCCGTAGGCGGTGACGGCGAGCGCGCCGGAGCCGGTGAACGTGGTGTTGAACAGCCCGCCGCTGAGCACCGACGCGCCCTGCACGCGGTTGATGTCCCAGGTCAGCGAGCTCTCGAACGCGAGGATGTTGCTGCCCGAGACGGTGACGCTCTCGTTCTCCAGGTACAGCACGAACACCTCGTCGGCGTCCTGGGCGAGGAAGACGTCGCCGCTGCCGGACACCTTCATCAGGGACATGCCCTCGCCGGTGAACGCCTTCTTGAAGAGCTTGGTCATGCCGCCCGCGCCCTCGTAGGCGAAGTCGACGTCGCCCTGGTAGGCGACCATCGACCCCTGCTTGGCGTAGAAGAACCCACCGGAGCCGGCGAGGTCGACCTTGAGCATCCGCGGGTTGACGAGCTGGAAGCTGCCGGGCTCGCCCTGCGGCTCGGTGTGGTGGAAGAGGCTGCTGCGCATGGTGCACATCCTGTCGTCAGCCCCGCAGTGCCCACCACTGGAGCAGCATGATGGTCTTGCCGTCGACGATGCGGCCGTCGCGGACCATGGCCAGGGCGTCGTCGCGGTGGAGCTCGACGGCCTCGATGTCCTCGCCCTCGTGGGCGACCCCGCCGCCGGGTCCGACACGGTCGCCCGGCGTGTAGGGCGCGGCGTAGAAGTGGACCTTCTCCGTGACGGAGCCGGGGCTCATGTACGCGGTGAAGACGTGCGCGACCGGGCCGACGGCGACACCGAGCTCCTCGGCCACCTCGCGGCGGATCGCGGTCTCGGGGTCGTCGTCGTCGAGCAGGCCCGCGGCCGTCTCGATCAGCATCCCGTCCCGGTGGTCGTTGACGTACGCCGGGAACCGGAACTGGCGGGTGAGCAGCACGGTGGACCGCGCGTCGTCGTGCAGCAGGATCGTGGCGCCGTCCCCGCGGTCGTAGGTCTCCCGCTCGAGGGTGCGCCAGCTCCCGTCACGCCGGCGATGGTCGAACGTCGTGCGGCGCAGCACGTGCCAGCCCCGGGAGGTGAGCTCGACGTCGCGCACGACCACGTCCGGGTTGCGGCGCAGGTCCCGTCCGGCCCGGTCGAGGCCGGTCCGGCCGCGGTGGTCGGGGACGTCGACGCCGGGAAGGCCGCTCACCGGTCGGCGTCCGCGAGACGCGGCACGTCGGCGACGTCGTAGTAGACGGGGAGGCCCCGGCTCTCGGCGATCGCGACGTCCTGGTCGGCCCCGGTCGACTCGCCGGGCAGCCGGAGCACGGCGTCGCAGTGCTGCAGCAGCCGCTGCGCCGTCGGGTAGAGCACGTCGTCCGCGAGGTCGTCGTCCAGCGTGGCGCCGGCCGAGCGCAGCACCGGCAGCGCCACCCACTCGCCGACCACGGGGATGTGCCCGGCGGCGAAGACGGGCCAGGCGGCCTCCTCGAGCCGGCGCAGGTTGGCCTCCATCGCGGCGGGGTCGCCGTTGGTGCCGGAACGGTAGGGGCCGGCGACGAGGATGAGCAGTGGTCGGGTCATGCCCGTAGACTAGACACAAATATGCAGGACTACGAAGAAACGAGAAGACGCGATGCTCGCTGCCGAGAGGCGTGACCACCTCCTCGAGACCCTCCGTCGCGACGGCAAGGTCGTGGCCAAGACGGCTGCGGCGGAGCTCGGCCTGTCGGAGGACAGCATCCGGCGCGACCTGCGCGAGCTGGCGGCCGAGGGGCTGTGCCAGCGCGTCTACGGAGGCGCGCTGCCGGTGTCCCCGGCGGTCGTCGACTACGCCGGCCGGCAGCGGGTCGAGGTGGCGGGCAAGGAGCGCGTCGCCGCGGCGGCGGTGCGGCTGATCGACCCGGGGAGCACGGTGATCCTCGACGGCGGGACGACGGCGCTCGCGGTGGCACGGGCGCTCCCGCCGGACCTGGGGTGCACCGTGGTCACGCACAGCCCGACCGTGGCGACGGTGCTGGTCGAGCACCCCGTGGCCGAGGTCTTCGTCCTCGGCGGCCGGCTCTTCAAGCACTCCGCGGTGGCGAGCGGCGCGGCCGCGGTCGAGGCCGCGCAGCGGATCTCCGCCGACGTCTTCCTCCTCGGGGTCACGGGCATCCACCCCGACGCCGGGCTCACCACCGGCGACCCGGACGAGGCCGCCATGAAGCGGGCGCTGGCCGGCCGCGCCGCGGAGACCTTCGTGCTGGGCTCGTCGGAGAAGGTCGGGGCCGCGTCGCCGTTCGAGGTGATCGGGTTCGACGCCGTCGCGGGCGTCGTCACGGACGCCGACCCGGGCTCCGACGTCATGGCCAGGTTGGGAGAGCTCGTCCGCGTCGTCGGCGTGGACGCGTGACAAGCCCGGGCACGAACGTGCACGACCGTGCGCCGCTGGAGTATCGGGGACTCATCGACGTCCTGCCCGGGTGACGGCGCCGTGAGACGCGCCGCGTCGCGCTCAGACGGCGCCCGGGAAGCCCGCCTGCCGCCACGCCTCGTAGACGACGATGGACGCGGCGTTGGTGAGGTTGAGCGAGCGCCGACCGGGCAGCATGGGGATCTTCACGCGGTCGGTGACGCGCGGATGGTCCATCGCCTCGTCGGGCAGGCCGGTCGGCTCGGGGCCGAAGAGCAGGACGTCGCCGCGGCGGTACTCGACGTCGGTGTAGGTGGTGTCGGCGTGCGCGGTGAACGCGAAGACGCGCGCGTCGGGCAGGGCGTCGAGCGCGGCGTCGAACGTCGGGTGCACGTCCATGACGGCCAGGTCGTGGTAGTCCAGCCCGGCGCGCTTGAGCTTCGCCTCGGACAGGTCGAAGCCCAGCGGCTCCACGAGGTGCAGCCGCGCCCCGGTGACGGCGGCGAGGCGGATGGCGGAGCCCGTGTTCCCCGGGATGCGCGGCTCGTAGTACACGACGTGGGCGAACGGGGACGCGGGCACGGGCGGGAGCTGGTCGGGCACGGCCCGATTCTCCCACCGGTCGCCCGGGTGGTCGGGCGGGTGGCCGGGAGAGCGGCCGGGAGAGCGGCCGGGCGACGTGCCGCCGTCCCGATGACGCGACGGGCCTCCCGCCCCTACGCTCACTTGATGGCGGAGATCCCGGCGGTGATGAAGGCGGTCCAGCTCGTCGGCCACGGTGGCCTCGACCGGCTGGTGTACCGCGAGGACGTGCCCACGCCCGCGCCCGCCGCGGGCGAGGTCCTGGTCGACGTGCACGCCTGCGGCATGAACAACACGGACGTCTGGGTCCGGGAGGGCGCGTACGGCACGGAGACGGACCCGGGCTCCGTCTCGACGTGGAGACGCGGCAGGTCCACGCTCACCTTCCCCCGGATCCAGGGCGCGGACACGGTCGGCGTGATCGCCGCCGTCGGCGACGGCGTGCCCGCCGGCCGGGTCGGCGAGCGCGTCGTCGTGGACTTCAGCATCTACCACCGGCCCGAGGGCGACGACAGCCTGGCGGACATCGACTACATCGGGCACGGCCGCGACGGCGGGTACGCCGAGTACATGACCGCCCCCGCCGAGAACGCCTACGAGATCACGGCCGACATCGCCGACGCCGAGCTCGCGACGTTCTGCTGCGCCTACCTCACCGCGGAGCAGATGCTCGACCGGGCGCGGCTGGCCGCGGGGGAGCGGGTGCTCGTGACGGGGGCGTCCGGCGGCGTGGGGTCGGCGATCGTGCAGCTCGCCCGCGTGCGCGGCGCCGTCCCGTACGCCGTGACGAGCGCCGGCAAGGAGGCCGCGCTGCGGCAGATCGGGGCGCAGGACGTCGTGCTGCGCGACGCCGCCGACCTCGTCGCCGAGGTGGGGCGTGTGGTGGACGGCCCGGTCGACGTCGTCGCCGACCTGGTGGCCGGGCCGATGTTCAACGACCTGCTGCGCATCCTGCGGCCCGAGGGGAGGTACACGACGGCGGGCGCGATCGGCGGCCCGGTCGTGCAGCTCGACCTGCGCACCATGTACCTCAAGCAGCTCGAGCTGCACGGGTCGTCGCAGGGCACGCGCACCGCCTTCCGGCGGCTGGTGCGCTACATCTCCGACGGCGAGATCCGTCCGCTCCTGGACCGCACGTTCCGGCTCTCCGACCTGCACGACGCGCAGCGCGCGTTCCTGGCGAAGTCCTACGTCGGCAAGCTCGTCGTCGTGCCGGACCGGCACTGGGACGGCGTGGGGGCACCGTATGCGCAGCCGTGAGCGCACCATCGAGCTGATCGACGCGCAGTCGGGCGGAGACGTCAGCCGGGTCGTCATGTCCGGCGTCGAGCCGCTGCCCGGGCGGACCGTGCTGGAGAAGGCGCGCTACCTGGAGCGGCAGGGCGACGGGCTGCGCCGCCTGCTGCTGTCGGAGCCGTACGGCGACCCGGCCATGTCGGTCGACCTGATCGTCGAGCCCAGCGACCCGCGGGCGCAGGCCGGCTACGTGATCATGGAGGCGATGGGGTACCCGCTCTACTCGGGCTCCAACACGATCTGCACGGCCACGGCGCTGCTGCAGAGCGGGGCCATCCCGCTGCGCGACGGCGACGGGCTCCAGGACATCGTCCTGGAGTCCCCCGCGGGCCTGGCCCGGGTCAGCGCGCGGGTGATCGACGGGCGGGTCGTGTCCATCACCACCGAGGGCGAGCCGGCGTACGTGGCCGACGAGGCACTGAGCGTCGAGGTGCCGAACCACGGCGACGTGCTGTTCGACCTCGTGTGGAGCGGGGCGTACTACGCGCTCATCGACGCGTCCCGCTACGGGTTCGACATCGGCCCGACGGAGCAGGTCGCGCTGACCGCGTTCGGGGACGCCTTCGTCCGCGCGGCCCGGCCCGGCCTGCGCCAGGAGCACCCCGACCTGGGCGACGTCGGGCCGCTGCCGTTCGCGCACTTCATGGGCCCGCTGCGCCAGGTCGGCGACGGCCGCTGGGAGTCGCCGTCGGCCACCTACGTGCACCCGGGCGTGCTCTGCCGTAGCCCCACGGGCACCGGCACGTCGGCGCGGCTCGCGCTCATGGCCCAGCGCGGGGAGATCCGCGAGGGCGAGTCGCTGGAGACGGTCTCGCCGCGCGGCAGCCGGTTCGTGGGCACCGTGCTGCAGCGCACCCGGGTGGGCGACTACCCGGCGCTGCGCTCCGCCGTCACCGGCGCGGCCCGCGTGATGGCGCGGTCGCAGATCACGGTGGACCTCGACGACCCGCTGGTCGACGCCTCCGACCTCGAGCCGCTGCTCACGCCGCCCGCCGACCGGTCCCGCTGACGAGCGACCCTCCGGCCACGAAGGGCCGGAGGGTCACCGTCGTGTCACGCCTGGACGAACGCCACGAGGTCCTTCGTGAACTCGTCCTCGTACGCCCCGACGATGCCGTGCGGTGCGCCCGGGTAGACCTTGAGCGTCGCGTCGGCGAGGATCTCCGCCGACCGGATCCCGGCGGCCTTGATCGGCACGATCTGGTCGTCGTCGCCGTGCGCCACGAAGACCGGGACGTCGATCGCGCGCAGGTCGTCGGTGTAGTCGACCTCCGAGAACTGCGCGATGCAGTCGTACGCCGGCTTCAGGCCGGCCTGCATCGAGAGCCGCCAGAACTGCTCGATCGCGCCCTGGGAGACGTTCGCCCCCTCGCGGTTCGCGCCGAAGAACGGCACGGCGAGCTCGCGGTAGTACTGCGAGCGGTCCGTCCGCACGCCCTCGCGGATGCCGTCGAACACCTCGATCGGGGTGCCGTCCGGGTTCTCCGGCGTCTGCACCATCAGCGGGGGAACGGCCCCGACCAGGACCGCCTTGCGCACGCGGGCCGAGCCGTGGCGCGCCAGGTAGTGGGCCACCTCGCCGCCGCCGGTCGAGTGGCCCACGAGCACGACGTCCGTGAGGTCGAGCTGGTCCAGCAGCGCGGCGAGGTCGTCCGCGTAGTGGTCCATGTCGTTGCCGTCGCCCGTCTGCGTGGAGCGACCGTGGCCGCGTCGGTCGTGCGCGACGGCGCGGAAGCCGGCGTCGGTGACCGCCATCATCTGGCGGTCCCAGGCGTCCGCGTTCAGCGGCCACCCGTGCGAGAACACGACCGGGGTACCGGTGCCCCAGTCCTTGTAGAAGATCTCGACGGGACCGGTCGAGCTGTCGGAAGTGGTGATGAAAGGCATCACAGCCCCTTTTCCTTGAGCCACGCGAGCGCGGCGTCCGCGACCTCGGCCCAGCCGTGGTCGATGGTGAGCGAGTGTCCCCGGTCGGGGAACTCGACGAGGTCGGTGACGGCGCCGGAGTGCTTCCGGTGGATCTTCGCGGAGGTGCGCGTCAGGGACGCGGGCGCCGTGTGATCCATGCCGCCGCCGATGAACAGGAGCGGACCGCGGTCCGCGTCGCGGGTGTCGACCCGCGCGGGCGAGCCCGGCAGCAGGTTCGCCGCCGCGTCCTCGAACAGGGGCCTGCCGGGGGAGGGGATCGTCCACTGGTCGTAGAGCGCGGCGGCCTCGTCGTCCGAGAGCTCGTTGGCGAAGCCGTACCGGAACTCCTCCGGGGTCAGCGCGACGGTGCCCCGGAAGCTCGCAGGGCTCGTCAGCGCGACGGCGGCCACCCGCAGCGAGCTCGGCGGAAGGAGGATGTTCCCGCGCATGGGTGCCGGGTCGATCGCGACCGCCGCGGCCGCGTGGCCCTCGGTGAGCAGGCGCTGCGCGACGAGGCCGCCGAACGAGTGCCCGACGACGACGGGCCGCGGGTCGAGACCGTCGACGTACAGGCCGTCGAGGACGTCGGCGTAGTGCGCCACGACGTCGTCGATGCCCACGCCGCCCGCCAGCTCGGGGTTCTCCCTCGCCTCCGCCACGGTGGCGGAGGCGCCGGGCCAGCCCGGGTTGTGCGGGTCGTAGCCGGCCTCCGCGAAGCGGTCCATCCACGGTGTCCACGAGTCGGCGTGGAGCCACAGGCCGTGGACGAAGACCACGGCACGGCGGGACGCGCTGAACTCGGTCATGGTGTGTCTCCCAGGGTCGGAGACATCACCCTCACCCGTGCGGGTGGCCGGCCGCTTCTGTCAGATGACTGGTCGCGGTTCGGAGGCCCCGGCGTCGACCAGGTCGCGCAGCTGGCCGCGCGACGTCACGCCGAGCAGCGGGAACACCCGGTAGAGATGGAACCCGACCGTCCGGGGGGACAGGAAGAGGCGCTCCGCGATCTCCCGGTTGGTGCGTCCCTCGGCCGCCAGCCGCACGATGCGGCGCTGCTGGGGAGTGAGCTGTGCGAGGGCGTCGGGCGTGCGCTCCGCCACCGCGACCCCGGCGGCGCGGAGCTCGGCGCTCGCCCGGTCCGCGAACGAGGCGGCGCCGATCCGGAGGAAGGTCTCGCGCGCGGCGCTGAGCTCGGTCCGTGCCTCGCTCACACGCTGCAGGCGCCGCAGCCGCTCGCCGAGGTCGAGCCGGACGAGGGCACGCTCGAACGGCCAGGTGGCGCCGGCAGGGTCGGCCAGCGCGGCGCGGTACTCGCCCACCGCGTCGTCGGGGGACGCCAGCAGGGCGCGGGCGTGGTGCAGCAGGGCCGCCACCCGCGGCCCGGGGGCGTCGCCGACGTGTGCCGTGACGGCGGAGAGCACCTGGGCCGCGTCCTCGAGCCGCTCGGGCCGGTCCGCGCGAGCGGCGGCGGAGGCGAGCAGCGCGATCCCGTGCACCGAGGCGTGCCGGTGGGTGGGGCGCCCGTCCGGGGCGAAGGTCCGGCGGAGGGCGTCGTAGGCGGCCTCGGGCTCGCCGGCGACCAGGGAGGCGAGACCGAGCGCCTGTCGCGCGCGCACCTCCACCGACCGGGTCGCCCCGGGCCCCACGTCGGCGAGCGCGTGCTGCGCGAGCTCTCGGGCCTCGTCCGTCCTGCCTCGGCCGGCGGCGAGCAGGGCGGCCGTCTCGACCGCGGCCGCCCGCACGACCGGCATCCCTGTCGCCTCCGCGACGCGCACCGCGTCCTCGACGTGCCCCTGGGCGTCGTCCCACCTGCCGAGCTCGTGCAGCGCAGCGGCGAGGGTCGCCGTGACGAGGGCGTTGGCCCCCTGCGTGGGGCCGTGGGAGAACAGCTCCAGCAGCTCGCCGAGCAACCGCGCGGCCAGCCCGGTCTCGTCGAGCATCCACGCCGCCCCGCCGAGCACGTTGAGCTCGCTGATGCCGAGGTGCGTGGCCGCCCGGACCGCGCCGTCCAGCGTGGCGCGCGACGCCGGGGCGAACGGCGCGGCCGCGGCCCGCACCCACGCGGTCACCGGCACGGTCTCGTCCGGGTGCAGCGCCTCGAGGCAGCGCGCGACGTCGTCGATCAGCTCGTCGTCGCCGGAGTAGTAGGCCGTCACGGCGGCGGGGGCCAGCGCGGCGAGGGCCAGCTGGGGGTCGGACGCCCCCGCCCGGCGCGCGACGGTCGTCAGCCGTTCGACGGCGGCGCGGTGGCGGGGCGTCGAGGCAGCCGCCCATCCCCCGTAGAGGTCGGCCTCCCAGCGCGTGTGCTCGTCGTCGGTGGCCTCGAGGGCGCGGTCCGCCAGGCGCTCCACCCAGGCCGTGCGCCCGGTGTACATGGCGGCCGGTGCCGCGAGCACGAAGCGGCGCGCCGCCTCGTCCGAGGTTGCCGAGAGCTCGCCCGCACGCTCGAGCGCGCGGGCGCTCGCGGCCCAGCCCCCTCGCTCGCGGGCCCGGTCGGCCGTGGCCTCGAGGTCGGTCGCCACGGCGGTGTCGGGGCCGACGGCGGCGGCCGCGCGGTGCCAGGCGCGCCGGTCGAGGTCGTCGACGGCCTCCGCCAGGGCCAGGTGTGCGCCACGTCGTTCCGCGAAGGGCGCGGCGTGGTAGACGGCGGCGCGTGCCAGCGGGTGACGGAACCGGAAGCGGGGCCCGTCCAGGTGGACGAGGCCCGCGGTCTCGGCCGGTGCCCACGCGACCAGCCGGTCGTCGTCGGGCACGTCACCGGCGGCGGCGAGGACGGGCGCGAGGTCGTCGCCGTCGGCCGCCGCGGCGAGGAGCAGCAGCCAGCGCGTCGGCGCGGGCAGCGCGGGGAGCCGGGAGGCGAACGCCCGCTCGATCCGCCCGCTCACCGGCCAGGGGCCGTCGGACGACGCGGGCGAGGGCACCGCGGCGTCGGCGCGGGACAGCTCGACGAGCGCCAGGGGGTTCCCGGCCGCGTGCTGGATGAGGTCGTGCCGCACGGCAGCGGCGGGAGGGACGGGCTGCAGGTCGAGGACCCGGGCGGCGTCACGGGGGTCGAGGCTCGACAGGGTGATCGTCGGGAGGGGCTCGGGTGCCTCCGGCCGCGTGGACAGGAGGAGGGACGTCCCGGCGGACGCGTCGGCCAGCCGGCGGGCGCAGAACAGCAGGACGTCGCGGGAGGCGTCGTCCGCCCAGTGCAGGTCGTCGACGACGGCGAGAGTGCCGCTGTCGCTGGAGCCGTCGCTCGTGGAGGGCCCGACGTCGCACAGGAGCGTGAGCGCCCCCGCTGCCAGGTGCAGCCGGTCCGGGACGGCCGTGGCCTCGTGCAGGCCGAGGGCTGCCCCGAGCGCGCGGGCCTGCGGCGCCGGCAGGCGGTCGAGGCGGTCGAGACGCGGCAGCAGGAGCTGGTGCAGCGCGGCGAACGGCAGATCGCGCTCGCCGCGCGCGCACCGCGCCGTGAGGACGTGCCGTCCCGACCGGCGGGCGAGCTCGCGACCGTGCTCCAGCAGGGTCGTCTTGCCCAGTCCCGGTTCTCCGACGAAGAGCAGCACGCCGCCCGAACCCGGGGCGGCGAGGCGTTCGACGCGGGCGAGCTCGGCGTCCCGGCCCAGGATCGGGGCCTGGCCCTGGGTGGTCCCGGTCGGGCGTCGTGCTGCGTTCTCCACGGGAGAATCTGACCACGGCGTGCACGGACGCGGCGCACGGACGTCCCCGGTTCACCGCGCCGCGGGCCTGGCCCGGCCGTGGCGCGGAATCCGGTCCCCCGGCCGCGGGCATAGGCTGACGTCATGACGACGCGCGCGAGCTGGTGGTGGCTGCCTCCGCAGCCCTGACCCGACGCGCCCACGTCCCCGTCCCGAGCTGCCCGTCGCAGCCGGGGCGTTCTCGTGTCCGGACCGGTCCGACGGGCGGCGATCCTCCTGAGGAGCCGAACCGATGACCGCACCGACCGTCCTGACCACCCCCACCCCCGCGACGACGAGCGCCGCCGTCGCGCAGGCCCGCTCCGCCGAGATCGAGGCGGAGATCGCGCGCGACCCGGGCCGCTTCCGCGTCCTCACCGGCGACCGGCCGACCGGCACGCTGCACCTCGGCCACCTGCTCGCCACGCTCGACAACCGGGTGCGTCTGCAGGACGCCGGGGTCGAGGTGGTGCTCGTCGTCGCCGACTACCAGGTCATCACCGACCGCGACGACGCCGGGGACCTGCCCGCCGTCGTGCGCGAGGTGGTGCTCGACTACCTCGCCGCAGGCATCGACCCGGCGCGCTCCACGGTGTTCACCCACTCGGCGGTGCCTGCCCTGAACCAGCTGCTGCTGCCGTTCCTGTCGCTGGTGAGCGTGACTGAGCTGGAGCGCAACCCCACCGTGAAGGCGGAGGCCGCGGACGCCGAGAAGCGGCAGGGGCGGGGCATGTCCGGGTTGCTCTTCACCTACCCGGTGCACCAGGCGGCGGACATCCTGTTCTGCCACGGCAACCTCGTGCCCGTGGGGCTCGACCAACTGCCGCACCTGGAGACGACGCGGACGGTCGCGCGACGCTTCAACCAGCGGTACGCAGGCGCCCGCCCGTACTTCCCGGAGCCGGAGGCCCTGCTCACGCGGTCGCTCACGGTGCTGGGGAACGACGGCGCCAAGATGAGCAAGTCGCGCGGCAACGCGCTGGAGCTGCGGGCCACCGAGGACGATACGGTGCGCTTCTTCCGTCGCGCCCGCACCGACTCCGAGCGGCACATCGCCTACGCCCCGGAGGACCGGCCGGAGGTGGCGAACCTGCTGCGCATCGGCGCGCACTTCGCGGGCACGACGCCGGACGCACTGGCCGCGTCGGTCGGCGACGCCGGGGCGGGGCGGCTGAAGGCGGTCGTGACGGAGGCGGTCGTGGAGGGGCTGCGTCCGCTGCGCGAGCGGCGGGCCGCCCTGGCCGCCGACGGACCCGCCGTCGTGCGCGACGTCCTCGCCCGGGGGAACGCTCGGGCGAACGAGGTCGCCGACCGCACGCTCGCCGACGTCCGGGAGCTCATGGGCACGGTGTACGCCTGACGCCCGGCGCGGCTCGGCGCGGCAGTCTCGGCTCGCCGCGGCAGGACGGACTGCCGCCGTGAACCCGGACTGCCGCGCCGGGCGAGGGGTACGGGCCCGCCGGTGCCTCTCCGGCGGGCCCGGGTCTGTGGGTCAGCCGCGCGCGCCGAGCCGCTCGCGCAGCAGGGAGAGCTGCGCCCAGAGCTGGTCGGGCACGCGGTCGCCGAAGGTCTCGAAGAACTCGCCGGTCAGCGCCGTCTCGGCGAGCCACGCCTCGGCCGGGACGTCGAAGAGGGCGGCGAGGTCGTCGTCGGTCAGGTCGAGGCCGTCGGTGCGCAGCGCGCCCTTTGCGGGCAGCAGGCCGACGGGGGAGTGCACGGCGCCGGCGTCGGTGCGCAGGCCGCGCGCCCGGTCGAGCTGGGTGACGATCCACTCCACGACACGCGAGTTCTCGCCGAACCCGGGCCACAGGAAGCTGCCGTCCTCGCCCTTGCGGAACCAGTTCACCTGGAACACCTTGGGCCGCTTGTCGGCGTCGAGGCCCTTGCCCACCGCCAGCCAGTGCGACCAGTGGTCGGCCATGTTGTAGCCGCAGAACGGCATCATCGCGAACGGGTCACGACGGAGCTCGCCGACCGTGCCCTCGGCCGCGGCCGTCCGCTCGGAGCTGATCGTGGCGCCCATGAAGACGCCGTGGTCCCAGCTCGTCGCCTGGGTCACGAGCGGCACGTTGGTGGCGCGGCGGCCGCCGAAGACGATCGCGTCGACCGGCACGCCGGCCGGGTCCTCCCAGACGTCCGCGATGGACGGGCACTGCGCCGCCGACACCGTGAACCGGGAGTTCGGGTGCGCGGCCGGGGTGTCGGAGCCGGGCGCCCAGTCGTTGCCCTGCCAGTCGATCAGGTGCGCCGGCGGCTTGGGCGTGAGGCCCTCCCACCACACGTCTCCGTCGTCGGTCAGGGCCACGTTCGTGAAGATCGCGTCGTGCGTGAAGGTCTCGACGGCGGTGGGGTTGGTCTCGACGCCCGTGCCCGGCGCGACACCGAAGAAGCCCGCCTCGGGGTTGATGGCGCGAAGGCGGCCGTCGGGGCCGGGGCGCATCCAGACGATGTCGTCGCCGAGCGTCTCGACCGTCCAGCCCGGGATGGTCGGGCGCAGCATGGCGAGGTTCGTCTTGCCGCACGCGCTCGGGAACGCGGCGGCGAGGTGGTACTGCCGCTGCTCCGGCGAGGTGACGCGGACGAGCAGCATGTGCTCGGCGAGCCAGCCCTCGTCGCGGGCCATCGCCGACGCGATGCGCAGCGCGAAGCACTTCTTGCCCAGCAGGGCGTTGCCGCCGTAGCCGGAGCCGTACGACCAGATCTCGCGGGTCTCGGGATAGTGGACGATGTACTTCGTGTCGTTGCAGGGCCACGGCACGTCGGCCTCGCCGTCCGCCAGCGGGGCGCCCACCGTGTGCACGGCCGGCACCCACTGCTGCCCGCCGTCGACGAGGTCCATGACCTGCGGCGAGACCCGCGTCATGACGTGCATCGACACGACGACGTACGGCGAGTCGGTGATCTCGATGCCGACCTGCGAGATCGGGCCGCCGACGGGTCCCATCGAGAACGGCACCACGTACATGGTGCGGCCGCGCATCGAGCCGGCGAAGACGCCGTCGGGCCCGGTCAGCACCTGGCGCATCTCGGCGGGCGCGCGCCAGTTGTTCGTCGGGCCTGCGTCCTCCTCGCGTTCCGAGCAGATGAAGGTGCGCGACTCGACGCGGGCGACGTCGGACGGGTCCGACCGGGCGAGGTAGGAGTTCGGCCGCTTCGCATCGTCCAGCTTGATCAGCGTGCCGGCATCGACCATCTGGGCGAGCAGGCGCTGCTTCTCCGCGGGCGAGCCGTCGCACCACACGACCTCGTCGGGCTGCGTGAGCTCGGCGATCTCCCGTACCCAGGCGCGGGGGTCCCGCGGCGACGGGGCGGTGGCGCGCGACGATGCGGCGCCGGCGTGCTCCGCGGGCGCCAGGGCGCTGGGGGCCAGGACGTCCGGGGCGAGCTCGGCGATCGCGAGTCGCGTGCGGCGCGGGTTCGCGGTGAAGGTCATCGGGTGCTCCGTCCGTCGAGGCCCCGGCGTGCGCCGCCGGGTGGGCTGTCTCCAGCGTCCCTCCCCGCCGCACCGACTTTCCAGCGGATCGGCCGTGAAGAAATGCCGATCTTCACGTAACGTCAAACCATGGCTGCCAAGGACGTCCCCGGGGCGGATGCGCCGGACCTCATCACCCTCGGCCGGCGCATCCGGCACGCGCGCACGTCGCGCGGCCTCACGCTCGAGGCGCTGGGGGAGCGGGTGGGATCGGCGCCGAGCCTGCTGTCCCTGATCGAGAACGGGCGGCGCGAGCCGCGCCTGTCGCTGCTGCGCTCGATCGCCGACGCCGTGGGCGTGGCCGTGCCCGACCTGCTCGCCGACGAGCCGCCGTCGCGCCGGGCGGAGCTGGAGATCGCCCTGGAGCGCGCGCAGCGCGGACCGCTCTTCGGGGCGCTCGGCCTGCCGTCGGTCAAGCCCAGCCAGAAGCTCCCGATGCCCGTGCTGGAGCAGCTCGTCGGCCTGCACACGGAGCTGTCGCGGCGCGAGGAGGAGGCGATCGCCACCCCCGAGGAGGCGCGCCGCGCGAACACCGAGCTGCGCCACGAGCGCCAGGTGCGCGACAACTACCTGCCCCAGATCGAGGCGCTCGGCGAGGAGCTGACCCACCGCGCGGGGTACGCGGGGGCGGGCGCCCTCACGCACCGCACGGTGGCGCGGATGGCCGAGCAGCTGGGACTGACGATCCTGCACGTGGACGACCTGCCGCGGTCGGCGCGGTCGGTCACGGACCTGAAGAACGGCCGGATCTACCTGCCGCCGGCGTCCATCCCCGGCGGGCACGGGCTGCGCTCGCTCGCGCTGCAGGCCATCGCGCACCGCGTGCTGGACCACGAGCGGCCGCGCAGCTACGCCGAGTTCCTGCAGCAACGGGTGGAGATCACCTACTTCGCGGCGAGCTGCCTCATCCCGCAGTCGGTCGCGGTGGAGTTCCTGCAGCGACGCAAGCGGGAGAAGGACCTGGCGGTCGAGGACTTCCGTGACGCGTTCGGCGTCACGCACGAGGCCGCGGCGATGCGCCTGACCAACCTCGCCACCGTGCACCTCGGCATCCCGCTGCACTTCCTGCGCGTGGGCGACGACGGCGCGCTGTTCCGCGGCTACGCCAACGACGGGCTGCCCCTGCCGCAGGACGTGACCGGCGCCATCGAGGGGCAGCTCGTGTGCCGCTGGTGGGCGGGGCGCGAGGCGTTCACGCGCCGCGACCGCGCCACCGAGTCGTACCAGTACACCGACACCCCGGCGGGCACCTTCTGGGACTCGGTCCAGACCGGCACCGGCGCGGACGGGCGGCAGTTCTCCATCACCGTGGGCGTGCCGTACGCGCACGCCAAGTGGTTCCGCGGGCGCGACACCCAGGTGCGGCACGCCTCCACGTGCCCCGACCCGTCGTGCTGCCAGCGCCCGCCCGCCGAGCTCGCCGAGCGGTGGGACGGCGTCGCCTGGCCCAGCGCCCGCATGCACCAGCAGGTGCTCGCGGCGCTGCCGCGCGGCGCGTTCCCCGGCGTCGACGACACCGACGTCTTCGCCTTCCTGCAACGGCACGCCCCCGCCGCCGACCCCTCCTGACGGCGCCCACCACGTTCGGTCGGCAGGTCGGGACAGCATGCAGGTCAGTCGAGGCGGACCTCGCGGATGCGGCGGTCCTCGACCGCAGTCACGCGCAGGACGTGCTCGCCGTCCGCATCGGGGTGGTCCGTGGCGGGGCCGGCGTCGTCGACCACGACGGCGTCGCCGGTCTCGGCCAAGCGCCCCAGCCGTGCCAGGACGTAGCCCGCGACGGTCTCGTACGGACCGTCGGGCAGCTCGACGCCGGTGAGCCGGGCGAAGTCCTCGATCGTGAGGCCGGCGTCGTACGTGCCCGCCACGCGCACCGCGGCGAGCGGGTCGTGCTCGTCGCGGATGTCGCCGACGAGCTCCTCGACGAGGTCCTCCAGCGTGACGATGCCGTCCGTCCCGCCGTACTCGTCGACGACGAGCGCGAGGTGGGTGCGGGTGCGCTGCATCTCGGCGAGGGTCGGCAGCAGCCGTCCGGTCGCCGGGAGGTCGAGCACCGGCCGGGCGACGTCGCGCACGGTGCGTCGGCCGGCCGACGGCGCCCCCGCGCCGCGGGCGAGGTCGCGCACGTGCACGAAGCCGAGCACGTCGTCGACGTCGTCGCCGATGACGGGGTACCGCGAGTAGGGCAGGTCGCGAGTGCGCTCCTCGGCCGCGGCGAGCGGCAGGTCCGCCCGCAGGAAGACGACGTCGCCCCGGGGGCGCATGACCTCCCCGAGGCTGCGCTCCGAGGCGGCGAACACGTCCGAGAGGATGCGCCGCTCGTCCTCGTGCAGGCCGGGGTGGGCGGCGACGAGGTCGCGCAGCTCCTGCTCGGTGATCTCCTCCGAGCGCAGGCTGGGGTCGCCGCCCAGCAGGCGCACCACGGCGTCCGTGGAACGCGACAGCAGCCAGATGACGGGCCGCATCAGCACGGCGAAGCGGTCCAGCGGCGGCCCGACGGCCAGGGCGACCTGCGCGGTGCGCTGCAGCGCGATCCGCTTGGGCACGAGCTCGCCGAGCACGAGCGACAGGTAGGCGATGACGAGGGTCAGGCCGACGAGCGCGACCGTCGCGGCGGCGCCCTCCGGGAGACCGAGGGACTCGAGCGCGGGGGCGACGTCGGGCGCCAGGGTGGACGCGCCGTAGGCCGCGGAGAAGAAGCCCGCCACGGTGACGCCGATCTGCACGGCCGCGAGGAAGCGGTTCGGGTCGCGGGCGATCCCGGCCACCCGGCGGCCGCGAGGGCCGCTGCGCTCGAGCTGGTCGATCTGCGTGCCCCGCAGCGAGACCAGGGCGAACTCCGTCCCGGCGAACACGCCGCCCAGGAGCACGAAGAGCAGGACGAGCGCGATGTTCCACCAGGTGTCCGCGTCCACCGGGGTCCTCTCGGTCGGTCGGCGGCCGAGGCGCCGACGGTCGCCCCGGTGTCGTCACCCGGTGAACGCGTCGCGGTGCGGCCCGGTTCCGGCGGGAAAGCTCCGGCGGGAACGTCCCGTCGGGAACCGGGGGGGCGCCGCGAGAGATCAGGTCAGCGGAAGCGCTGCGCCGCCAGGGGCGCCGCCTCGGCGAGGCCGCGGACGGCGGGGTGCGCGTCGTCGTCGGAGCCGGCGGCCAGGACGTCGCCCATCGGGCCCGAGGCGACGAACGTGCCGTCCGCGAGCACATGCACGGTGGGGCAGAGCCGTCCGACCAGCTCGACGTCGTGCGAGACCAGCAGCACGGCGGTGCCCTCGGCGCGGGTGGCGTCGGTGAGGCGGCGCACGATCTCGCCGCGCATCGCCGGGTCGACTGCGGTGAGCGGCTCGTCGAGCAGCAGCGCCTCGGGGCGGGTGGCCAGGGCGAGGGCGAGCGCGAGGCGCTGCTTCTCCCCGCCGGAGAGGGAGTAGATCGCGCGCTTCGCGAAGTGCGGCTCCAGCGCGACGTCGTCCAGCAGGTCCGCCACGGTGCGGCCGCTCGCGCGGCCGGCCTTGCGGGCGTCCGACAGCGCGCCGGAGACGGCACGCTCCACGGTCCAGCGGAGGTCGACGTCGAGCCCGTTCTGCGCGACCGTGCGCACCGCCGCGCGGAACTTCTTCTTGTCGCGCCGGCCGAGCTTGGCGACGGTGCGCCCCTGGAACGTCACGTGACCCTCGCGGATGCGCAGCTGACCCAGCAGCGCCTGCACCAGGGTCGACTTCCCGGCGCCCGACTCGCCCACCACGCCCACGGGCTCCGCGCCGGGCAGCAGCTCCAGGTCGATCCCCTCGAGGATCGCGGGGCCGCCGTAGCCGACCACGAGGCCGGACGCGCGCAGGATCGGGGCGGGGGAGGTCGAGCTCATGCTGGTGTCACCTTCGTGTGTGCGTGCGCCGGACGACGGGGCCGGCCCGACAGTCCGACGAACGACGGTACCCCGCGGTTCCCGCCGCCCTCGACGGCCGAGGGCGGCGGGGACGGCGCACGGCCAGGTCACACGCCGGCCAGCACCGCCTCGGCGGCGGGCTCGTCGGGCGTCGCGGCGGGGCTGCGGCCGAGCACGGCGGACAGCGCGTCCGCGAGCCACGCCCGCGCCTCGGCCGCCGTGGCGGGAGCGCTCGCCCGACGGGCGGCGACGTGCAGGTCCGGGCGGACGAGCAGCACCCCGGAGTCCTCGATCTCCCGCAGGTCCGCCCACGTCCCGTAGGGGTCCTCGACGTCGCGGCCGGGGCCGATCGCGACGGTCGTGAGGTCGAGCCCGAGCTCCTCGCCGAGCCCCCGGGCGGCGTCGACCCACGCCTCGCCGCCGATCCCGGTGACGACGGCGAACCGCCCCTGCCCGACGAGGTCGAGGGTCGAGGCCTTGGCGCCGCCGACGGTCACCCAGGTGTGCGGGATCCGGGCGCCCGGCCACGTGGTGGGCTGGGCGTACAGCTCCGGGTCGAGCGCGTACTCCGGCTCCGGGGTGCCGTCCGGCAGGACCGCGCCCGAGGCGTACCGGTGGTTGTGCTCCACCCCGTGCGCGTCGAACTCGTACTGCTTGGAGGCGATCGCCTCGCGCAGGGCGGCACGCACCCGCTCGCCGTCCGCGCCCGGCGCCTTGCGGAGCTCCAGCTGGGCCTCGAGCCGCGCGGGGTCGCTCGTGTCCTCGAGCTCCAGCGCGGCCAGGATGCGGCCCGTGTCGGCGATGCTCTGGTTGGCGCGCTCGACGATCTGCCGCGCGACCGGGGCCCGCTCGGCGTCGTAGGAGTCCAGCAGCGCCGGGTCCGCCGTCCCGGCGACGACGTGGGCGAGCTTCCAGGCGAGGTTGTAGGAGTCCTGGATCGACGTGTTCGAGCCCAGGCCGTTCGTCGGAGGGTGCCGGTGGACGGCGTCGCCCACGCAGAAGACGCGGCCCCTCGCCAGGGTCGTGGCGTAGTGGTGGTTCACGGTCCACGGGGACGCGGACTTCACGCGCATCTCGAAGTCGTCGGTGCCCACGAGGTTCACGGCGAGCTCGCGCACGAACTCGTCGGTGAGCTCCGGCGGCCCGGCCGCGACCTCGTAGCCCCACATGACCATCCACTCGGTCCAGGGCTTGATCATGCGCAGCACGCCGAGCCCCACGCCCTCGCGCTCCGCGCCCGGCTGCAGCATCCAGTAGAGGACCGACGGCCGATGGGCCACGAAGCGGGAGAGGTCCGCCTCGAACACGATGCTCAGGGACCCGCCCACGGCCCCGGGGCCCTCGTAGGGCAGGTCCAGGTGCTCCGCCACCCTGCTCCGGGCGCCGTCCGCGCCGACGAGGTAGCGCGAGCGCACCCGGTACGTCGCCCCGGTGAGCCGGTCGCGGACGGTGGTGGTGACGCCGTCGGCGTCCTGCACGTGGTCGAGGTACTCGGTGTCGAAGCGCACGGTCGCCCCGCGCTCCTGCGCCGCCTGCACGAGGATCGGCTCGGTGATGGTCTGCGGGGCGTCGACCATCGGGCACGGGCTCTGCAGCTCGTACCGGGCGCGGCGCGCCGTGTCGGTGCCCCAGGAGGGGATGCGCCCGAGCTCCTCGCCCGCCAGGCTCGTGCAGAACGTCGTGTTGCCCATCGAGTCCCATGGCGTCGCCTCGCGCAGCAGCGCGTCCTCGAGCCCCATGTCGCGCAGCGCCTCCATCGTGCGCTGGTTGGTGATGTGCGCGCGGGGGCTGTCGGCGAGGCGGCCGTACTTGGTCACCACCATGACGCGCGTGCCGTACGTGGCGAGGAAGAGGGCGGCCGAGGCGCCCGCGGGCCCGGTGCCGACGACGAGGACGTCGGTCTCGAGCACGGGGAGGTCGGGGGCGGGGGAGTCGTGGGTCATCGCGATCAGCTCCTGGTCGTGAGGGTTTCGACGCCCGCACGGTAGCGAGAACCGGCCCTCACCTGCAGTGACGTCCCGAACAGGTGTGGCGCGCCGTCCGCCGTCATACTGCACGGATGGTGGACCGGGAGTCGGTACGGAGCTGGGTCGCGGGGTACGAGCAGGCATGGCGCGAGAGCGACGCCGACGCCGTCGCGCGCCTGTTCACGCCGGACGCGCGGTACGCGCGCTCGCCCTACGACCCCGAGGAGCTCGTGGGCCACGACGCGATCCGCGGGTTCTGGACCGTCGACCAGGACTCGGCGTTCACGATGGCGGCCGAGCCGCTCGCCGTCGAGGGCGACGTCGCCGTCGTCCGGGTCGAGGTGGGCTACACCGCGCCCCGGGTGCAGGAGTACCGCGACCTGTGGGTGCTGCGCTTCGCCGACGACGGCCGCGTCGCGGACTTCGAGGAGTGGGCGTACTGGCCGGGGAAGGCCTGGACCGCAGCGACCTGAGTCACGCGCCGTTCGTCTCCCAGTAGTCGAGTTCCACGCGCCACGGCTCGGGCAGGACCGCGGCCAGCGCGTCGCGGAGCGACTCTCCTTCGGCCCGGTGCGCCGCGGCCACTCCACGGTCGTCCCAGCCGTGCAGGTAGTGGTAGTGCCGGTCGAAGGTCGCCGCCCACGCGCGCAGTCTGGCGCCCAGGGCCTCGCCCACGGACTCCTCGACGGCGGCGGGAAGCTCGAGCGCGTGCTTCGGCCACAGGGGCCAGTCCGCCCCGTAGTCGTTCATGAGCCGCACGGTCACCAGGTCCTCGGGCGACGCCGGCGGTGACGGCAGCGGGCTGTCGGGCCACGGGCCGGCGTCCGCCCTCGGCACGAACACGGCGCCCGACAGGGGCGCGTACGCGTACCAGCCCGAACGGGGCGCACCGGCGGGGAGGTCCGGGACATTGTCCTCGGGCCGACTGCCGCCGCTCCTTTTGCTCACGACCGTGCGCCCCCGCGGGCGTCCATGCGGGCGAGGAGCCGGGGGAAGACGTCGCCCAGGCGCAGGCCGTCGTGCTCGAACTCGTTGGTCACCCAGGCGCGAGCGTTCCCGACCTGGGCCGCCGTCTCCAGGGAGAGCCCGGCGTCCACGAACATGTCGTCGTGGTAGACGGCGGCCTCGAGCGGCGCCCCGTTGCGGGCGAGGACGCCGAGGTCGTACAGGTCGGTCCAGTCGGTGCGCGCCGCCAGCGCCTCGGCGGCCGGGCGGAACGGGCGCAGCGCCGAGACCTGCTCGAACATCCAGGGGTAGATCATCTCGCCCGTGAACAGCAACGGCCGGGCGTCGGCCCCGAACGACGCGTCGTCGTCGCGCACCCGCTGCGCCGCCCATGCCGTGGCGCCGGTGCCGGACTGCGCGTAGATCGACTCGTGCAGGACGGCGTACATCGGGTTGGTGGCGAAGCCGGTGGCGGCCTCGACCTCGGCGAGGAACGTGTCGGTCAGCTCGTCGGGCGCGCCCTCGTCGAAGGCCTCGTCGACGATCCAGTGCACGCGCTCGAAGCCCGGCCCCATGCCGAACGCCATGCCGAGGGTCTGGAACCGCTCGACGGTGAGCGGGTCCCCGCCGGGCAGGCGCACGTCGCCGACGGCGAGCCGGTCGGCGATGCGCGCCACGCGGTCGACGTCGTCGGGGTACCGCTCGCGGTAGAGCGCGTTCTTGGCGACCACGCGCGGCTGGGTGCGCCGGTAGACGTCCTCGGCGCTCGCGGTGAGCCCGGCGAGGCCGCCGGTGACGTACGACGCGGCCACGCCGTCCGGTGCCTGGGACAGGTACGTGAGCGTGAGGAACCCGCCGTACGACTGCCCCAGCGTCGACCAGCGTCGGCCGCCGTAGACGGACTTCCGCACGTGCTCGGCGTCGGCGACGATCGAGTCGGCGCGGTGGTGAGTCAGGTGCTCGGCCTGGGCGTCGGCAGAGCCGAGCGCGGTGAGCGCGGCGGCCCGCACCGCCGTCGAGCGACCGGTGCCGCGCTGGTCGAGCAGCACCACGCGGAACCGCTTCAGGGCCTCGCCCACCCAGCCGTCGGGACCGGTCGGGCGCGGGCCCTTGCCGCCCGGGCCGCCCTGGAGGAAGACGAGCAGCGGCAGGTCGTCGGTGCGCCTCGTGGGGTCCACGAGCTCGCGGACGAAGAGGGAGATCGTGCGCCCGTCGTCGGGGTGCGACCAGTCCAGCGGCACCGTGAGGGTGCGGTCGGTGACATGGACGCCGGGGATCGTGTAGGTGCGGGTGCTGGTGACGGTCACCGGGTCAGCCTACGAGCGCCACCTGGGGGCGTCACCGCCGCCGTCACCGAGGCCTTCAGAGCTGGACGGTCTCGTTCTGGCCACCCTCGTACGGCTTGCCGGTGATCTTCGTGGCCACGAGGCGGAAGAGCGTCGCCACGCGGCCTCCGGGCGAGTCCCAGTACTCGGCGCTCGTCGCGCGCAGCCGGACCAGGGCCACGTTCGGGTCGTCGGGACCGTCGGGGAACCATGCGTCGGCGACGGCGTTCCACAGATCGCGGAGCTTGTCGCGGTCGCGCACTAGCGTGACCTGTCCGGCCACCGACACCCAGGACGACGAGCCCGAGAAGGCGGCGTTCGCCGCGGGCTCCTGCCGGGCGTCGGCGGCGAGCGAGGAGTCGGCGGCCGCGAAGAACCACAGGTCCCCGTCGAAGTCGACCGCCTGGACGCCCATGGGCCGGCTGACCAGGCTGCCGTCGGATGTCACGGTCGTGACCATGGCGATCGTCTCGTCCTTGATCAGCTCGCGAACCTTCTCGATCTCCCCCGAGCTAGGGCGGTCCTGGGCGGGCGTCTCACTCATGGCGTCTCCTCTCGCGGCCCGCTTGGTCGGTGGGCACCCCGCGACGCTAGGCGCATCGCCGGATGCTCGCGCGTCGCCCGCCGGATCGGGATCCGCCGCTGACCATGCCCGCCTTGGGCGCTCCGGCAGTCCACGCGCGGGTCACAGCACCAGAGAACCCACCACGCGCCGTAGTCCGAACGCAGAGCGGCGGGGGGGAACGTCGTGCGGGCGGTCGTAGACGTCCCGAAGTGGAGGGCGCCCTGGCGCCCGTGAACGCGACCGCCCGCACGACGTTCCTCCCCGCCGCGGGCTCAAGTGCGACTACTGCACGTCAGCATCAACCCAGTCGAACGTCTTCGTGACCGCCTTCTTCCACGACCGGTAGAGCCGCTCGCGCTCGTCCTCGGCCATGGCCGGCGACCAGCGCTTGTCCTCCGCCCAGTTCGCGGTGACGTCCTCCTCGCCCTTCCAGAACCCGACGGCGATGCCGGCGGCGTAGGCGGCGCCGAGCGCCGTCGTCTCGGCGACCTTGGGCCGCACGACGTCGACGCCGAGCTGGTCGGCCTGGAACTGCATGAGCAGCTCGTTCTGGACCATGCCGCCGTCGACCTTGAGCTCGGTGAGGTCGACGCCGGAGTCCTTCCTCATGGCGTCGACGACCTCGCGGGTCTGGAACGCCACGGCCTCGAGCGCCGCGCGGGCGATGTGGTTGCGGTTGACGTACCGCGTGAGCCCGACGAGCGCGCCGCGGGCGTCGGGGCGCCAGTACGGGGCGAACAGGCCGGAGAACGCGGGCACGAAGTACGCGCCGCCGTTGTCCTCGACCTTGCGGGCCAGCCACTCGACGTCGGGGGCGTCCTCGAACATGCCGAGGTTGTCCCGCAGCCACTGGATGAGGGAGCCGGTGACGGCGATGGATCCCTCGAGGGCGTACACCTGGGGGGCGTCGCCGATCTTGTAGCAGACGGTGGTGAGCAGGCCGTTCTTGCTCGGCACCTTCTCCGTGCCCGTGTTGAGGAGCATGAAGTTGCCGGTGCCGTAGGTGTTCTTCGCGGTACCGGTCTCGAAGCACGCCTGGCCGAACGTGGCCGCCTGCTGGTCGCCGAGGATGCCGGCGATCGGCACGCCGGGCACGAGGCCGCGGGGGCGGCCCTGCCCGTACACCTCAGACGAGGAGCGGATCTCGGGCAGCATCGACAGCGGGATGCCCATGTCGGCGGCGATGTCCTCGCGCCAGCTCAGGGTGTCGAGGTCCATGAGCATGGTGCGCGACGCGTTGGTGACGTCGGTGACGTGCACGCCGCCGTCCGGCCCGCCGGTCATGTTCCACAGCACCCAGGTGTCGGTGTTGCCGAACAGGAGGTCGCCCTTCTCGGCGGCCTCGCGCGCGCCCTCGACGTTGTCGAGGATCCACTTCACCTTGGGGCCGGAGAAGTAGGTCGCCAGCGGCAGGCCGACGATCGACTTGTACTTGTCGGCGCCCTCGGAGCCGCCGAGCTCGTCGACGATCGCCTGCGTGCGGGTGTCCTGCCACACGATCGCGTTGTACACCGGCTTGCCGGTGTTCTTGTCCCACACGACGGCGGTCTCGCGCTGGTTGGTGATGCCGATGGCGGCGAGGTCGGTGTGCGCCAGGTTGCCGCGCGTGAGCGCCAGCCCGACGACCTCGCGCACGTTGCTCCAGATCTGCTCGGCGTTGTGCTCGACCCAGCCCGCCTTGGGGAAGATCTGGTCGTGCTCGAGCTGGCCGGTGGAGACGATCCGGCCGGAGTGGTCGAAGACGATGGCACGCGAGCTCGTCGTGCCCTGGTCGATGGCGAGGACGTAGTCAGCCATGGGGGTTGCCCTTCACGTCGGTGTGGGTGGTGCGGGGTGCCGGCCGGGCCGTGGGGCCCGGCCGGCGGGGTGGATCAGGAGTAGACGGAACCGAGGAGGCCGGCGAGCACGCCGCCCACGAGCGGGCCGGCGACGGGCACCCAGGAGTACGCCCAGTCGCTGGACCCCTTGCCCTTGATGGGCAGGAGCGCGTGCGCGATGCGGGGCCCGAGGTCTCGGGCGGGGTTGATGGCGTACCCGGTCGGGCCACCGAGGCTGGCGCCGATGCCGACCACGATGAGCGCGACGGCGAGCGGCCCGAGCCCGGACGGCGTCTTGCCCGAGATGACGACGAAGAACACGAGCACGAAGGTCGCGATGACCTCGGTGATGAAGTTCCAGCCGTAGGAGCGCAGCTCCGGCCCGGTCGAGAACACCGCGAGCTTGGTGGCGCCGGGCGCCTCCTGGTCGAAGTGCTTCTTGTACACGATGTAGGCCAGCACCGCGCCGATGATGGCGCCGATCATCTCCGCCGCGAAGTAGATGAACATGTTGCCCACGGTCGGCTCGATCGTGGCGGTGACCCGCCCCTCCGGCCCGGTGAGCGTCGCGAACGGCGACTGCGCGGCGTAGAGCCCGATCGTCACGGCCGGGTTGAGGTGCGCGCCCGACTTGTACGCGGTGAAGACACCCGCGAAGACCGCGAGGCCCCACCCGAAGTTGATGAGCAGCCAGCCGCCGTCAAAGCCCTTGGTCCTGGGCAGGATGACGTTGGCGACCACTCCGGCACCGAGCAGGATCAGCGTCGCGGTCCCGAGGATCTCGGACCAGAACGCCTGCATGATCAATGAGTCCATCGTCGGATCTCTTTCTCTTGAGGGACCACGTTGTCCTCTCCGGGTCGGAGAGAGCCCGCGTCGGGCGGAGCCCTGCGGGAGACCGGCCGGACGTCCGGCCGGGGTCGGGTCAGCCCCGCAGGGGCTGCATGGCGGCGACGTCGGTGGCGCGGAGGCGTACGGCCTCCGCGGTGGCGTCGTCGGGCTCGTGCTCCGCCGCGTCCTCGGCCTGGGCGCGGGCGGTGTAGGCGTCGATCTCGGCCTGCTTGGTCGCGTCGTCCCAGCCGAGCAGGGGTGCCGCGATGTCGGCGATCTCGGGCAGCGCTGCCAGGCCGCGGTCCAGGACCTCGTAGACGAGGCGGGTGCGGTGCAGCAGCAGGTCCTCGAGGTGCAGCGCGCCCTCGTGGCTGACGCCGAAGTGGATCTCGGCGCGCAGGTACGCGGGGGCGTGCTCGAGCGGACGGGCCATCGACGGGTCTTGCTCGCACAGGTCGACGAGCTGGCGCAGCGACGAGCCGTAGCGGTGCAGCAGGTGGTCGACCATCTGCGGCTTCCACCCGTACTTCGCCGCCCAGGTGCGGGCGAGGCGACGCGTGGCCTGCAGGCCGACGGCGCCCAGCAGCGGGATCTGGTGCGTGATCGACGGAAGCGCGGCGGCGCGCTGGCCGATGGCGAAGTCCACGGCGTCCTTCGCCATCACGCGGTAGGTCGTGAGCTTGCCGCCGGCGATGACGGTGAGTCCGGGCACCGGGCTGGCGACGGTGTGCTCGCGCGACACCTTGGCGGAGCTGGTGCCCTCCTTGGTGCCGGGCTGCAGCAGCGGGCGCAGGCCGGCGTAGGTGCCGATGATGTCGTCGCGGGACAGGGGGTGGGCCAGCACCGCGTTCGCGTGGTCGAGGATGTAGTCGATGTCCTGCGCGGTGGCGACCGGGTGGGTCGGGTCCTGGTTCCACGGGGTGTCCGTCGTGCCGACCACCCAGTAGCGCGACCACGGGATGACGAACAGCACCGACTTCTCGGTCTGCAGGATCAGGCCGACGGTGCCCTTGATCCGCTCGCGCGGGACGACGATGTGCACGCCCTTGGAGGCCAGCACCCGCAGGCCGCCGGTGTCGCCGGCGAGCGCCTCGGTGTCCTCCGTCCACACGCCGGTGGCGTTGATGACGTGCCGGGCGCGGACCGTGATCTCCTCGCCGCTCTCGAGGTCCGTGAGGACGGCGCCGTTCACCGCGCCGGTGGCGCCCTTGGTGAGCGCCACGACCTGGGTGCGGGACGCCGCGTGCGCACCGTAGCTGACGGCGGTGCGCACGAGCGTGGACACCAGCCGGGCGTCGTCGACCGACGCGTCCCAGTACTGCACGGCGCCGATGGCGGCGTCGTGCGCGAGGTCGGGGAACTTCGTGGACATCCGGCGGCGCGACAGGTGCCGGTGCAGCGGCATGGCCCGACGCCCCGGGGCGAGGGACGCGAGCGTGTCGTAGAGCGCGATGCCGGCGCCCACGTACGCGCGCTCCCACAGCCGGTGCTCCAGCGGGTACAGGAAGGGCACGGGCTTGACGAGGTGCGGGGCGATGTCCTTGAGCAGGAGGTCGCGCTCGGTGAGCGCCTCCTTGACGAGGTGGAAGTCGAGCATCTGCAGGTAGCGCAGCCCACCGTGCACGAGCTTGCTGCTGCGGCTGGACGTGCCCGACGCCCAGTCCTGCGCCTCGACGATCGCGGTCGACAGGCCGCGGGTGGCGGCGTCGAGCGCGATGCCGGCGCCGGTGACCCCGCCGCCGACGACGAGCACGTCGAGCTCGCCGCTGGGGGTCTGCGAGCCCTTGAGCGCGGCGAGGGCCTGGGTGCGTGACTCGGCTGTGAGCCGGGTGGAGGCCATCGTGGTTCCTTCCGATCGGGACGACGCTCCCAGAGCAGCACCGCCAGCACGTCCGCGCAACCTGGGTGCACAAACGTGCAAAAGGGCATCATGGAGGTATGGCGAGCTACCGGGAACGCGACGTGGTCATGGCCGCGACGATGTACTACCTCCAGGACATGAAGATGGAGACGATCGCGCGGCACCTGCGCACGTCCCGCTCCACCGTCTCCCGGCTGATCAAGCGCGCGCGGGACACGGGCGTCGTCGAGATCACGCTGCGACCCGGCCCGTCGCGCGCGCCCGGACTCGGCCAGGAGATCGCCGAGCGGCACGGCATCGACGCGTACGTGGTGCCCGTCTCGGACTCCGCCACCGACGACGACCGCCTGCAGCAGGTGTCCATCACCACCGCGCGGCTCCTGGCGCGCTGGTTCGACTCCGACATGGTGCTCGGTGTGGCGTGGGGCACCACCCTCGCCGCGATCACGGAGCACCTGCCCCACAAGCCGACCCGCGGGTCCGCCGTCGTGCAGCTCAACGGCGCCGCCAACACCCGCACCTCGGGGATGAGCTACGCGGGCGACCTGATCTCGGGGTTCGGCACGGCCTTCGACGCGTCCGTCCACTACTTTCCCGTGCCGGCGTTCTTCGACTTCGCCGACACCAAGGCCGCGATGTGGCGGGAGCGGTCGGTGCGCCGCGTGCTCGACGTCCAGGGCCGCGCCGACATCGCGCTGTTCTCCGTGGGGGCCCTCACCGGGGGCGTGCCCTCGCACGTGTACTCCGCCGGGTACCTGGATCCCGACGACGTGGCCGTGCTGGACGCCGAGGGGGTCGTGGGCGACGTCTGCACCGTCTTCGTGCGCGCCGACGGCACCTACCGCGACATCTCCCTCAACGCCCGCGCCACCGGGCCCGCGCCCGCCGAGCTGCGACGCATCCCGCGGCGGCTGTGCGCCGTCGCGGGCGACAACAAGGTGGCGCCCTTGCGGGCGGCGCTCGCGGCCGGCGTCGTGACCGACCTCGTGATCGACGAGGTCACGGCCGCCGCTCTCGTGGAGGAACCGTGAACGTCCGTGCACCGGGACGCGCGCGCCGCACGGGGATCACGCTCGTAGAGTGACGGCGTGCTTCCGGAACCGCCCGCGGACCGCCGGCCCCAGGACCACGGCGCGTCGTTCGCCGTCCGTTCTGCGATGCCGGCCGACATGCGTGCCGTGCGCCGCCTCGTGGAGCCGTACGCCGAGCGCCGCATCCTCCTGGCCAAGGAGATGGTCGGCTACTACGAGGCCGTGCAGGAGTTCCTCGTGGCCGCCGACGTCGACGGGGGCGTCGTGGGGTGCGGCGCGCTGCACGTCATGTGGGACGACCTCGCGGAGGTGCGCACCCTCGCCGCCGATCCGGCGTGGCGCGGCCGCGGCGTCGGGCACGCCCTCGTCGAGGGCCTCGTCGACCGGGCGCGCCGCCTCGGGCTGCGCCGGGTGTTCTGCCTGACGTTCGAGGTGGGCTTCTTCCGCACGCACGGGTTCCGTGAGATCGACGGCACGCCCGTCGACGCCGAGGTGTACGCCGAGCTGCTGCGCTCCCACGACGACGGCGTCGCCGAGTTCCTGGACCTGGCGCGCGTGAAGCCCAACACGCTCGGCAACACGCGGATGCTGCTCGAGCTCTGACCCGCCCACGACGTGGGACTAGGCGGGCAGGTGGTAGCGGCCGGCGTCGTCCTGCTCGACGAGCCCGTCCTCGACCAGTCCGCCGAGACAGCGGTCGACCTGGCCCTGGTCGGGGCCGGAGTCGGCGAGCAGGGAGCGGGGCACGGGCTCGACGGCGGCGCGCAGCGCGGCCATGACGCGGCCGCGCACCTGGCGGTCGGTGCCGTGCCAGGCCTGGGTGCGACGGCGGTGGGCGTGCGCGTCGGGCGGGTGGCCGGCGGCGCGCCAGGCGCACAGGTCGGCGACGGGACAGGCCCCGCAGCGCGGCGCCCGCGCGGTGCACACGACGGCGCCGAGCTCCATCGACGCGGCCGCCCAGCGCGCGGCGGTCGCGTCGTCGTCGGGCGCGACGCCCGCGGCGAGCTCGCGCTCCGCGG